>JAAXXS010000035.1 GCA_013334395.1 Holophagaceae bacterium | reverse complement strand
CAGATGGGCAGCCAGATTGAGCCTGCCCAGACCCAGGGCGCCCAGGCGCCCCGGTAGTCCTGCACCTCCCCATTCCTTTCGGTCGCCTCCCCCCTTCCTTGGAGTTGTTCATGCGCCTTCGTTCCATTCTGTCCTTCGTAGCCGCCCTGGGCGGCAGCCTCCAGGCCCAGACGCCTCCGGTCGCGGCGCCTGTGGCGGCCCCGGCCCCCGCAGCGCCGGCTCCTCCCTCCCTGCTGGGCTTCGCCGTGACGGGCACCACCACGCTGGGCTCCCAGTACATCTTCCGGGGCCTCACCCAGACGGACGGCAAGCCCACCGTGCAGGCTGAGATCGATCTGGCCCACGCGGACGGCTGGTACCTGAGCCTCGCCGCGGCGAACATCTCCTGGCTCACCGACGCTGGTGTCGGACCCATGTCCGCCGGGGTTGAAGTGGATGTTTTCGGAGGCTACAAGTGGGGCTTCGCCAAGGACTGGACCCTGGACATGGGCGCCATCCGCTACCTCTACCCTGGCGACTACTCGAAGGTCGCCATCACCAGCCCCAGCACCACCGAGGGCTACCTGGGTCTCAGCTACAGCTGGGCCAGCCTCAAGTATTCCCGGGTGCTCAGCGCCGGCAACTTCGGTGTCGCCAAGGCTGATGGCTCCAGCTACATCGACCTGAGCCTGGCCGTTCCCCTGGGTGAGAGCGGCTGGACCTTGCTGGCCCACGGCGGCAAGACCACCTACACCGGCACCGGCAACAGCCCCCTGGATTACACCGACTACAAGCTGGGCCTGGCCAAGGAGTTCAAGGGCTACACCTTCGCCCTGGCCGGCACCAACGCCGACACCAAGGACGCCGTCTACACCAACGCCCTGGGCCGCAACATCGGCAAGGGCCGCGCGACCCTCACCATCACCAAGGCTTTCTAGACCTGGAACCGAACTGCAGCCGAGGCAGGACTCCCTCCCTGGTCGCAGTTCCAGCAACCTCATCCCCTTTTTCCTGGAGCCTGCGATGGCAAGTTGCACCCGAGGGAGCGAGAAGCTCTCATTCAAGAACAAGCTGGCCCGGCTGGCCGACCGCATGAAGGACCCGGAGTGGCGCCGCTACGGCTTCACCGTGGCCTCTGGCAAGCTGCTGGGCATGGCGGCGATCCTCGCCATGATGATCGTCCTGCCGATGATGTTCAACGGAACCCCCGCCCATGCGGATTCCCCCACTCCCGGCGCCCCCGCCGTGACTGCTCCGGCCGCAGCTGCCGCCGCTGTCGTTCCTGCGCCAGCACCTGCCGCCGCACCCGCCGCGCCCGTGCTGGTGGCCAAGGACATCATCAACCCGCTGAACACCCTCTGGACTCTGATCGCGGCTTTTCTCGTCTTCGCCATGCAGGTCGGCTTCGTGATGCTGGAAGCTGGCTTCTGCCGCTCCCGGGAGACGGTGAACGTGCTGGTGGAGTGCGTGTTTGACACGGCCCTCTGCGGCATCCTCTTCTGGGCCTTCGGCTACGCCTTCATGTTCAGCGAGGGCAACGGCTTCATCGGCTACCACTGGTTCTTCCTCAAGGGGGCCCCGATCACCTACGGAAGCACGGGCGTCGCCCTCCTGGCCCACTGGCTCTTCCAGTTCGCCTTCGCCGACACCTGCTCGACCATCACCTCCGGCGCCATGATCGGCCGCACTGACTTCATCGGTGACATCCTCTACAGCTTCTGCGTCTCCGGCTTCATCTACCCCATCATCGGCCACTGGGCCTGGGGCCCTGACGGCTTCCTGGCCACCATGGGCAACGCCGGCAAGTTTCTCCCCGGCCTCGGCATGAACTTCCACGACTTTGCCGGCTCCACTGTGGTCCACACCATCGGCGGCTCCGTCGCCCTGGCGGGCGCCATGGTCCTGGGCCCCCGGCTCGGCCGCAAGTTCAAGCGGGACGGCGGCGGCCCCATGACCCCCCACGACCTCACCATCGCCGTCTGCGGCGGCCTGCTGCTCTGGTTCGGATGGTACGGCTTCAACCCCGGCAGCACCTTGTCCGCCATGGACTACGAAGGCATCGGCCGGGTGGCGGCCAACACCACCCTGGCGGCCTGCGCCGCGGCGCTCACCGCCATCACCCTCGTCTACTACCGCACGGGCAAGTGGGACGCCGGCTCCATCACCAACGGATTCTTGGCTGGCCTGGTGGCCATCACCGCCCCCTGCTACTGGGTAAGCCCCTTCGGCTCCGTGCTCATCGGAGGCATTGGCGGCATCATCGTGATCCTGGCTGTGGACCTGCTGGAATACCTCCGCATCGACGATCCCATTGGCGCCGTGCCCGTGCATCTGGTCAACGGCATCTGGGGCACCCTCTCCCTGGGACTCTTCGCCAGCGGCCAGTTCTCCGCCATCGGCAGCGACCCCATCAGCCCCGACCTGACTAACAAGCTCACGGGTCTCTTCTACGGCGGCGGCTCTAAGGTGCTCATCGCCCAGATCATCGGCAGCGCCATCGTCACGGTCGCGACCTTCTCGGTGAGCTATGCGGTCATGAAGGCCATCGACGCCTTCGGCCTCCTGCGGATCTCGGTGGACGGTGAGCACGACGGCATGGATCTCCACGAGCACGGCATCTCGGCCTACCCCGAATACGTGATCTCGGCCCTGGCCGCGCCCGCCGGCGCCCCCCTGAAGGTTCCGGCTTCCAAGAAGTGATCGGAAGCTGAGCCATCCCTGCCCAACACACGTGAGAGGAGTTACCCATGAAAATGATTGTCGCCATCATCCGCCCGGACAAGTTCGAGGCGGTCCAGGCCGCCCTGGTGGCCCAGGAGATCTACCTGATGACCGTCTCGGATGTCCGCGGCTGCGGCACCCAGAAGGGCTTCGCCGAGCAGTTCCGGGGCAACAAGATCGGCCTGGTCCGGCTGCTCCCCAAGGTGAAGCTGGAGATCGCCGTCAATGAAGAGTTCGTGAAGCCCGCGGTGGAGGCCATCATCGCCGCCGCCAAGTCAGAGCCCAGCCACCTGGGCGACGGCAAGGTCTTCGTCCTGAACCTTGAAGACTGCTACCGGGTCCGCACTGGAGAAACCGGCAGCGCCGCCATCGGGCCGTGAGGATCCTCCCTCCCACAGGGATTCTCATGGAACACCGAAAGGGCACGGAAGGCGGCTTTGCCGCCCTCCGTGCCCTTCTGGTTCCTGGCGCCCCTCCGGCGCGGAGATGAATCCCCATGGGGCGGCGCAGCGCCAGCGGTGGTAAAAAGAACCCATGGGCGGCGAGGATGACAGCGGGATCGGGCCGGACTCCAGCGGGGTCTATGCGGCGCCCCCCCGCGCCACCTTCTGGCAGAAGCTGGGACCCGGCGGGGCGGCCTCCCTGGCCCTGGCCCTGCTGAGTTGCCTGGGGCTGGCTGGACTGCCCTGGCTCTTCCGGCTCCGGCAGGTCCTGCGGGCCGCCCACGGCCAGGAGGCGGCTCCGGTGGACGCCATCCTCGTGCTCGGCCGGCGCCTGGAGCAGGACGCTCTGACGCCGGTCTTCCTGGCCCGGCTCGCCCACGCGGAGGAGCTGTGGCGCATGGGTTACGCGCCCCGCCTCTTCATCGCCGGGGGTACCACGGGGAACGCTGCGCGCAGCGAGGCTGAGGCGGGTCGGGACTGGCTGGTGGCGCGGGGCGTCCCCGCCGAGGCGCTGCTGCTGGAGGACCGCAGCCAGCACACCCTGGAGAATCTCTTCAACGTCAGGCTCCAGATGCGGACCGCCGGATGGCGGACCCTGCTGCTGGTGTCGGATCCCCTGCACCTGGCCCGGGCCGGGGCCACGGCCCGGGGCCTCGACCTGGACGTGACCTGCAGCGCGGCCCGGCTGGCGCCGCCGAGTTCCGGCACCCCGGGCTGGTGGGCGCGGGCGGGCGGAGAGGCCTTCCTCCTGCACTGGTACCACACGGGCATGCTCTACACGCGGCTCCTGGGCAGCCGGCAGCAGCTCGAGCGGGTGACCTGAGGGACCACTTGCGGAGCCGGTTCCAGATGGACTGGAGTTCATCCAGGACCCCGGGGGTGCCGAGGAGGTGGCATCGTGCCCTGGAGGGGTGGCTTGCCGGATCGACGACTGCAGAAGCGCTACGCGAGACGGTTTGCCCCGCGCACGGGTCATCTGGAGCGCCTGTCCAGCGCCATCCACACCCTGATCCAGGCCGGGGGAGTCGGGGATCCCTTCTTCCTCTCCCACAGCCTGGAGCTGCTGGTGAAGCACCTCGGGGCCGCCCAGACCACCCTGGTCATGGTGTCCCAGGGCACCGTGGACACCCGCTGGTGGTGGCCCGAGGGCACCGACGACGCGGCCCCGGCGCCGGTCGTCCCCCTCTGTGACTGGCTCCTCGAACACCCGGACCGGGTGCTCGTGGTGAAGGACTTCCGAACCGATCCCCACACCCGGAAGAAGGCCGAACTGACGAGCCTCCCCCACCAGGCCGCGCTCGGCTGTGCGCTTCGCCAGGGCGAGGGGGTCCGGGCGCTGCTCTTCGCCTTCTTCGACCAGCCCCAGACCTTTCCGCGGACCGCCTTCACCCTCCTGGAGGCGGTGGCGGGCTTCGTCAGCCGGATGCTCGAGATCGAGGATCTGAAACAGTCCCTGAACCGCCTGGAGGACGCCCTTGCCATCACCCAGGCGGTGATGGAGGACAGCTCCACCCGGGACCCCGACACCGACCTGCCGAACCTGCGCTACCTGGAGATCTGGGAGAAGGCGATGCTGGCCTCGGACCACCGGCAGGAGAGCCTGGTGGTGGCCGAGTGCCACGTGGCGATGAAGAGCCGGAAGGACGCCGCCAAGGTCCGCCAGGCCGCCGAGGGGATCCGGGCCGGGGATCTGGTGGTGCGCCTGGCGCCGGGGCGGTTCATGATCATCTTCCAGCACACACCCCGCAGCATCGCCCACGTGCTGCTGCTGCGGATGCGGTCCCAGCTCGATGGCGCGCCCATGGGCGCCACCCTCTGGGTGCCTGGCGCCGAGGGGCTGGGCCTCGAGTCCTGCCGGGCCAGCCTCGACGCCGCGCTGTCCGCCAGCCGCGCCATGGCGAACCCCGGACTGGTCTGGGTGCTGCCCGCCGGGGTCGGCGAGGACGGCGCCTCTCGGCAGCGACCCGCGGCGCTTGTCGTCGCGCCCCCCCAGGTCTGGCAGCCGCCCACCCTGCGGCGGGCCTAGGGCGTTCCCTCATCGATCCCCAGATGAGTCAGGACAAAATGACTTCACCGCCAAGGCGCCAAGAACGCCAAGAAATGAATGCCCCCTTGGACGGACCCTTGCGGGATACGACGGCGCTACTTGGCGTCTTGGCGGTGGTCTTTTCATTCCCAACCATGCGCCGGCTCCTGGCATGGGGCCTTGGTGGTGATTTCTAATTCTTCGAATGCAGTTTTGCATCAAGCGCTACCAGGACGCACCCAGCCCAGGCCTGCCAGACTGGGGAACCATGACCGGCCACCTCATCCTTGTCCCCACCCCCATCGGCAACCTCGGCGACCTCACGGTCCGCGCGAAGGAGGCCCTGACCGACGCCGACCTGGTGGCCTGCGAGGACACCCGCCGCACGGGCGGCCTGCTGAAGCACCTGGAGATCGACAAGCCCCTGCTGCGCTTCGACGACCACGCGGGCGACGCGGCCTACGAGCGGCTGGGCCTGGAGCTGGCCGCGGGCCGCACTGTGGCCTACTGCAGCGACGCGGGCATGCCCGGCATCAACGACCCCGGCTTCGAGATCGCCCGGGCCGCCCGGGCCGCGGGCGCGAAAGTCACCGTGCTGCCTGGCGCCTCCGCGGTGCTGCTGGCGGTAGTGGCCTCGGGCCTGCCCTGCCACAGCTTCAGCTTCCGGGGCTACCTGCCCAACCGGAGTGAGCCCCGGCGCACGCTGCTGAAGCTGCTGGGCGCCGAGGAGGAGACCATCGTGGTCTTCGAGACGCCCCACCGCATCCACGACACCCTGGCCGACCTGGAAGAGCTGCTGCCGGACCGGGAGATCGCCCTGGGCCGCGAGCTGACCAAGCTGCACGAGACCTGGTACCGCGGCACGCCCGCCCAGGTGAAGGTCCAGCTGGGCCGCGAGGACCGCGGCGAGATGGTGCTGGTGCTGGCCGGGGCCGGGGCCAAGCGGGTGGTCACGGAGGCTGCATCGGACTTCGACGGCGAGGCATTGCCGCCCTGGGCCAAGGCCTACCTCGCCGCCGCGCGGGAGGGCGGCATGACCCTCCGGGAGGCGGTCAAGCCCCTGGCCAAGCACCTGGGCGTCTCCGCCTCGGAGCTCTACCGCCTGGCGGCGGGAATCTGAACGCCCCACCGTGGGACCTCGAACGGGTGTGAACCAGCAGGGGCGACGCAAGCATCTGCCGTTCATACTGGAACGGGATTCCCGGAGCCGCTGATGAATGTCCTTCAAGGCCAGACCACCGGCGCTGAGGGGCAGGGCGGGAAGGACCCCTTCCTGCGCATCCAGCTGCTGGTGTTCGCGCTGGTGGCGGCGGTGTTTACCACGGTCTACATTCCCCAGCCGGTGCTGCCGGTGCTGCGGCTGGAGTTCGGTGTGGCGGAGGGTGTGGCCTCCCGTACGGTCTCCGCCGTGGTGCTGGGCATGGCCCTGGCGAACCTGCCCTTCGGCGCCCTGGCGGACCGCCTGCCCATCCGCCGCATCCTGCTCACGGGCGGGCTGGTGGTGGCCGTCTGCGGGCTGGCCTCGGCCCTGGCACCGAACCTCGAGCTGCTGGTGGCGGCGCGCTTCGTCCAGGGGCTGTTCATCCCGGCGCTGACCACCTGCCTCGCGGCCTACCTGGCCCGCGTGATGCCGGTGGCCCGCCTGAACGTGGTGATGGGCACCTACGTGTCGGCAACGGTGCTGGGGGGGCTCTCCGGCCGCCTGCTGGCGGGGGTGCTCATGCCCGCCGCGCACTGGCGCTGGGCCTTCTTCCTGGCCTCGGCCCTGCTGATCGCCGCAGTCCTGGCGGCCTATGCGGGCCTGCCGGTGGAGCCCGATGAGGGCCCGGTGGCCCGGGACACCACCCGCTTCCGGGATGTGCTGCTGCGCCACGACCTGATCCGGCTCTACGGCGTGGGGGCGGGGGCCTACTTCGTCTTCTCCTCGATCTTCAACTACCTGCCCTTCTACCTCTACGGCGCGCCCTTCCACTGGTCCACCCGGGCGGTGACGCTGCTCTACCTGTCCTACCTCATGGGCGTGGTGGCCGGGCCCCTGGCGGGACGGCTCAGCAACCGCATCGGCAACGGCACGGCCATGGTGGCGGGAACGCTGGTGCTGGGCGGGGGTCTGGCCCTCACGCTGGTGCCCCGGGGCTGGGCCATGGCCGCGGCGCTGACGCTGGTGTGCGCAGGCTTCTTCACGGTCCACGCCGCCGCGGCGGGGGCCCTCAACCGCAAGCTGCAGGCGGGCCGGGGTCGCGCCAACGCCTTCTATGTGCTGTTCTACTACCTAGGCGGCGCCGCGGGCATCACGCTCAGTGGGCACGCCTACCACGGCCAGGGCTGGCGCGGCGTGGTGGGGCTCTGCGCGGCGGCGCTGCTGGTGCCCCTCAGCACCGGGTTCATGGAGCGACGGGCCGCCGCGGCGAAGGCCTGAGCGTGTACCAGGCGATGGTGGCGAGGATCAGCACGCCGCCCAGCAGGGCCCAGGGGGAAGGCCGCTCGCCCACGCCCAGGAAGACCCAGACGGGATTCAGCACGGCCTCGAGGGTGCCCGTCACCACCGCCGCCGTGGCCGAGAGCCGCTTCATGCCCGCGTTGAAGAGCAGGTAGGCGAGACCGATCTGGAAGACGCCCAGGTAGAGCAGCATGCCGGCCTGGAGCGCCGTGGGCCGCAGTCCCGGCAGCGCGAAGGGGAGGCAGAGGGCCGCCACCAGCAGGTTGCCGAGGATGATGGCGCTGATGGGATCCACGTCCGGCTGCCGCTCCCGCTTCAGCTTGAGCGTCAGGGCGAAGAGGGCCAGGCAGACGCCGGATATGACCGCCAGCACATTCCCGGCGAAGCTGCCCGCCTCGAAGCGGCCCACGAAGAAGAGCCCCATGGCGGAAAGGCAGAGCGCCACGGCCACCAGGTCGCGGCCCTGGAGCGACCGCTTCGTGACCCAGGGCTCCAGGAACACCAGGTAGATGGGGGCGGAGAACTGCAGGAAGATCGCATTCGCGGCGGTGGTGAGCTTGGTGGCGGCGACGAAGAGGATCAGCACCCCGGCGTAGGAGGCGGCGCAGGCCAGGGAGAGGCCGTCCGGTCGCGGGAAGGGGCGGCCGCCCCGCAGGCGCACCACGGCTGCCATGGTGAGGGCCGCCACGAGGCTGCGGACCCCGGCGATCTGGAGGGGCCCCAGGGGCAGGGCCTTGATGAAGAGCCCGCTGGAGCTCCAGAGCAGCGCCGCCGCGGCCACCAGGGCCGCGCCGCGCAGATGCTCCCGGTGCTCCGTCATGGAACCATTGGAGCATGGCGCAAGCCTGCCCCCGGCAGGTTCGACTAGCGGACCACGCCGAATAGCCCGCGCCAGCCTTCGAAGCGGATGCCGGACTCCAGGCGCACCAGGGCCCAGCACTCGCCCTGGGGATCAGCCTCGGGGGCGTGCAGGTAGCCGGGACCGTGGGCGATCCAGTCGCCGGGACCCAGGTGGGCCGGGCCGTCCTGGAGGCCGCCGCAGAGCAGCACCGAGACTTCAGGGCCCAGGTGGTCATGGCGGGGCACACTGCCGCCCCCCTGGAGCCGGGCCAGGCTCAGGGTGGCGCCGCTCGGGGCGTCCGCCAGCACCCGGGCGATGCGGCCGTCCCCGATGCGGGACCAGCGCCAGCGGGCCTCCGGGGGCAGGTGGGGGCGAAGGGCTTCCAGGGGATCCGCCGAGGTCGGCGTCAAGGCGAGCTCGGCGCCCTGCGCGGCCCGGCAGGAGGGGCAGTGGCCGAGATGGAGCCGGAGGAGCAGGGTGGTGAAGAGGTCACGGCTGTCGTGGAGGGCGGTCCAGGCTTCCGGTTCCGGGTGGTGCTGGGGGCCCCGGGGCTGGCGCCCCTCGCGCAGCGCGGCCAGGGCACTGGCGAGGGCGTGCTCCGCCGGGGCTTCCGCCGCGTCCTCCCAGGCCTGGCGGAGCAGGGCGGGGGTGCGCTCGAAGCTCCGGAGGAAGGTCTGGCAGGGGGGGCAGAGCGCCAGGTGGAGCTTCATGCCCAGCCAGTCCAGGGGGCCCAGGGCGCCCTCCTCGTAGTCGGTCAGGAGGTTGGTGAACTGCTCACAGGTGGGGACAAGGATGGTCATTTCCCCTCCGGGGCCGGGGCGAACTCGGGCAGCAGGGCACGCAGGGCCAGCCGGGCCCGGTGGACGCGCTGGCGCACCAGCTCGCGGGTGATGCCGAGGTGCTGGGCGATCTCCTCGGTATTCCAGCCCTCCAGGTCGCGCAGGACGAACACCGCGCGCTGGTCGTCGGAGAGGCGATCCAGGCCCTGGCGGACCTTGGCCTTGAGCTCATCCTGCTCGACATGCATCAGGGCCTCCGCGTCCTCACTCCAATCGATCAGGGTGTCGACGTTCATGTGATGCCCGTCGTCACCAAAACGTGGCATCAGATCCTCGATGGCATCCTCCCGGCGCCGGACCCGCTTCCGGCGGGCCATGAGGGCCTGGTTCACGCAGATCCGATAGGCCCAGGTGCTGAACTTGCTGGCGCCCTGGAAGCCGGGCAGCTCCCGGTGGAGGGTCAGGAGGGCGTCCTGGAGGGCGTCCTGGCTCTCGGCCTCGTTGCCCAGGATCCGGTCGATGACCCGGAAAAGCATGCCCAGGTGCGGGCGCACCAGGGCTTCGAAGGCCTCGGGATCCCCCTGGGCGGCGGCCAGGACCAGGGCCGCCTCGGGGCGGGGCAGATGGGGCTCAGACATCGGCGGGCCTGGGGCTGCGGGGCAGGCGCAGGGTGAAGGCGGAGCCGAGGCCCGGCCCACGGCTGAAGGCCTGCACCTTCCCCCGGTGCCGGGTGGTGATCTCCTTGACCAGGAAGAGGCCCAGGCCCGTGCCGGCCACCTGGCGGGTCATCTCGTCCCCCACCCGGAAGAAGCGATGGAACACCCGGGGCAGGTCCTTGGGGGCGAGGCCATGGCCCAGGTCGCTGACCACGATCAGCACCTCGTCGCCATCGCTGTCCAGGGTGACCGTGGTCTCCCGGGGCTCGGCCGCGTACTTGTAGGCGTTCGAGAGCAGGTTCTCGATCACGGTGCCAAGGGCCTTGGGGTCCGCCTGGACCCAGAGGGGTTCCGAGGTGAACTCCAGCTTCAGCCCAAGCTCGCCCGCGCCCAGCCGCTGGTCCATGGCGTCGCAGACGCCCCGGAGCCAGGGACCCAGCTCCAGGGGAACCAGGTGCAGGACCAGGCTGCCGGATTCCGCCCGGGCCACGTCCAGCAGGTTGCCCACCAGCTCGTTGAGCCGCTCCAGGTCCTTTTCCATGAGCATCCGGATGCGAGTCCGCTGTTCTTCCGGCAGGGTGCGGGTGAACAGGGTCTCGGTCCAGACGCGCAGGGAGGCGATGGGGGTCTTGAGCTCATGGGTGACGGCCGAGGTGAAGTTCCGCTGCCGCAGCCGCAGGTCCAGCTCCTCGGAGAGCTTCCGGTAGAGCAGCATCAGGCCTGAGATCACCACGACCACCATGAAGGCGCCTTCGGTGGTGGCCCGGAAGACCGAGTGCCAGCGCTGGTTGCGCAGCTCGGCCAGGGGCTCGGGCCGGAGGGCCAGAAAAGCCGCGCCGTCCAGCAGGGCGAGGTCATCCGGCGAGACCGGTGAGGGCACCACGGCCACGTGGGGGAATTTCCGCTGGATGGCCACCCGGCGCTCCTCGAAGCTGGGCAGGGCGGGCAGCTGGCCCTCCACGGCCCCGGTCCGGGAGGAACGGTCGGGCCGCGCATGGATGGCGTTGAGGATGCTGAGGCTGTCCATCTGCCAGGCTTCGGCGCGGCTGGCCTGCAGGGCCTGGGAGCGGGCCTCCAGCAGGCGCTGGGACTCCCGGATCTGCACATTGATCCACCAACCCACCTGGACGCAGAGCACCAGCGAGACGGCCAGGAAAATGACCCGCTGGAGGGAGAAGGTGGGGGCGCGGTTCGCCATGCCTCCATCTTGGACGCATTCTGCACCCCTTGGCAGCACTGCTGTGGGCGGCCATGCTTGGGAACCATGTCCAGCTCGAACCAGTCTTCGGGTCCCAAGCCGATTCCGCCCCCCCTCAAGACCAGCTCGGGTCCCCGGCAGCTGCCTTCTGTACCGACGGCGCGGCCCCAGGGTGCCGAGCTGCTGGCCGAGCTCCTGCAGACCCAGCGGCAGCTGACCCAGTCCATGCAGGAGATCCGGGATCTGCGTTCCAAGCTGGGGCGCCGCTCCCACCAGATGCAGGTGCTCCAGCACGTGTCCGAGATCCTGGCCGCCACCTCCAAGGGTGGGCAGGTGGTCAGCGTGGTGCTGGATGTGCTGGCGCAGGAGTTCCACTGCCGGCGCGCCGTGGTCTGGACCCTGGAGGATGGCGGCGCGGGCTACGTGCCCAAGGATGGCACGGGCCTCTCCAAGGCCGAGTGGTCCCCCATGCGGCTGCCGGCGCCGAACCCCTTCCCCGAGACGCCGCTGGTGCTGTTCCAGAGCCAGTGGCTCGAGGCTCCCTACGACCGCGGCGTCCTGGATGACCTCCGCAGCGCGGACGGGTCGCCGCTCTACTTCATTCCCTTCGAGCACCAGCTGCTCCTGCTGGGGTTTGCCATCCTGGCCATGCCCGCGGACCGGCGCTGGGAGGAGGAGGACCTTGACTCCATCACGATCCTCCAGCGGCAGGCGGCGATCTCGCTCTACAACGCCTGGCTGTTCCGGGACCTGTCAGAGCAGCGCGACGCACTCCAGCGTCAAGCCTTGGAACTGGAGCGCGTCAACGACGCCCTGCGCGAGGCGGACCAGCTCAAGAGCGAGTTCCTGGCCCTGACGAGCCACGAGCTGCGCACCCCGCTGACCGGCATCCTCGGCTTCACGCGCCTCGTCATGGACGGCCTCTATGACGACGCCGACGAGATGCGCTCCATGCTCCAGGACAGCTACATCTCGGGCCAGCACCTGCTGGGCCTGCTGAACGACATCCTGGACCTGGCCAAGATCGAGTCCGGCAAGCTGGAGACCCATCCCGAGCCCTTCAACCTCGCGGTGCTGCTGGATGAGGTCCGGCCCATCGCCGAGGCCTATCCGCGGAAGGCGGGGGTGGAGCTGGTCTGGCCGGAGCCGAGCGACATCCCCGAGGTCATGGTGGATCCCAACCGCCTCAAGCAGGTGCTGCTCAACCTGCTCTCCAACGCCCTCAAGTTCACCAAGGAGGGCAGCGTGTCCATCCAGGTGGAGCGGCACCCCGGTATCGTCACCCTCTTCGTGGTGGACACGGGCATCGGAGTCAGCCTGGAGTCCCAGGCCCGCCTCTTCCAGAAGTTCGCCCAGGCCGAGGGCGGCCACAGCCGCGAATACGGCGGCACGGGCCTGGGCCTGGTGATCTGCAAGCACCTCATGGAGATGATGGGCGGGACCATCAGCCTGAGCAGCGAAGGCCTCGGGCATGGCAGCACCCTGAGCATCACGATGCAGATCGCCTGATCGCGGAGCGGCGCTCCGCGATATGGAACAATGGACTGCCTGTCTGGAGTTCCCCGTGCCCTACCTCCGCCGCCCCGAGTTCCTGCCGTTCACCCGCCCGATGGTGGGGGAGGAGGAGATCGCCGAGATCATCGACACGATCCACAGCGGGTGGATCACCACGGGGCCCAAGTCCGCCAAGTTCGAGGAGGCGCTGCAGGCCTACAACGGGGTGCCCCACTGCCTGGCCATGAACAGCGCCACCACGGCCCAGGAGATCACGATGCAGGTCCTGGGGCTCCAGCCCGGCGACGAGGTCATCACCACCTCGCTGACCTGGGTGAGCACTCTCAGCACGATCGTCCTCCAGGGGGGCGTGCCGGTGCTGGTGGACATCGATCCCGTGACCCTGAACCTCGATCCCGCCAAGCTGGAGGCGGCCATCACGCCCCGCACCAAGGGCATCATCCCCGTGCACCTCACGGGCCTGCCCTGTCCCATGGAGGCCATCTGGGCCTTCGCCGAGAAGCACGGCCTCTGGGTGGTGGAGGACGCGGCCCAGGCCATGGGCGCCCACTACCGGGGCACCAAGATCGGCGGCAACCCGCGCTCGGTCATGAGCGTCTACAGCTTCCACCCCAACAAGAACATGACCACCGGGGAGGGCGGCGCCATCGCCTTCTTCAACGACGACTACGAAGGCCGCATCAAGCGCCTGCGCTTCCACGGCATCGACCGCGACGCCTGGAAGCGCTTCGCCAAGGAGGGCAGCCCCCACACCGAGGTCTTCGAGCCCGGCCGCAAGGCCAACTTCATGGACCTGCAGGCGGCCATGGGCCTGCATCAGATCAAGAAGCTGGACGGCTTCAATGCCCGCCGGGGCGTGCTGTTCCGCCGCTACCTGGACTTGCTGGGGGATATGGACGAGCTGCTCCTGCCCTGGGCGGGAGACGCCGACCACGGGCACTGCTTCCACCTCTTCGTGCTGCGCATCCACCCGGAGAAGCTGGGCCTGGACCGGGACGCTTTCGTGGCCGCCCTCAAAGAAGAGAACATCGGCACCGGCATCCACTACCGGCCGGCGCACGTGCACCCCTGGTACCGGGACTTCTACGCCGCCCATCCCCAGCACCTGCCCGAGGACGGCCTGCCCCACAGCGAGTGGAGCGGCGAGCGCCTGCTGAGCCTGCCGCTCTGGCCGGGGCTGACCGAGGCCGACCAGGATCAGGTGGTGGCGGCCATCCGGCAGGTCGTCGCCCGGGCCAAGGGCGGGAACGGCCGCCAGGCTTGAGGGGAATTTACTAAGCGCGCGCGGGTTGCCGATAGGGTCTCAAGGGAAGGCTCCCTTGCTGAACCTTGTGATCATCCTGATGTCGGTGTCGCTGCAGATCGCCGCGGCGGGCTTTGCCATCCGCATCAATCGCACCGCCCGGAAGCCCCTCGCCTGGATTCTGCTCTCTCTGGCGCTGGTGCTCATGGCGGCCCGCCGCATCTATGTGCTGGTGGAACTGGCCGGGACGGGCATGCCCTCGCGGGTGCTGCCCAACGAGGTCGTGGGCCTGCTCATCTCGGGGCTGATGCTGGCGGGGGTGCTCCTCATCCGGGACCTCTTCCGCTCCGAGGCCGACCAGGTAGCCGGCCAGCGGGCGGCCACCACCCGCGCCATGGCCGAGGCGGACAAGCTGAAGGCCCTCATGGCCGCCACGCCGGTGCCTCTCTGGATCGCCGAAGATCCCCTGTGCGCCGTCATCCGCGGAAACACCGCCGCCGAAGCCCTTCTCCGCATGGCCCCCGGGGCGAACCACTCGAAGTCCGCCTCCCCCGGGGAACAGCCTGGGCACTTCCGCCTGCTCCGGGAGGGGCGGGAGCTGCTGCCGGAGGAGATGCCCATGCAGCAGGCCGCCCTGCTGGGGGAGCGGGTCCAGGGCCTGCCGCTGGACCTGGCCTTCGCGGATGGCGAGGTCCGGCAGCTCATGGCCTATGCCACGCCACTCCGGGATCCCGAGGGGCACGTCCAGGGCGCGTTGTGCTGCATGGTCGATGTTACGGACCTGCGGCGGGTCGAGGAGGCCCTGCGGGCCAGCGAGGCCTTGGTCCAGCAGAACGCAGATCGGCTCGGCGCCCTGGTCCGCCTGAACCAAGTGGAAGGCGCGAGCATCCGGGAGATCCTCGACTTCGGCCTGGACGAGGCGGTGGCCCTCACCGGCAGCGCCATCGGCTACATCTACTTCTACGACGAAGCGACCGAAGAGTTCACCCTCCACTCCTGGTCCAAGGACGTCATGCCGGTTTGTGCCGTCATGAACCCGATGACGACCTACAAGCTGGGAAATACGGGCCTCTGGGGTGAGGTGGTGCGCCAGCGCCGGCCGATCCTGCGCAACGACTTCTCGGTGCCGGACCCCCTGATGAAGGGCCGGCCCGAAGGCCACGCGCCCCTCTCCCGGTTCATGAGCGTGCCGCTCTTCAGCGGCAGCCAGATCGTGGCCGTGGTGGGCGTCGGGAACAAGCCGGACCCCTACGAAGCGCAGGACATCGAGCAGCTGACGCTCTTCATGAACGGGCTGTGGAGCATCGTCGAGCGCCGCAAGGCCGAGGAGGCCCTGGTCAAGGCGCGGAAGATGGAGAGCCTGGGCCTGCTCTCCGGTGGCATCGCCCATGACTTCAACAACATCTTCCAGGCCATGGTGGCGAACCTGGAGATGGCCGAGGCCGCCTTGCCCGAAGACTCCCGCGGGCACCTCTACCTGCAGCGGCTGAAGACCGCGCTGGACCGGGCCAGCCGCCTCAGCCGCGACATCCTGCACAGCTCCGGAGGAGACCTCCGGCGCCCGGAGTCCCTGGAGCTCACGCCCCTCATCGCGGAGGTATTGGACCGCCTGCGGCTCCCGGTGCTCCGGGACTTCTCCCAGGGCCTGCCGCGGGTCATGGTGGATCCCCTCCTGGTGGGCCGCGTGGTGGAAGGCCTGGTCACCAACGCCCAGGAGGCCAACTCTTCCCAGGGCGTCGTCCGCGTCCGCACCTACCTGCGGGCGGTCACGCCCCTGGACCTGGGCACCGGGCACTGGCCCGAGCCTGTGGAGCCCGGCTCCTATGCGGTGCTCGAAGTCTCGGACCAGGGCCATGGCATCGACGCGGCGAGCCTGCCCGACATCTTCGATCCGTTCTATTCCACCCGGGACCTGGGCCGGGGCCTGGGATTGCCGGCCGCCCTGGGCATCGTGCGGAGCCATCGGGGAGGCCTCCAGGTCGAGAGCATCCCTGGCGTCGGCAGCGTGTTCCGGGTGCACTTCCCCTCGCCGGAGGCGCAGGAGAGCCTGCCGGTCGCGCCGGTGGAGGGCCCCCGTGCCCGGAACCTGGTGCTCCTGGCCGATGACGAGGTGGAGCTGCGCGAGGTCATGGCCGAGATGCTGGAGACCTGGTTCGGCCTGGAGGTGGTGACGGTCGCCGATGGGCAGGAGGCCCTTGATGCCTTCAATCAGCGGCCCGAGGTCTTCGACCTGGTGATCCTGGATGCCACCATGCCCCGCCTGGGCGGCGTCGAAGCCTTCAAGGCCATGCGGGCCGTCCGGCCGGGCCTGCCCGGGATCCTCTGCAGCGGCTACGCCCTGCCGGCCTCCCGGGACGAGGCCATCACCCAGGGCTTCGCCGACTTCCTGAAGAAGCCCTTCAGCAGCGTGGAGCTGGAGGCCATGCTCAACCGGGTCATGGGGCGGCGCACGAAGTAGGCGAAGCGCCTGAAGACCCAGCGGGGCCAGTTGCGGATGCCGTCAGCCCAGCCGCTCGTGGGGCAGGGCGGGCACCGGGGCGTACAGGGTGTTGTGGGAGTCCACCATGTAGAGGTTCCCGACCTTCCCGGTGTAGGCGCAGGCGAACTGCTGGATCTGGTCGGCGAAGCGGGTCTGCTCGTCCCGGTCCCGGAACATGGGCCCCCACATGGGATTGAAGGCGGCTTCTACGGCGGCCATGAGCCGATCCAGCTCCAGGTTCTGCAGCTCCGCCCGGCGCTGCAGCGCCTCGGTGCTGGCCGCCAGCTGGGCGGCCTCGTGGTCCAGCGCCACGGTGGCATCCGGGCTGAGGCGGGGCCCCAGCACATGGCGCCGCACGCGGTTCCGCTTCCACTGATCCAGGAGCACCGAAGCGCGGCGCAGGGTCCGCCGCCGCGCGGTCTCCAGCCGCAGGAGGGTGCGCAGGTCATCCGCCTTGGCCTCCAGCAGCTTCAGCTCGCGCTCCAGCTCGGGCACCAGCAGCAGGGTGCGCCAGGAGGCGTTCTTCTTCGAGCGCAGCACGTCGCCGTAGATGTGGTCGCCCACGTAGAGCACCTCCTCACCCTGGGCGCCGAGCAGGGCCTCCAGCCAGGCGGTGTGGCCGCCGGTGTAGCAGCGGGGATGCCCCTCCAGCGGCTTGGCCTCGGGCGTCTCGAGGAAGAAGGCGGGCTTGCGGCTGCTCACCACCACCAGATCGAAGTAGTCCACCCAGTGGGGCCGGGCCTCGTCCTGCCCGTCCAGCAGGTGGCTCAGCACGCCGTGGGTGAAGCTCCACTCGCTGTTGGTGAGCAGGAACAGCTTCTTGCCCTCGCGCTTCAGGCGATCCAGGGCCAGGGCCAGCTGGGGATCCTGGGCGATGAAGAAGTCCCGGTGGGCGAGGATCTCGGTCTTCATCTCCCCGTTGCGGTGGGCGGTGTCGATGGCCCACCGGGCATCCTGGAAGAGCTGGAGGTAGTTCTCGGCCTTCAGGATGCCCTGGTCCAGGCCGTCCACCAGCTGGGCGTAGAGGAAGCTCTCGGGGATCTCGAACAGGGTGTCGATGCTGCGGAAGCCCTTGGCGGAGGTGGCCAGGCGCCGTCGGCTGTAGACGAGGTCCAGGGCGGGCCGGGACATGGCCCGGCTGCCATGGCAGGCCCGCACCACCTGGCGCTCGCGGTTGAGCTTGAGGAGGTTGCCCCGGATGCCGTCCAGCACCAGGCCGCGCACCGCGAAGGTGGGGTTGTAGGCGACCTCGAGCAGCCAGGGGGAGTAGCCGCGCTCCCGCACAAGCAGCCGGGCGGCCTTCTTGAAGGCCAGCTCATCGATCTCCGGGGAGCGGTATCGGGCCAGCGTGTGGTCCATGTCGAAGCCGATGGCCTTGATGTCCCCCATGGGCAGGGTCCGCAGGGCATAGAGCTTGAGGGCCGGGGGCAGACGGTCGGCTTCCTCCGTCAGCGGAGGCGCAGCGAGGAGGGCCTGATCCCGGGTAGTCATGGCAGGAGTGTACTCGGCAGAACCCCTGGGTTGGTCCAGTCCTGACGGGCCTCAGCCTTCTTCGGTGCCGATGCCATGGGTGATGCTCTGGTGCCCGAACACTTCCCAGGCCAGGCGCCGGAAGCGCTCGCTGTGGCCCCAGTCCTTCTCCCGGTCCATCCAGAGCTTGTAGTGGATGAGCTCGTGCTCCAGGATCCGAGCCTGCACGGCGGCGGGATCGTGGCAGTTCATGCCGCAGACCTGCTGGGGCCAGGGCCAGTCCCGGCGGCGCAGCAGGGGGATGCTAAGGCGGATCTCCGGGTGCCACTTGCCCCTGGCATCCTTCTCGATCACAAAGAGCCCCGCGCAGCGCAGCATGCGCGGCGACCAGACCACCGGCGGTGGGGGCATATCCCAGCCGGCCTCGCGGAGGATGGCCTGGGCGCGCTGGCGGAGGGTGAGCTGTCCCGGCGCTGGCGCCATGCCCTACTTCCGGGCCCTCTCGGCAGCCTTGAGGTGCTTGTAGGAGCCCACCATCAGGTTCGGGCCGTGCTCCTCGATGCCCGCCTCCAGGGTCTCGGCGCCGTAGTAGAACTGCTGGTTGATGAAGCTGAGCTGCGGCGCGCCCAGCTCGGGGAGGCTGCGCAGCACGGCGGCGGCCAGGTGCACCAGCGCGTCCGAGGTCTGGTACTGGAGGAGGATGCTCCGGTCCAGCAGCAGGTGATCTTCATAGCGGTTCGAAGGCCGGGAATAGAAGAGGCTCTTCCCGTCGAAGAGGATCTGGGTGCCGTCCGTGGCGACGGTGAAGACCTTGCCCTTATCCGTCACATCGAACTGGAAGGCGGTGCCCTTCTTGAAGGCCAGCATGAGGGCCTGGAACTTGGGGTGCTGCAGGTAGGCCGAGCCCAGGTTCACCTTCTTCTGGACCCGGGGCACTTCCTTGGCCGTGGGGCCGTACATCATGTGGTTGTAGCGCAGGGCCTCCGCACGTTCCTGGGGGGTCTGCCGCTTGTCTTTCACTTTTTTGGGGGCTTTTCCCGGAGTCGCAGTCATGGGGTTCCTCAGTGCTCGTCGTGGCCAGACTCATTGTCGCACAAGGGGAAGGGGGCTGCGCCTCACTCCGGTGGCGGCCCAGCTCAGAAGTCGAAGGTGGGGCCACTGAGGGTCTGGGCGTCGAGGAGCTGGCCCTGGGCGTCCAGGGTCACGAGGCCCTGGGCCTGGCGGGGCGTCAGCTGGCTGATCTGCTGCAGGGCCTGCCCGCGCAGCTCGGGGCTGCCGCCCTCGGCGCTCTCGAAGAACACCGCGCCCACCCGGTAGGTCTGCTTGGCCTCCTGGGTCAGGTGCAGCTCGCGGAGCTGGCGCTCGTCCACGGAGTTGGGGGCGTCGGTCATGAGGCAGCGGGCCTGGGCTGTCTTGGGGAAGGCGATGACCTCGCGGATGTTGTCCACGCCCGCCAGCAGCATGACCAGGCGGTCCAGGCCCAGGGCCAGGCCGCCGTGGGGCGGCGCGCCGTAGCTGAGGGCGTCCAGCAGGAAGCCGAACTTCTCGCGGGCCTCGGCCTCGCCGATGCCGATGGTGCGGAACATTCGGCTCTGGGTCTCGGCGTCGTGGATGCGGATGCTGCCGCCGCCCACCTCGAAGCCGTTGAGCACCAGGTCGTAGGCCACCGCGCGGCAGGCGCCGGGGTTGGTCTCCAGCAGCTCCAGGTCATCCGGATGGGGGCTGGTGAAGGGGTGGTGGCAGGCGATGAAGCGCTGGTGCTCTTCGCTCCAGTCGAGGAGGGGGAAGTCCACGACCCATAAAAACGCGAACGCGTTTTTATCCATTAAGAGACGGGAAAGGGCTGGGTCGGACTCGTTGGCCGCAAGCTCGGTGGCGATCTTTAGGCGAAGGTCGCCCAGGACTCGGCTGGTCTGGGCGTCGGTGCCTACGGCGAAGATGGCCAAGCCCTCGCCGGTGATGCCCAGGCTCGCGCGCAGGGCGGCCTCGTCGGCGGGCTCGAGGAACTTCTTGAAGCTGCTGGCGAGGCCGTCCTTGCCCCACTTGGCGTAGGGCAGGCCGCCGGCGCCCTGCTGCCGGGCCAGCTCCTGGTAGCCGTCGAGCACCTTGCGGCTCAGGCTGCCCGCGACCTCGCCGGGGAAGAACAGGGCCCGCACGCGGCGCTGCCCCTGGCTCTCGGCGGCGGCGCGGAAGAGGTTGAAGCCGCTCTCGGCGAACAGGGCCGTGGCGTCCTGGATCTTCAGGCCGCAGCGGAGGTCGGGCTTGTCCGAGCCGTACCACGCCATGGCGTCCCGGTAGGGCAGGCGCGGGAAGGGCGCGGTGGCGTCCTTGCCGACCACCTTGGCCAGCTTGACCATGAGGGGCTCGATGACGCCCTGGACGTCCTCCTGGCGCACGAAGCTCATCTCGATGTCCACCTGGGTGAACTCGGGCTGGCGGTCCGCGCGCAGGTCCTCGTCGCGGAAGCAGCGGCAGATCTGGATGTAGCGCTCGAAGCCGCT
>JAAXXS010000206.1 GCA_013334395.1 Holophagaceae bacterium | reverse complement strand
CGGGCGCAGGTCCGGCTTTCTTTGTTCTTCGCGCCTCCCCCGGAGCGACCATGGACTTCGAAGCCTTCCTGCGTGACGTGCTGACTCCCCTGCTGGACCACCCGGACGCCTTCCGCGTCGAAGTGGCGGGCGAGGGCCGCAGGCGCGATGTGCTGGTCTACGCCGATCCCCGTGACCGTGGCCGCATCATCGGCAAGCACGGCCGCATGATCTCGGCCCTGCGCACCCTCTGCAAGGCGGCGGGCGAGAAGGCCGGCGTGGTGGTGGAGCTGGAGCTCTTCGACGAGGACGAGCGGGAGGCCTAGATGCTCCTTGCCGGCCACCTCGCCAAGATCCAGGGACTCAAGGGAGAGTTCCTCTTCCATGCGGTCATGGACAACCCCGAGCGCCTGGAGGGCATGGCCGGACTGATCCTGGCGCCCCCGCACCAGGACCTGGACCACGCCGAGGCGCTACCCCCGGCCCGCGCCGTCAGCCTGCGCCTCTTCCGCTGGCACCAGGAGCGCCCCTGCCTGGCCTTCGCGGATGTGCCGGATCGCACGGCGGCGGAGGCCCTCAAGGGCTGGGCACTCTGGATGCCCGAGGCCGAGGCCACCCTGGAGGAGGGCGAGAGCTTCCGCCACCAGTGGGTTGGCTGCGAGGTATTCGTCGCTGACCGCAAGGTGGGCGAGGTGCTCCGCCTGGATCCGGCCCCCACGGGCTACGACATGGTGGTCATGAAGGACCTCCGGCCTGGCCGGACGGGCCAGCGGGACATCCCCTACATCAAGGCCTGGTGGACCCTGGACCTGCCGAACCGTCGGCTGGACCTGGATCCCCCGCCAGGACTATTGGATGTAAACCTGATCAAGGACTGAGGCCATGGGCTCCCGCCTCGAGCGCTTCAAGCAGACCTTCGGCATGCGCCTCTTCGGCTGGCTGAAGATCCCCCTGCTGGCCTCGGTGCGACCCAGCGTGGTGGAGCTGTCCGAGACCCGCTGCGTGGTGCGGATCCCGCTCCGGCGCTGGACCCGGAACCACCTGGGCTCCATGTATTTCGGCGCCCTGGCCATCGGCGCCGACTGCGCCGGGGGCCTGCTGGCCATGGACGCCATCCGACGCTCGGGCGGCGGGGTCTCGCTGGTCTTCAAGGCCTTCCAGGCCAGCTTTCTCAAGCGCCCGGAATCGGACGTCTACTTCATCTGCGAGGAAGGGGCTGCCATCCGGGATCAGGTCCGAAGGGCGCTGGAGTCCCCGGAGCGCGTCACCGAGCCCATGCACATGCAAGCCGCCGTCCGGACCCCGGACGGCGGCTTCGAGCCCGTGGCCGAGTTCACGCTGGAACTCAGCCTCAAGCGCACTAGTTGAGGTCGATCTCGAAGGGCAGCCGGGCGTAGACGCCGCGCGGATCGTTCAGGGCCGACAGCCGCTCAAACTGGACCTTGAAGCGCTCTGTGAGCAGCTCCACGGGGCCGGAGCGGGTCAGCTTGCGGGGCTTGCTCTGGCCCAGGCTCTTGAGGATCTCGCGGAGGGTGTCGGGCTCGCGCTCGGGGCCGATGAGGGTGAAGTCGCCCTCGGCCTTGGCCAGCTTGGCGGCGTGCTTCACCGCGTCGCCCAGCCCGCCCAGCTCGTCCACCAGGCCCAGCTTCAGGGCCTCCTGGCCGGACCAGACGCGGCCCTGGGCAATCTCGTGGACGGCCTCCCGCTTCAGCTTCCGGCTGTCGGCCACCTTGGCGATGAACTGCTCATAGATGTGGTCCACGATGCCCTGGATGCGCGCCAACTCCAGCTCAGTCTTGGGCCGGGTCAGGGTCCCGAGGCTGGCCATCTTCGCGGTCTGCACGCTGTCCCAGGTGATGCCGTGCTCGTTGGCGAGCTTCTTCACGTTGGGCAGCATCCCAAAGACGCCGATGGAGCCTGTGATGGTGGTGGGTTCCGCGAAGATGCGGTCGCCGTAGGTGCTGATCCAGTAGCCGCCGGAGGCCGCCAGGTGGCCCATAGAGATCACCACGGGCTTGAGCTTGCGGGTGACCACCACCTCGCGCTGGATGAGCTCCGAGGCCGAGGCGCTGCCGCCGGGGCTGTTCACGCGCATCACGATGGCCTTGACCCGGTCGTCCAGGCGCAGGCGGCGCAGCTCGCGGCTGAGCCGCTCACCACCCACCTGGCTGGGTTTGCCTTCGCCATCCACGATCTCGCCTTCCGCGACCACCACGGCGATGCGGGTCTTGCCCGTCTTCGCCTCACCCGGGATGCCGGCGTAGGTGGCCAGCGAAATCTGGGGGAAGTCCTTGTCCTTGGGCTGCTTCCCGGCCAGCTTCTTGAGCTCGTCGAGCACCTCGTCATAGGGCGCGATGCGGTCCACGAGGCCCAGCTTCTTGGCCTCCTCGGCTTCCACCATCCCCCGCTCATCCGCCACGGCCTGCAGGTCCGCCGGCGTCTTCTTGCGATCCTTGGCGACGGAGTCCTTCCAGTCACCCCAGAGGTCATCGAGGAGCTTCTGCATCTGTTCCCGGTTCGGCTCGCTCATGCGGTCCGTGATGAAGGGTTCCACCGCGCTCTTGTACTTGCCGACCCGGGTGACCTGCACCTCCACACCGTACTTCTTGAAGGCCTCGCCGAAGAACATGGGCTCGCTGCCCAGGCCGTTGACCTCCATCTCGCCGAAGGGGTTGATGAAGACCGTCGTGGCCCCCGCCGCCAGGTAGAAGTCCCGCTTGCTCCAGTTCAGGTTGTAGGCAAGGACCGGCTTCTTGGCCTTGAAGCGCTGGAGGGCCTCCCGCAGCTCCTTCAGCTGGGCGGGCCCGGCGCCCTGCAGGTTGCCCGTGAGGAAGAGGCCCGTGATGCGCGCGTCGGCCGCCGCCCGGTCCAGGGCCTCGATGACCACCGGCAGGGACTGGCTGTGGCTGCCGCCACCACCCATGGCCTCGCTGATGGCCTCGCTGGGCTCCGGCTCATGCTCGCCATCGGTCAGGTTCGTGTCCAGGTCGAAGACCAGCAGGGCCTTGGCTGGCACCGTAGGCTTGCCCGAAGAGCCGACCGCAGCCAGCACGCCGAACAGCAGGAGCAGCCCCAGCCCCCCCACCAGGATGAGGGCCAGCAGGCTGGCAAAGAAACTCTTGAAGAAGTCCTTCATGGCGGCTCCGGAAAACACGCTCCAGGATCGCATGGCCCAGGGAGTTCATCATAATCTTGACTTGATTGGTAAACTTTAAACTCCCCACGGAGGATGCGTTGTCCAATTATCCCGAAGAAATGGTCGCCCCCATGCGCGAGGAGCTCACGCAGGTGGGCTTCCGACAGCTCATGGACGCAGCCCAGGTGGACGCGGCGCTGCAGCAGCCCGGCACCACGCTGCTGCTGGTGAACAGTGTCTGTGGTTGCGCCGCGGCCGGAGCCCGGCCCGGCGTGGTGGCGGCCCTGCGCACCATGGGCCTACGCTTCGACCAGCTGGTCACGGTCTTCGCGGGCATGGAGAAGGAGGCCACGGCCCAGGCCCGGGACTACTTCGAGGGCGCCCTGCCCACCAGCCCTCAGGCCGCCATCCTGAAGGACGGCCAGCTGCTGCACCTCATGCAGCGCTCGGATTTCCTGGGCCACAGCCCCGAGGAGATCGCCCTCACCCTGGGCAAGGCCTACGAACGGGCTCTGGCCTGATAACTTGGGGGGACCCATGAGCTCCCCCCGCCGCCTCTCGATCCTGCTGCTGCTCGCGCTGCCCATGGCGGCCCAGGCGCCGCCTGTGCCGGCGCTGGTGGAGGAACTGGAGTCCTCCAGCCTGGCCCTGCCCATCCGGGTGGACTTGTCTGCGCTGCTGAAGCAGGTCGAGGCCCAGGTGCCGCTCTCGCCGCCCAACGTCGAGACCTGGGCGGAGATCAAGGGCAAGCCCCGGGCCTACTTCCGCTTCAACCTGATCCGGGAGCCCCTGCAGGTGCAGATGAAGGACGCCCACCTCTCGCTGCGCATGGTGGCCAACTTCGGCATGGATGTGGGCCTGCGGACCCTGGGCAACCGCACCACGGTGATGGGTTCCTGTGGTCGCAGCCCTGAGCCACCGCGCCGGGTGATGCTCGAGCTCAAGACCGAGATCGGGATCCTCCCGGGCTGGGGCGTGGCCCTGCGCCAGACGGCCTTCGAGGTGACCCCCCTGAACACCTGCGAGATCACCTTCCTCGGCTTCGACATCACGAACCAGGTGACGGCCGGGATGAAGGAGAACCTCGCGACAGGCACGGAAGCCCTGGCCCAGTTGGTCCGCGAGAACGCCCTGGCCCGCCAGAAAGCTCAGGAGGCCTGGACCCTCTTCAGCCAGCCCATCGAGCTGAGGAAGGACCTCTACCTGCTGTTCCAGCCCCGGCGCATCCGCATCGCCCCGCTGGTCACCCAGGGGCGGACCCTGGTCATCACGCCGGAGATCGAGGCCCAGCCCCGCCTGGTGCTGGGCGCGAAGCCCGTGGTCGTGGCCACGCCGCTGCCGGACCTCGAGCCGAACGCGAGCCCCAGGCCCGGGTTTAGGATCCGGGTCGAGGCCGAGCTCTCCTACGCTCACGCCACCCAGCAGCTGATCGCGGAGGTGGTGGGCAAGACCTTCGAAACCGACAAGG
>JAAXXS010000343.1 GCA_013334395.1 Holophagaceae bacterium | reverse complement strand
CCGAGTAGTCGTTCCTATCTGAAAAGAGGCACCCGGAAACCGGGTGCCTCTTTTCAGAAGAAGAGCGGAGCTCTACGCGTGCTTGTCGTGCCGCGGCTGCCAGAAGCGGGGCGGCGCGTAGGTGATGCCCATCAGGATGAGCTGGCTGGTGCAGAAGCCGGTCAGGGCCCAGAAGGCCTGGTCCATGAAGCCGTAGGAGTGGAGGCCCACGCCGAGCATGTTCACGCCGAACCAGGAGAGGGCGGTGATGACGTTGCCGAAGATCGCCATGACCATGGTGCCGCGCTCGCGCACGTAGCCGGCCCAGCGGGCATGGAGGATGATGGCGTTCCACAGCACGATCAGCAGGGCGCCGTTCTCCTTGGGATCCCAGCCCCAGAAGCGGCCCCAGGACTGGTCGGCCCAGATGCCGCCCAGCACGGTGCCCACGAAGCTGAAGAACAGGGCGAAGCAGATGATGCCGTAGGCCATGTCCGCCAGGACCCGGTCCGTCTCGGCATCCTGGACCGCGACGATGTGCTTGCGCACGCCGTAGGCGATGGCGATGGCGCCCGCGAGGAAGGTGCCGGAGTAGCCGATGGTGATGGTCACCACGTGGGTGGCCAGCCAGAAGTTGGAATCCAGCACGGCGCGCATCATTTCCATGGTGTCGCCGGCTTCGCCCAGGTGCTGGGCCACGATCAGCGAGGCGAACCCGAAGATGGCGGCCATGGCGGTGCCGAAGCCCTTGCGGTACATCCGCTCGACGATGAGCCCGAGGATCACCACACCCCAGCCGACGAAGACCGCGGAGGAGTAGAGGTTGGTGACCGGGGGCCGACCCTGGAGGATGACTCGGGCGGCGAGGCCCAGCGTGTGGACGATGGCGCCGGAGAACAGCAGGGCATAGGCGGTGGGCCGCAGCACCTCGGGCTTGTAGACCCAGGAAATGCAGGCAGCCATGAAGGAGGCCAGGAAGATGATCATGCCCACGAAGAAGGGCTGCGAGCGGTTGAAGACGACCTCCCGGCCGGCGTGGCCGAGGGCGTCGGGCTTGAGGGTGTTCACCAGGCCGTTCATGTCGGCCAGGGCCTGGTTGAAGCCGGCGGGGTCGTTGCCGATGTAGGCGGCGTTCATCTTGGCCAGGGGCACCAGGCCGGGATGCATGGGGCCACCCGTGTTGGCGGCGGTGAGGGCCTGGCCCACGCTCTGCCAGGCCTCGGGGGGCGCCCCGGCGGTGGGCGGCAGGATGCGGAAGTGCGCCAGCTGGACGAGGTCCTGGTGGCGGAGGTTGGCGTCCGCGGTGCCCAGGGACTGCAGCTCCCAGCCCAGGCCCGGCGAGCCGGCCAGCTGGAGGGTGTTGCGCAGCTTGTAGTAGAGGAAGACCCGCTCGAAGAGGTTGATGACGGCGCTCTGGAAGCGGCTGCGCTTCTGGGGCGCGATGGGCTGGGCCGTGGCGGCCTGCTTCTGGATCTCGTCCAGGTGGGGACCCAGCTCCGAGAAGCTGAAGTAGTTCCGGGCCTTGGTCTGCTTGGC
>JAAXXS010000205.1 GCA_013334395.1 Holophagaceae bacterium | reverse complement strand
GGGGCAGGGCGCGGGCGATCGGGGCCGCCCAGGCCAGCCCCGGGCGGGGGTTCCGGGCGAAGGTGACACAGAGCACCAGGCCCACCAGGCCCGCGGGCCGCTCCGCCGCCAGAGCGATGGCCACGGGGCCCGAGAAGGACTCGCCCAGCAGCAGGAAGGGCCGGTCCGTGGGCAGCGCCCGCCGGGCCAGGCGGATGCAGTCCTCGTAGCTCGTCAGCTCCGGCGGATAGCGCACCACCCGTGTCTCGAAGTCCGCCGCCGCCTTCACGAAGGGCTCGAACATCAGGCCCGTGCCATCCATGCCCGGAAGCAGGACCAGCAGGGGATTCGGGGAGTCAGGCATGGGCCAAGTATCCCAGGCTATGCTTCCTCATGCGGCGCCCGAAAATGATCCTCTTCGACCTGGACGGAACCCTGCTCGACAGCGCTCCGGACCTGGCCTTCAGCGTGAACGTCATGCTGCTGAAGTTCGGCCTTCCGCCCTGCGGGGAGAAGGATGTCCGCGCCTGGGTGGGCAACGGCACGGCGCGGCTGCTGGGCCGGGCGCTGACGGGCAGCCTCGACGGGGACCCCGGGGAGGCCCGGGTGGCCGAGGCCCTGCCGGTGTTCATGGCGGCCTATGCCGAGAACACCCTGGTGCGGTCGATCCTCTATCCCGGTGTGCGCGAAGCCCTGGCCACCCTGGCGGAGGCGGGCTATCCCCTGGGCTGCGTCACCAACAAGGCCGCGCGGTTCACGATGCCGGTCCTCCAGGGCCTGGGCCTGCTCGACCTGTTCGGCATCGTGCTCAGCGGCGACACCCTGCCGGAGATGAAGCCCCACCCCGCCCCCCTGCTGCACGCAGCGGCGCACTTCAACGTCGATCCCGGGGACTCGCTGCTGGTCGGAGACTCCATCACCGACATTCAGGCCGCCCGTGCTGCCGGATTCGCCATCATCTGCACCAGCTACGGCTACAACCACGGCCGGGATATCCGCGAAGCCCAGCCGGACGCAGTCATCGACAGCTTGACCGAGCTGCCGGGCCTGCTGGCGGGGCCTGCGCAGCTCAGTTCTTGATCAAGCTTTTCCCCTTGAGGCGTTCGTCAGAACGCATCACCCCATGGGCTCTTCGTGCTGGCACTTGGGGCAAAGGAGGACCTGGATGGGCTCCTTGCCGCGGGGCTTCTTGGTCTTCTCGCCCATGGTGGGGTTCTTGCACGCGGGGCAGGTGACGGGCACGGGCTTGTCCCAGGCGGTGAAGTCGCACTTGGGGTAGTTGGTGCAGCCGTAGAAGACCTTGCCGAAGCGGGTCTTGCGCGGGCTCAGGCCGCCGCCGCACTTGGGGCAGGGCACCGGCAGGATCTCCTTCTTGACGGTCTTGCAGCCCGGGTAGTCCACGCAGCAGACGAACTCGCCGTAGCGGCCGTGGCGCTTGACGAACCCCTTGCCGCAGTTGGGGCAGTTCTCGCCGGTGGGCTCATCCGCCGGGACGGGGATGCCCTTGGGATCGGCCTTCACGATGCCCTTGCACTTGGGATAGGTGGGGCAGGCCCAGAAGGGGCCCCACTGGCCCTTGCGCAGGTTCATGGGGGTGGTGCCGCAGAGGGGGCACTCCGGCGCGTCCTCCGGCTCCTCCATCTTTTCCACTTCCTCGGTGTGGCTGCAGTCGGGGTATTTGGAGCAGCCGAAGAAGAGTCCGTTCTTGCCGATGCGCTTGAGGATGGCGCCGCCGCACTTGGGGCAGGCCTTATCCGTGGCCACGCCGGCCTTGAGGTTCTGCATGTCCGTGCCCGCGGCCTTCAGGGACTGCTCGAAGGGCACGTAGAAGTCCGTCATGGCCTTCTTGAAGGTGAGCTTGCCCTCCTCGATGCGGTCGAGGTTGCCCTCCATGCCCGAGGTGTACTTGGGGTCCAGCAGCTCCTGGAAGCCCTGCAGCAGCAGGTCCGTGACGACCATGCCCAGCTCCGTGGGCTTGAAGCGGCCCTCGTGCTTCTTGACGTAGTCGCGGTCCTGGATGGTGGAGATGATGCTGGCGTAGGTGCTGGGTCGGCCGATGCCGTCCTCTTCCAGCTCCTTCACCAGGGTGGCCTCGTTGAACCGCGCCGGGGGCTTGGTGTGCTGCTGGTCCGCGTCGAGCTGCTCGAGCTTCAGCGCCTCGCCCGCCTTCAGGGCCGGCAGCTGGATGTCGTCGGCATCCTCTTCCTCGTCCACCTTGGTGGCGTCGGCGATGGCTTCGGCGTCCGCCTCGGTCTTGTCGGCGCGGTAGACCGCCAGCCAGCCGGGGAAGCGCTCGATCTCGCCCTTGGCCTCGAACAGGGCCGTCTCCTTGCCGAGGTCGGCTTCGGTCTGGACCACCGTCTCGTCAAAGCGCGCGGCCTCCATCTGGGAGGCCATGGTGCGCCGCCAGATGAGGGCGTAGAGGCGGAACTGGTCCGGCTCCAGGTGGCCCCGCAGGCTCTCCGGCGTGCGGGTGATGTCCGTGGGCCGGATGGCCTCGTGGGCGTCCTGGGCGCCAGCCTTCCCGGTGTAGACCCGGGCCTTGGCGGGCAGGTAATCCTTGCCGTACTTCTGGCCGATGAACTCCCGGGCGGCCTCCACGGCCTCGGGGGCCATGCGGGGCGAGTCAGTGCGCATGTAGGTGATGAGGCCCGCGAGCCCCTCGCCGAAGTCCACGCCCTCGTAGAGCCGCTGGGCGTTCTGCATGGTGCGGCTGACGCTCATCTTGAGCTTCTGGGCCGACTCCTGCTGCAGCTTGGCCGTGGTGAAGGGCGCGGAGGGGTTGCGCTTCTTCTCCTTGGTCTCGAGGCTGGTGACCTTGTAGTCCGCCTTCTCGAGCTTGGCCTTGAGATCCTTGGCCTGCTTGGCGTCCGCGATCCGGCGCTTGGTCTCCTTGTTGCCAAGCTGCAGGGCCTGGCCGCCCACCTTCACCAGCTTCATCCAGAAAGAGGGTGGCAGCTTGGCGCCGAACTTCCCCTTCAGGACCCAATACTCCACGGGGTTGAAGGCGAGGATCTCCCGCTCGCGGTCCACGATGATGCGCACGGCGACGCTCTGCACCCGGCCCGCGCTGAGGCCCCGGCGCACCTTCTCCCAGAGCACCTGGCTCACCTTGTAGCCCACCAGCCGGTCCAGCACCCGCCGGGCCCGCTGGGCGTCCACCAGCTTCTTGTTGATGGTGGTGGGGGCGGCCATGGCCTTCGCGATGCCGTTGGGCGTGATCTCGTTGAACAGGACGCGGCTCACGGGCAGGCTCTTGGGCGGCTTGATGGCCTCCAGCAGGTGCCAGCTGATGGCCTCCCCCTCGCGGTCAGGGTCGGTCGCGAGGATCAGCTCGTCGGCGGTCTTGGCGGCGGCTCGCAGCTCCCGCACCACCTTCTCTTTGGTGGGGCTGATCTCGTATTCCTCTTGGAACCCGTTCTCGACATCGACCCCCAGCTTGCGCGGCAGGTCCCGGATATGGCCCACGGACGCCATGACCTTGTACCCCTTGCCGAGGTACTTGGTGATGGTCTTGGCCTTGGACGGGCTTTCCACGATCACGAGCTTGGTCACTGAGAACTCCCCTGGGGGCTAAGGATGGGACCGAAGGGCAGAGGTTTGTCAAGTGACCATCCCTGGCCGCAGGTCCTCCAGGAGGTCCTCAGGCCTCAGGCAAATCCTTGCAGCACCTTCTCTTAGCAACTCATTTGGGCCTTCGGCAGAAGGATCTTCAGGGGAGCCCGGGCAGACCCAGAGCTCCTTGCCCAGGTCCAGGGCCAGCCGGGCGGTGACCAGGGAACCGGACCGGAGGCGGGCCTCCGTGACCAGCACCCCGTCGGTCCAGGCGGCCAAGAGCCAGTTCCGGCGGGGGAAATGCCACTTGAGGGGCGGCGCCTCGGGGGGGAAGGGCGTGATCACCCCGCCGCCGGCCGCCACGATCTGATCCATCAGGGGCCGGTGCTCGGGAGGGTAGGGGTGGTCCAGGCCAGAGCCGAGGATGCCCCAGGTCGCTCCGGCCTCCAGGGCCCCGGCGTGGGCGGCGCCGTCGATGCCCCGGGCCAGGCCCGACAGGACCGCCACCCCGGCCCGGGTGAGGGCCCTGGCCCAGGCGCGGGTGCGGGTCCGGCCCCGGGTGCTGGCCTGGCGGCTGCCGACGATGGCCACGCGGGGGCCCGTCGGGGGCAGGGTGCCCCGCACCCACAGGGCCACCGGATAGGGCAGAGGGGCCAGCAGGTCCGCGATGCCGGGGTCCCCGGGCAGCCAGAGACGGGCGCCGCGCTCCTCCGCCTCCCGCTGGCGCCGGGGCAGGCTCGCCGCCACCTGGTCCAGGGCTGTGGCCACGGCCGGTGGCAGGGACGGCGCCCCATCGGCCTGCAGGGCCTCCCAGAGGTTCGCCTTCTGGCGTTCCGGCCAGTCGAGCACGGTGAAGGCGAGGGCCCAGGCGCGGAGGTCCAAGGGGAATCCAGGGGAGGCGAGGCTATCCTGGGTCGGGGAAGGGGTGCCACGCAAGCCCTTTCCCCTTGCTTTTCGACCTTCCTTGGCTAAACTGGTTCTCTTGGCCGTTTGACCATTTTGTTCATGAGGTTCCCATGTCCCGTCAGTGCGAAATCTGTGGCAAGAAGCCCCAGTT
>JAAXXS010000034.1 GCA_013334395.1 Holophagaceae bacterium | reverse complement strand
GCCGCGAAGAGCACCAGGCCGAACTGGCGGACCGTGTGGTTGGCGCTGTAGGGGAAGTTCCACACCAGCGGGCCGATGCGGTGGAAGCGGCCCAGGATCAGGGCCACGGCCAGAGGCCCGCCCGCAAAGCCCAGCTTGAAGATGATGCCGTGGCCCAGGGGGATGGGCAGCTGGCCCAGGGCGAGGCCCGCGGCCAGGCCCATGGCGAAGGTCAGGAAGCTCACCTCGCTGATGGCCCGGTAGCTGTCGCCGAAGAACTCCTCGATGGCCTCGATGTTGTCGCGGCGGGTGGTGACCCGCACCCGGTCGCCCAGCTCCAGCACCGTGTCGCCGTCCGGCACGAACCAGAGATCGCCCCGGCGCACCCGGGTGACGATGGCCTGGAACCGGTTCACCAGATCCAGCTTGCCCAGGGGCACGCCCACCACATCCCAGCGGGAGACGAACACCCGCGTGGCGTCCAGGGCGCTCTGGTCGCGGTCCAGCTCCACGTGGCTGCGCTCGCCGATCAGAGCCTCCACCTGGGCCAGGTCATCGGGGGAGCCCACCACGGTCACCAGGTCATCGAGCTTCAGGCCCAGGTCCGGTCCCGGCAGCAGCAGCTCGGCCTTGCGCAGCACCCGGCCGAACACCACCCGCAGGCGGCCCGCGGCGCAGACGTCGTGCTTGGTCAGGGCTTCGGCCTCGGGCCGCTTCACCCGGATCGTCCAGGCCTCCAGCTTCTGGTGGCCGGTCTGGTAGTCCTTGAGGCCGTCCGCCTCCTCCTGCAGGTTCACGCGGAAGACCTTGGCGCTGAGCAGGATCACCAGCATGGGCACCAGCACGCCGATGGGATACGCGATGGCCGAGGCCACCGTGGGCTGGGCCAGCTCCAGGGGGCTGGCCCCGGAGGCCTTGACCCGCTCGATGACGCCCGCCAGGGCCGGCATGTTGGTGAAGCTGCCCGTGAGCAGGCCCGCCGCATAGCGGGAGTTGAAGCCCATGACCCGGGCCAGGATCATCACGAAGCCCGTGGAGAGGAGCATCACCATGAAGACCACGGCGTTCTTCTTCATGCCCTCGCGGCTGAAGGCGGCCCAGAAGCTGTGCGAGATGGACAGGCCCATGGCGTAGACGAACACCGCCAGGCCCAGCTCGTAGACCAGCTTCATGTCCTTGGAGATGTCCTGCTTGAGGACGGGATCCAGGCCCGGCGCCATGACCAGGGCGCCCAGGGCGATGCCCGCGAAGAGGATGCTGGCGATGCCAAAGGAGGCGCCGGCCACCTTCAGCTTGCTGATGGGATAGCCCAGGGCCACCACGGCAAACAGCAACAGGAGCGGGTTGTGCGCGAAGAAAAAGAGGACCTGTTCGACCATGCTCACTCCATGCCCAGCCCGGTCTTCCAGGACTTCATGTCAACCGCTTGATGGCCGCCACCAGGGCCTCCACCTCGCTGGGCTGCGTGTCGGGAAGCATCGAGAAGCGAAGCACCGAGCGCGCGTCTTCAATAGTATACCCCAAGGTCGTGATCGCGTGGCTAGGCTTCACGGACCCGCTGTGGCAGGCGCTGCCAGTGCTCACGGCAAAGCCCGCCAGGTCCAGCGCCACCTGCAGGCCCTCGCCGCTGCGCCCCTGGAACAGCACGCAGCTCGTGTTGGGCAGCCGGGGCTGGCCGTGGCCGATGACCTCCAGGTCCCGGTGCCAGCCCAGCAGCTCGGCCTCAAAGGCGTCGCGCAGAGGGGCCAGGGCCGCGTTCTGGGCCAGGCGCTCGGGCAGGTGCCGCACGGCCGCGGCCAGTCCCCGGATGGCGGGCAGGTCCTCGGTGCCGCCCCGGCGATGGCGCTCCTGGGGGCCCTCCATGACCGCCTCCCAGGGCAGGCCCGGCCGCAGCCACAGCAGGGCCGCGCCCCGGGGGCCGCCCACCTTGTGGCCGCTGAACACGGCGGCGTCGCAGTCCGAGAGGTCCACAGGCACCTTGCCCCAGGCCTGGGCGCAGTCCTGGAGGCGCACCGCGTCCAGCACCGTCGGCATCGGGTAGAGCAGGCCCGTCTCGTTGCTCGCCGCCATCTGGACCACCGTGGCGCAGCCCTCGGGCAGCTCCGGCAGCCAGGTCACGCGGCTCCAGTCCCGCAGCGGGTTCAGACAGGCGCTGTGCTCGCCGGGGAACACTGCGGCGGGGCGATCCCCCAGCGCGGGATGGAGCCCCCGCAGCAGCAGGTGCAGGGCCTCGGTGGCGCTGGCACAGCAGACCAGCTCCCCGGGCGCCACGCCCAGAGACTCCGCCAGCTCCCGGCGGGCCTCCTCCAGCAGAAACCGCGCCCGCTGGCCCTCGCGGTGGGTGCTGGTGGGGTTGGCCCAGTCCTCGGCCAGGGTGCGACACACCGCCGCCACCGCGTCCGGGTGGGGCGGGGTCGTGGCGTTGGCATCGAAGTAGAGGCGGGCCATCCCTCAATGTAACCTGAGGGCATGACCCGATCCCTGGCAGGCAAGCTCGTCGTCGCCATTTCGTCCCGCGCCCTCTTCGACTTCGAGGAAGAGAACCGGGTCTTCGAGGAGAGCGACGACCGCGCCTACATGGAGCTGCAGCTCGCGCGGCTGGACCAGCCCGCCCAGCCCGGCGTGGCCTTCCCGCTGGTGAAGAAGCTGCTCGCCTTCAACGCCGACGGGGCCTCCCGGGTGGCGGTGGTGATCCTCTCCCGCAATGACCCCGTGAGCGGCCTGCGGGTCTTCCGCAGCGCCCAGGAGGCCAACCTCCAGCTGGAGCGCGGCGTCTTCACCCGGGGCCGCAACCCCTATCCCTACCTCACGTCCCTGGGCGCGAACCTGTTCCTGTCCGCCAAGGAGGATGACGTCCGCGCGGCCCTGCTGGCGGGCTTCGCCGCGGCCAGGGTCTATCCGGACAGCACCGTGGCCGCGGACCGCCACCCCGAGGAGATCCGCATCGCCTTCGACGGCGACGCCGTGATCTTCAGCGACGAGGCCGAGCGGGTCTATGACAAGGGCGGCCTGGCCGCCTTCCAGGCCCACGAGATCGAGCGGGCCGGGGTGCCCCTGCCCCCGGGCCCCTTCAAGCCCCTGCTGGAGGCGCTGCAGCCTCTGCAGGCCCAGGGCGCCGGCGGCCCCATGCGCATCCGCACCGCCCTGGTCACCGCCCGCAGCGCCCCGGCCCACGAGCGCGCCATCCGCACCCTCATGGCCTGGAACATCCAGGTGGACGAGGCGATGTTCCTGGGCGGCCTCGAAAAGGCCGACTTCCTGCGCGAGTTCGAGCCCGACTTCTTCTTCGACGACCAGACCGGCACCTGCGACACCGCCTCCCGCGTCAGCCCCACCGGCCACGTCGTCAGCGGCGTCAAGAACGAGGTGGATCAGGCGGCCCGGGGGGATCGGTAGCGCTCGGAACGCTGCGCGTTCCGAGATGGGAAGAAGCTTCGCCACTAACAAATTGTCAATTTATCTCCAAAGCCGGGCCGCGCGCGGTCCGGCTTTGGAGCGCGGCGCGGCACCAAAGGTTAGACTTGAACAGACGGAGGATCCATGTCCCGCAGGCTGGTGGAGTGTGTGCCGAACATCTCGGAGGGCCGGGACGCGGCGAAGATCAAGGCGGTGACGGACGCCATCGCGGCGGTGCCGGGCGTCGAGGTGCTGGATGTGGATCCGGGCGCGGACACGAACCGCACGGTCATCACCTTTGTCGGCGAGCCCGAGGCTGTCCTGGAGGGCGCCTTCCGCTGCATCGCCGAGGCCGCCAAGGTCATCGACATGGCCCACCAGCACGGGGCGCACCCCCGCCTGGGCGCCACGGACGTCGTTCCCTTCGTGCCCGTGGCGGGCGTCAGCATGGCGGACTGCGCGGAGCTGGCCCGTCGCCTGGGCCAGCGCGTGGGCGCCGAGCTGGGCATCCCGGTCTATCTCTACGAAGCCGCTGCCTCGCGGCCCGAGCGGCGCAACCTCGCCGACGTGCGCCGGGGCGAGTATGAAGGCCTGGCCGCAAAGCTGCGGGATGCCCAGTGGCAGCCGGACTTCGGCCCCGCCGCCTTCAACGCCCGCAGCGGCGCCACCATCATCGGCGCCCGGGAGTTCCTGGTGGCCTACAACGTCACGCTGAACTCCGGCGACAAGGCCCACGCCACCGACATCGCCTTCGAGCTGCGGGAGAAGGGCCGGGTGGCCCGCCGCGGCCGCACCCAGCCCTTCTACCAGACGGGCGAGATCCAGCTCTACGCCGAGGGCTCCTTCCCCTGCGGCAACTGCGACTTCACCGGCGCCACCTTCGACGCGACCGCGGCCCACTGCGCCTCGGCCCACGGCTACGACCTGCCGGAGCTGCTACGCCTCAACGACGTGGACCCGGCTCGTCCCGTGGGCCAGAAGGTCCGCCGCCGGGGCCTCTATGGCCACTGCAAGGCCATCGGCTGGTACGTGGACACCTACCGCCGGGCCCAGATCAGCATCAACCTCACGGACTACCAGCAGACGGCTCCCCACACGGTGCTGGAGGCCACGCGCCGCCTGGCCGCCGAGCGGGGCCTGGTGGTCACCGGCAGCGAGATCGTGGGCCTCGTGCCCTTCCCCTGCCTGGTGGCCTCCGGCCGCCACTACCTGCAGGCCATGGGCAAGTCCACGGGGGTGCCGGTGCAAGACATCCTCCAGACCGCCGTCTTCTCCATGGGCCTCAGTGATGTGGCGCCCTTCGACGTCGAGCAGAAGGTCCTAGGGCTGCCGAAGGTCGATCCCAAGGCCCTGGTGGCCCTGCCCGTCCATGCCTTCACGGACGAGGTCAGCCGGGACACGCCAGCCCCCGGCGGCGGGTCCATCGCGGCCCTGGCCGGCAGCCTGGGCGCGGCCCTGGCCAGCATGGTCGCCAACCTGGCGCACGGGGGGCCGGACGCGGCGAAGAACGAGAGCCTCGTCGCCCTCGCCGAGCGGGCCCAGGTGCTCAAGGACCGGCTCATGACCGCGGTGGACGCGGACACCCAGGCCTTCAACGCCTACATGGACGCCCGCCGCCTGCCCGACAGCACCCCCGAGCAGAAGGCCGCGCGCGCGGCCGCCCTGCAGGCTGGCCTGAAGATCGCCATCGAGGTGCCCCTGGCCACGGCCCAGGCCAGCCTCGAGGCCCTGGAGCTGGCGGGCGACGCAGCCCGGCTGGGCAAGGTGGTCAGCATCAGCGACGCGGCCGTGGGGGCCCAGATGGCCTTCGCCGGCGTGCGCGGCGGCGTCTGGAACGTGGTCATCAACCTGAAGGACATCTCCGACCCAGCCTACGTGGACAGCATGCAGGCCCAGGCCGCCCAGCTGCTGGACCGCGCCACGGAGCAGCTGGCAGCCATCACCGCCCTGGTGGACCAGAAGCTGCAGGACCGCATCCAGAAGGCCCGGAAGCCGATCACCTGAGGGCCTGGGCAGGGCCGACGGAGCCTGTTCCAGCCTCCCCTCTCGGATCTCACTTAATCCACCCATTGGTGTATTTGTATAAATCTAGACAAACCCTGAGTAAGGCCCCCGCGATTCACTACCACGACCGGAGGGGCCGAAGCACACCTCGGGCGGGATGCACTCCCCGCAGAGGAGTGACAGTCGATGAAACGCAAAGGATTGGCCTTCAAGTTCATCCTTCCTGTGCTCCTGGCCCTGGCCGCCCTGCTGGGCGCCGTCATCTGGGGCGTGGGCTCCTATCAGACCACCCAGGCGGAACAGGCCTTCGAGGAGCACCTGACCTCCCTGGCCCTGGCCTCGCGCTTCATGATCCACGCCGAGGCCCAGGAATACTGCACCAGCCGGGGCATGACCTTCCACCGCATCCGGGAGGGGCAGACCTCCCCAGATGCGGTCGCCAGGAAGCTCGAGGGCGAGGCCCTTGCCCACTTCGCTGCCAACCCCTCCGCTCTCAAGCTGGTCCGCCACTTCAAGGACGAGAAGGGGGATCCCCGCCTCTACGTGCTGACCCCGGGCCGCCTGAAGGACGTCTGCATCAGCTGCCACGGCGCTTTCGGCATGGAGGCCTTCTCGGGCCGCCCGGCCGGGACCCTGGTCGCCACCTTCGGTGTCTCTGTCTCCACGGCCGAGCTCTACCGCTCCCAGCGGAACCTGCAGGTGCTCTCCATCGTCGGCGGCCTGGCGCTGCTGCTGGCGATCGCGGGCATTGTCGCCTATCAGGTGCGGGCCTCCATGCTCAAGCCCCTGGGCAAGCTCTCCAGCGCCCTCGCCGAGGTGGCCACCGGCAACATGACAGCCAAGGCACCCGTGGAGAGCGAGGACGAGATCGGCCAGCTGGCCGGCACCTTCAACGGCATGGTGTCCGACCTGAACCAGGCCCTGGGCAGCATGAGCCTGGCCTCGGACCGGGTAGCCTCCGGCAGCACCCAGCTGGCCTCCAGCGCCGAGCAGATGAGCCAGACGGTGCAGGAGACCGCCAAGGTGGGCGAGGAGCTGCGGAACGCTGGACGCGAGGTGCTGGACGCCCTGCACAGGCTCGACACCAACGTCGATGCCATGACCGAGCACTCCCGCCAGACCAGCCTCCGCACCGACGAGGCGGTCCAGGACACGGACCGCGGCGCCGAGACGGGGCGGGCCACCGCCCAGGGCATGGAGGCCATCCAGCAGGCCACCTCCCGCATCGTCCAGACCATCAAGGTGATCCAGGACATCGCCCGGCAGACCAACCTGCTGTCTCTCAACGCGGCCATCGAGGCCGCCAAGGCGGGCGCCCAGGGCAAGGGCTTCGCCGTGGTGGCAGACGAAGTGCGCAAGCTGGCCGAGCGCAGCCGGCAGAGCGCCAAGGAGATCGAAGACACCATCCAGGCCATGCTGGACGCCGTGAATGGCGGTGCCACCAGCGTGGACGTCACCCTCCAGCACCTGGAGGCCATCCGGAACCGCATCTCCCAGGTCAGCACCAGCATTCACGAGATCGGTTCCCTCAGCCAGGGTCAGGCCCAGACCAGCCAGAAAGTGGGGGAGATGATGAACCAGACCTCCTCCCGGCTGGACCAGAACGCCACCGGGACCCATGAGCTGGCAGCCACGGTGGAGGAGATCGCCCGGACCTCGGACGACCTGGCCCAGGTGGCCGAAAGCCTCAAGGCCACCGTCCAGCGATTCCGGCTGCGCTGAGGCCCCGGGGCGGGCACCGTGGTCAAAGCAATCAAAGCTTTTTTAACCACCGATGAACACCGATAAGTGCTGATTAAAAGCTGATAATGAATGAACCGAAATACATCATTTTCTGTTTTTATCACGCTTTTATCTGTGTTTATCGGTGTTTATCAGTAGCTGCTTTACCTTTGGCCACAACTCAACCTCTTGGTCTTCTGAGTCGATGCCTAGGTTGGTCCCCGGACCCGCCTGCTAGGGAGAACGACTCATGAACCGCAAGGGATTGGCTCTGAAATTCTTCCTGCCTGTGGCCCTCTCCCTGGCCGCCCTCCTCGGGGTCGTCATCTGGGGCGTCAGCTCCTATCAGACCACTCAGGCTGAACAGGCCTTCGAGGAGCAGCTGACTTCCCTGGCGGTGGCCTCCCGGTCCATGTTCCATGCGGATGCCGAGGACTACTGCCGCAGCCGCGGCCTGGACTTCCACCGGGTCCGGGATGGACAGTTCACGGGGGACAAGGCCGCCGAGGCCTTTGAGCGGACCAGCCTCGCCTTCTTCGCCAGCAACCCGGCCTCCGAGCAGCGCGTGCTCCACTACACCGATGCCAAGGGCGAGCCCCGCATCTACGTGCTCAGCCCCGGGCGGAACAAGGACTCCTGCATCCAGTGCCACTCCGCCTTCGGCATCGAGACCTTCAAGAGCCGCCCCTCCGGTGAGCTGGTGGCGGCCTTCGGGGTCTCCAAGTCCATGGCCGGGCTCTACCGCACCGAGCGGAATCTCCGGCTCATCTCCATCCTCGGCGGAGCGGCCCTGCTGCTCGTGATCAGCGGCATCATCACCCGCCGGGTGAAGACCGCCATCCTCAACCCGCTTCGCCACCTCTCGGAGACCATCGCCAAGGTCGCGGGCGGTGACATGACCGTGCAGGCGCCGGTGGAAAGCCAGGACGAGATCGGCCGGGTGGCCGAGACCTTCAACCGCATGGTGACCGACCTCAACCAGGCCCTGGGCAGCATGGGCCAGGCCTCCGAGCAGGTGGCCTCGGGCAGCACTCAGCTGGCCGCCAGCGCGGACCAGATGAACGCCACGGTCCAGGAGACGGCCCGCGTGGGCGAGGCGCTGCGCCAGGCGGGACAGGAGGTCCTGGGGGCCCTGCGACAGCTGGACGCCAACGTGGAGTCCATGGCCAACCACACGCAGCAGACCGGCACCAAGGCCGACGAGGCCGTGCAGGACACGGATCGCGGCGCCGAGACGGGCCGGGGCACCGCCCAGGGGATGGAGGCCATCCAGCAGGCCACCGCCCGCATCGTCCAGGCCGTGAAAGTGATCCAGGGCATCGCCCGGCAGACCAACCTGCTGTCCCTGAACGCCGCCATCGAGGCGGCCAAGGCCGGCGCCCAGGGCAAGGGCTTCGCCGTGGTGGCCGAGGAGGTGCGCATCCTCGCCGAGCGCAGCGGCCAGAGCGCCAAGGAGATCGAGGAGACCATCCACGCCATGCAGGAGGCCGTGGCCGAGGGCGCCTCCAGCGTGGACGTGACCCTGCACCACCTGGAGGCGATCCGGAACCGGATCTCCCAAGTCTCGAGCAACATCCACGACATCAGCGGCCTCAGCCAGGGCCAGGCCCAAACCAGCCAGGAAGTGGGCCGCATGATGAAGCAGACCGCGACCCGCCTGGAACAGAACGCCACGGCCACCCATCAGCTGGCGGCCACGGTGCAGGAAGTGGCCCGGACCTCCGAGGACCTGTCGCGGGTGGCCGAGAACCTCAAGGAGACTGTGCAGCGGTTCAAGCTGCGATATTAGACGAGAGCTGCCAGGGGCCATCCCGGTGGCGCCGGGATGTCCATGTCAACGCTGAACCAGGGATACCGCCACGGGGAGCAGGTCAGTTCCGCCGCGGCGGGGCGGACGGTGCTTGACCACCTGGCCCAGCGGTTCCCCCTGGCTTCCCGTGCTGAGTGGCAGGACCGCCTCGACCGGGGCCAGGTGTTCCTCGGCGACGCGCCCGCGCGGCCCGGGGATCTCCTCCGGGCCGGCCAGCAGCTCAGCTGGGTCCGGCCCCCCTGGGTCGAGCCCGAGGTCCCTCTCGCCACGGCCATCCTGTACGAAGACGCGGACCTGCTCGCCGTGGCCAAGCCCAGCGGCCTGCCGACCCTACCCGCCGGGGGCGAGTTCCTGGAGCACACCCTGCTGGCCCTGGTGCGGCGGCGCGTGCCCGAGGCCAGCCCCATGCACCGCCTGGGCCGGGGCACCTCCGGGATTGTGCTCTTCGCCCGCACCGTCGCGGCGCGCCAGCCGCTGCAGGCGGCCTTCAGCGACCCGCGCACCCGCAAGGTCTACCGCGCCCTCTGCAGCGGCCAGCCCGACCTCGACGCCTTTCCGATCACCGCACCCATCGGGGAGGTGCCCTACGCGCCCCTCGGCACCCTCCATGCGGCCGCGCCCGGCGGGCGCCCCTCCGAGAGCCACGTGACCGTGCTGGAGCGCCGCGCCGGAGAGAGCTTGCTGGACGTTGAGATCCGCACCGGCCGCCCGCACCAGATCCGCATCCACCTGGCCTGGGCGGGCCACCCCCTGGTGGGCGACCCGCTCTACGGCCCCGGCGGCCTGCCCCTGCCCGGCACCACCGCCCTGCCCGGCGATCCCGGCTACCGCCTCCACGCCCACCGCCTCGAGCTCGCCCACCCCCGCACCGGCGCCTGGCTCGTCCTCGAGTGCCAGCCACCCCCGCCCCTGCGCGTGAGCGACTGAGTCCCAGGAATCTTTTCCTATCTCGGAATCGGCGGAGCCGATTCCGAGGGCGCGCCTAGTTATGTACGCCCGGCGCTTCCCGCCCGGTGCTCTCGACGTATTCGGCGTAGCTGCCGCTGAACAGCAGGGGGCGGTCGTGCTCTTCGCCGGCCAGCTCCAGCACGCGGTTGGCGAGGCCGCGCAGGAAGGCGCGGTCGTGGGAGACGAAGAGCATGGTGCCCTCGAAGTCCTTGAGCGCCTCGATGAGCATCTCCTTGGTGGCCAGGTCCAGGTGGTTGGTGGGCTCGTCCAGCACCAGGAAGTTCGGCGGATCGAAGAGCATCCGCGCCATCACCAGGCGGGACTTCTCGCCCCCGGACAGGGCGCGCACCTTCTTGTCCACGTCATCGCCCGAGAACTGGAACGCGCCCAGCAGGTTCCGCACGACGCCCAGGCCCTCCATGGGGAAGTCCTGCTGCATCTGCTCCAGCACCGTCAGGTCGGGGTTCAGCAGGTCCAGGGCCTGCTGGGAGAAGTAGCCCAGCTTGAGGCTGGCGCCCAGGCGCACGGTGCCGGTATCCGGCTGCACGGCCCCGGAGATCATCTTCAGCAGCGTCGACTTGCCGGCGCCGTTGCGACCCATGACGCACCAGCGCTCGCCGCGGCGGATGTGCAGTGCGAAGTCGTCGTAGATGCGGCGGGGTCCGTAGGCCTTGCCGACGCCTTCCAGCATCGCCACGTCATCGCCGGAGCGGCCGGGAATGCGGAAGTTCCACTTCACCACCTGGCGCCGGCGGGGCGCCTCGATGCGCTCGATCTTGTCCAGGGCCTTCACCCGGCTCTGGACCTGGGCGGCCTTGGCGGCGTGGGCGGAGAACCGCTCGATGAAGCGCTGCTCCTTGGCGAGCTTGGCCTGCTGGCGGGCGTAGGCGGCCTCCTGGTTGGCCTCCCGGGTCTCGCGCTCCCGCACGTAGAAGTCGTAGTTGCCGGAGTAGGTGACGATGTCGCCGCCGTCGATCTCCAGCACCTTGGTCACCACGCGGTTCATGAAGTCCCGGTCGTGGGAGGTCATGAGCAGGGTCGAAGACACGGACTTCAGGAAGGTCTCGAGCCACAGGATCGACTCGATGTCCAGGTGGTTGGTGGGCTCGTCCATGAGCAGCACGTCGAAGTTGCCGAGCAGCACCTTGGCCATGGCGACGCGCATCTTCCAGCCGCCGGAAAGGGCGCCCACGTCGCCGTCGATCTGGTCCTCCTCGAAGCCGAGGCCCTGCAGGCAGGCCCGGGCCCGGGCTTCCAGCTCGTAGCCGCCCATGTGCTGGTATTCCTCCTGCACGTGGCCGAAGCGGTCGAGGATGGCCTCCAGCTCGTCGGCCCGCTCGGGGTCCGAGAGGGCGTGGTTCAGGTCCGTGAGCTCATGGTGCAGGTCGCCCAGGCGGCCGCTGCCCGCGATGGCCTCGTCCAGCACCGAGCGCCCGGACATCTCGTCCACCTCCTGCCGGAAGTAGCCGAGGGTGAGCTTCTTCGGCAGGCTGACGGTGCCGTCGTCCGGCGACTCCTCGCCCATGATCATGCGGAACAGCGTGGACTTGCCGGCGCCGTTGGGGCCCACGAGGCCGACCTTCTCGCCCGGATTGAGCTGGAAGTCCGCCTCGATGAAGAGCACCTGCCGGCCGTACTGCTTGCTGACACCAGAGAACGAAATCATCAGGCCTCGCCTTTTCCGCCGGGGCTGCCGGCATCCCCGCGGGGACCATGCATGAGTTCAACCACCGCCTGGTTCAGCCGCAGGCGGGTCTCGTGGCGCTCGAAGGCCCGGGTGATGTAGCGGGCCCGGATCTCGATGCCGTTGGCGGAGGGCAGGATGTTCAGCCCCGGCGCGGCCGAGAAGGACTTCACCCGGTAGCGCGCCGTGGCGCCCTGCCACTCCTGCTCCGCGAGGCGGGCATTGACCTCGGTCTCGCGCTCCACCAGCTTCTGGATGCCGTCCATGAGCGGATAGGGGTCCCGCCCGGTGGGGATCAGCAGGGTCAGCTCGTCCCACATCCACTTGCCGGAGGTGGAGAAGTTGAAGAAGTGCCCCTCGATGGCGAAGTTGTTGACGAAGGCCACGCGCCGTCCCGTGGGATGCCCCGCATCGGCCCAGCTGCCCGTCTCCAGCACCACGGTGCGCAGGAGGCCGATCTCGACCACCTCGCCGCCGACGCCGCGGATCTCCACCCAGTCGCCCACGCGGATGCCGTTGCGGCCCATTAGGATGAACCAGCCGAAGAAGGCCACGATGAAGTCTTTCAGCGCCACCGTGAGACCGGCGCCGGCCAGCCCCAGCACCGTCGTGGTCTGGGCGGGGAGGCCGAAGAGGATGAAGAGGCTCGCCAGGCTGCAGAGCACCTGGAGCGCCAGCTTCACCACCACCCGCAGGGTGCCCGCGCTCTTCTTCTCGCCCGCGGCGCGGTGGAAGAGGTGGTCCACCAGGGTGCCCATCAGGAAGGCCGCCAGGGCGAGCCCCAGGATCCAGAGGAGCCGGGAGAGGGCGTGGTGCAGGCTGGTCAGGCTGTAGCCATCCACCAGGCTCTTCCACGTGGCATAGACCTCGGCCAGGGCCTTCTGGTCCTGGATGCGGCGGCCCATGTCGGCGAGCCGGCGCTGGTCGTCGGAGTACTGCTTGAGGTAGGACACCGCCTGCTGGGCCTGATCGCGGCCGGGTCCCTGCGGGCTCTCCTGCACCAGATTGGTGGCCCAGTACTTCGCGGCCTCACGGTCTTCCTGGTCCTTCTTGCTGGCCTGGGAGAGGGTCTCATGGCGCTTGGCGAGCGCCTGGGCCTTGGCCAGGGCCTCCTGCCGGGCGGTCTCCAGCCGGGCGCCCTTGGCGCGCAGGGCCAGGATCTCGGCGATCCGTCCGGCGAGGCTGCTGAGCTGGAAGGCGGGAGGGGCCGGGGCGACGCTCAGCAGCCGCGAGGACTCGCGGTCTGCGGCCTCGTGGGCTTCCTTGAGGCGCCGGATCCGGGCCTGGGAGTCCCCACCCGCCTTGGCGAGGTCTTCGGCCGCGGCATCGAATTCGTCCGTGTCCAGCTGGAGCTGAGCCTTGGCGACCTCCAGCTGATCCTGCAGGGCGCCCTTGGCGGCCAGGCCGGCGCCCGCGAGCTGTTGGGTGAGCCGCTGGACGACCTGCCGGTCCGCCTCCACCTGACTCTCGGCCTTGGCCTTGGCGTCCGCCAGGGCCTTGAGCTCCGGCGAGGCCTGGGCTGGCGCCAGGGCGGCCCGGCGCAGGGCATCGGCAAAGGCCAGGTCCACTTCGTGGTTGGCCAGCCGCTCGGCCTGGCGGGCCTGCTGCTGTTCTTCACCAGTCTGGGCCAGGGGCAGGAGGCTCCGGGCCGTGAGCAGCGGCGTCTGGTCCACCAGCCGCTCCCGCCGGGGGCCCTGCCGCCGCAGGCCGGACGTCTTCGGACCCGCCAACTCCTGGACCGCCGGGGGCAGCGGCTCCCGGGTCCAGAACCAGCCGGCCGCCGCGAGGGCCGCCAGGGACAGCAGCACCGCTGCGGGGATCCAGGGTCGTTGTTTCATCAGGTCCAGACAATCATGATCGGGGGTCAAACGCAAAACCCCGGAGCCAGGCTCCGGGGTTCGTCGCGGAGAACCGCGCGGGAATCGGTGCTACTTGGGGGCCTCGTCCTTCTTGGGGGCTTCCTTCTTGGCGGGACCCTTCTTCTTGCCGCCGCAGTCAGGGCAGTCCTTGCAGGAGGCGGCCTTGTTCTTCTCGCAGCAGGCCATGCCGCAGGCGGGCTTCTTGGACTCGGGCTTCTTCTCGTCGGCGGCGAAGGCCACCAGCGCGAAGGAGCTCACCAGGATGAGGGCCAGGAACTTTTTCATGGAAGGCTCCAGAGGGGTGGGACCCGGTCCCACCCGATCAACATACCTCAAGGTAAAGTCATTTTCCAACGGATACGTTCTCAGCTGCGGAAGAGATTGCCCATGACCATGACGGCCATGGCGGGGTTGTGGGCCAGGCGGCGCTTGAGGTAGTGCACCGCATACTTCCAGTCCTCGGCGAAGGGCACATAGAGCCGCATGACCTGCCCCCGCTTAACAATCTCCTGCTGGACCTCCGTGCGGGGCACCCCCAGGAGCATCTGGAACTCATAGGCGTCCCTGGCCACGCCCTTGGCGTCGAGATAAGCCAGGCAGCGCCGGAGCAGGGGCTCATCGTGGGTGGCGATCTCCGGATAGTGGCCGTGGTCCAGGAGCAGCTGGACCTGCTCGAAGAGCTTGTCCTTCATGGCCGGCTTGTCCTGGAGGGCCACTTCCGGGGGCTCGGTGTAGATGCCGATGCAGATCCGCACCTTGCAGGGCTTGACGTGGAGCTGCCGGATGTCCTCGTCCGTGCGGTAGAGGCGGCTCTGGAGCACGATCCCGAAGTTGTCGAACTCGTCCCGGATGGCCCGGAACATCCGGAGGGTGACATCCGTGAAGTGCCGGTCCTCCATGTCCAGGGTCACGTGGAGGCCCACCAGGGCCGCGGCGGCCACGATGCGGCGCAGGTTGTCCTGGCAGTAGGCCTCACTCTCGTTGAGGCCCAGCTGGGTGGGCTTGAGGCTGATGCTGGCGAAGGGGCGGTCCTTCAGGGCCTCGACCATGCGGAAGTAGAGCTGGACCATGGCCTCCACGTCCTCCCGCTGGAAGACCTCCTCGCCCAGCAGGTCCACGGTCGAGTAGAGCCCCTGCTTCTCATGGAGCTCATCGGCCTTGGCCACCCCGCTGGCGATGCCCTTGCCCGCGATGTAGGGCGAGGCGAAAACGCGGACCAGACGGCCAGGCATGAGATCGATGATGCTGTCCTTGATTCCCATGGTGTTCCTCCCGGCGCTTTCGCTTGTCAAGACCCAAGGGTAGGGATGGGCCTGCACCCCTCAATCATAGCTGGCCCCATCCTTTCCGATGCTCAGGGGAAGGAGAGACTGGTGGTCGCGGATGCACCCGAAACCACCAGCGCCTGGGTACCGGTCTTCATTATCGGCGTCCCGCCCGAGCTGCTGCGCTGGGCCGCCACGCCATAGCTGCCCGGCGCCAGCCCCGTGATCCCGGCTTGGTCCTGGGTCACCCCCGTCATCACGGTCTGAGATCGCACGATGAGCGCCTTGGCCCCGGAGGCGCCCGTGGCCACGGTCTGCCGCAGCTCGGCCCAGGTGCCCTGAGTCTGGCTGGAGGCTGGCGTGATGCTCACGGTCACGGTGCCCGGCGCCAGGGCGCTGCTGAAGCCCAGGTCCGCCGTGTAGCTGGTGGCGGTCAGGGCATTGATCGGCGCGGCCGCCACCGCTGCGTAGCTGCCGCTGGTGCCCGCGGGCTGCGCGGTCATGAAGTAGACGCTGCCCATGGGCAGGCCTTCCAGGACGTAGTTCCCGCTCCCATCCGTGAAGGCCCGGCGCTGGAGCGTGGCCAGCTCGGCCCCATCCACGGTCTCCGCGAAGACCTCCACGCCCGCCAGCGGCCCTGCGGAATCCGCCAGATGACCCGTGATGCGGGCCGAGAGACTCAGGTCGTGGACCGTCCCCGTGGCCTGGAAGGCGTAGCCGGTGGCGGCGCGCTGCTGCACCGCCTGCTGGCCGCTGAACATCAGCTGGGCCGTGGCCGTTCCGTCTGCCGGCACGTTGATGGCGCCAGTCAGGGTGGTCGTCGCAGGCATGGTCATGACGGCGCGGGTCGAGCTGGGAAAGGCGACGTAGGCAGGCTGCATGGCGCCGTCGAGGTAGTTCACCGTGGCCCAGGTCAGCCGGAACTGGGTGTAGGTCCCAGCCGTCACCTGAGCCGCGGTGACCAGCAGCGCACTGTGACCGCTCTGCAGGGCCAGCAGGTCATAGCTGGCCCGGACATTGCCCAGGGTGGTCCAGTGGACCCCGTCTCCGCTGGTTTCCACCTTCTCCAGGCTCACGATGGCCTGGGTATAGCCGGGAAAGCTGTCGGACCCCAGCCGCAACGTCAGGCGGCCCGTGGGCGCCGGGGCGCTGGAGCCGCCGCCGCCACAGGCCAGCAGCGCCGCCACGAAAGCGAGGAACACGAGGTTCAGGGCGTGGCGCATGGTGGCTCCGGATCGGGTGGTCCAAGCCCATTCTAGCCCTGCGTGGACAGTGGACCTCCGGCGCCACTCCCGGGACCCCACATCGCCCCGATAGCAACGGGTTAATTTTCGAAAAAAGCTAGTCATTTCAATGTTTTCTTGGTGTTTTATTGCCTATTTTTAAATTAGATGAACATGGTCACCATTGCGCTTGACGTGATCCCATGAGCCCTTTCGGCAGACCACGAAATGAGGAGTTGCCCGATGCACGAACAGTCGATCCCGATGCTCGAACCCGGGCAGCAGCCCCCGGAGCGCGCCCTGCTGGCCTCCGACGACGAGCTTCCCTACGACGTGCTCCGAGCCATCCAGGACTGGAAGGCCGGCATGATCGATCCCTGGGCCGATGGCTTCTTCGGGGAAGAGGGCATGGCCCCGGGACACAGCAGGAGCCGCCGGCGCAAGGCCAGCTGAGCGACCGCCGGGCTCAGCCCCGCAGCACGCCCAGATACTCGATGGCCTGGAGGAGGGCCTGGCGCAGCTCTTCCTTCTGTTTCTCGGGAACGCCCGGGTCCTGCAGCCTGGCCTCGGTGAGTTCGGCGAGGGCCTCCATGGTCCGGATGGAGTCCTGCCGGGTCTGCTCCAGGGCGGCGGCGTAGGCTTCCAGCTCCTCGGCCGTGGGGTGCTCGGGGTCCGCGGGTGCCCAGGTGGGCAGCACGACCTGCCACTCGGGCCCCGGCTCGGGTGGGTGCTCGGGGCTGCTTCCATTGGCTGGGTTCATGGCGCGTTCTCCCGGGGAGTCGGTGCGGTGGCTTTCCCTGCCATCCTAACCGCCCGCACCGCCAGCCGGGGTGCAGCCCTCCGGCCACCACTGGTCACCCACTGTCCAATCCCAGGACTCAGACTGGTTCCATGCTACCCGCCCCGAGCGATCCCTGCCCCCCCGACGACCTCGCCGTGCCCTCGCCGGCCCCCCTGGCCCCGGCTCCAAGCCGCGCCCAGTCCCTGGCTCTCCCCGGCTTCCGCCCCGTGGCCCTGGCAGGCGCCATCCCCCTGCCCGGCCTGGAGCCCTGGACCTGCTTCGGGCGGCAGGCCTGAGCGGGCGCCGACGCGGGAAACGGAAGGGAACGGCTGGCGACACGCGGAGGAAGGCGGAGAGCTGCCAAGGGTTCAGGGCTCCCATCACCGTGTATCACCGTTCATCACCGGTTGAAAAAGCTTTGGGAACCGGTGATGAACGGCGATGAACCGTGATAGCGGCCTCAGGCCCCAGCTTCGCCCCAAGTCAATCGGCTATCTTCGAATGCGAATTGACCTCAGTGCTCGGGCTGAATCGCGCGGGTCTGTGCCGTGATCTGAGCCCGCAGCGCCTCGGCGTCCCGCAGCAGGACGACCGCGTCGAGCTGGCGGGAGGCCTCCTGCAGGTGGTGGACCAGGGTCTCGGCGAACTCGAAAGAGAGCTGCAGCTGCGGGGCGGTCAGGCTGGACATGGAGTCTCCGGAGAAGGCCAGAGCCCCAACATAGGCTCCCGCTCCATTGACGCCATAGAATATTTAATGAGTTCCCCCCCGCGACCCCTCAGCCGGCGGTCTTCACGATGGGGAGGGTCACGTTGCAGTCGGAGCAGCGATGGAAGAAGTCACCGCGCCGGGTGCTGGGGAGGATGCGCATGGGCTTGCCGCAGGTGGCGCAGGGGATCCCGTGGGCCTGGGGGGCCGGGGCGTCCTGGAGCTCGGCCACCACCGTGGCGACGAAGCCGCGGATGTCCGCCATGAAGGCCGAGCGGGTCTCCTCGCCGCGGCGCATGCGCTCCAGGCGGGCCTCCCAGCTGCCGGTCAGCTCGGCGCTCCGGAGGGCCTCGGCCGGGAGGCCCTGGATCAGGCGGATGCCCTTGTCCGTGGGCACCAGCACGTTGCGCTTCCGGTCGATGTAGGTCCGCTTGATGAGGGTCTCGATCATGTTGGCGCGAGTGGCCGGGGTGCCAAGCCCGCAGTCCCGCATGGCCCCGCGCAGGGCCTCGTCATCCAGCTCCCGGCCCGCGCCCTGCATGGCCGACAGCAGGTCGCCTTCGCTCATGCGTTTGGGGGGTGTGGTCTTGCCCTCCTTGGGATGCAGCGAGGTGGTCGCCACGGCGTCGCCCTTCTTCACCACCGGCAGCCCGCCCTCGACCTCTTCCTCGCCATCGTCCTCAGCCTCGGCGGGGTCGGCCACCTTCTCGACCTTCTTCCGGCGGTGCGGCGGATCCACCGCGGACCAGCCCTCCTCCTTCACGACGGTGCCATTGGTCTTGAAGGTCTCGCCATCCACCTCGGTGATGATCGTGGTCTTGGCCTCCACCCGGTCCGGGAAGTAGGCGCCTAGGAAGCGCCGGGCGATGAGGTCGTAGATCCGCAGCTCGTCGCCGGCCAGGCCCTTGGCGGGCTTCTCCGTGGGCACCAGGGCCGCGTGGTCCTCCACTTCCTTGTCGTTCACGAACCGCTTGTCCAGCTTCACGGGCCAGCGCTTGCGCAGGTCGTCCAGGAAGGGCTGCAGCTCCGTGAGCTGGCCCTGGGCCAGGGCCTTGATCCAATGCGGAGCCTTCAGCGCATCGGCCTCCGTGAGGTGGCGGCTGTTGGTGCGGGGGTAGGAGATGAGCTGCTTCTCATAGAGGCTCTGCGCCAGGCCCAGGGTGCCCTCGGCGGTGAAGCCGAAGCGCTTGTTGGCCTCCTTCTGCAGGGCCGTCAGGTCGTAGAGCAGCTCCGGCTTCTTCTTCTCGGTGCGGCCGGTGGCGCTGCGGATCTTCCCGGGCTGGCCCTCCAGCTTGGCGGCCATCGCCAGGGCCTCGGCCTCGGTGGTGAACCGCTCCACCGACTGGTCGCCCTGCTCCCTGAACCAGCGCCCCTCGTAGCTGCCGTTGGGATGGAGGAAGCGGGCCCGCAGGGTCCAGAAGGACTGGGGCGTGAAGTCCCGGATCTCCAGCTCCCGGCGCACCAGCAGGGCCAGGGTCGGCGTCTGCACACGCCCCACGCTCCACACGCCGTCCTCGGCCCCGGCCCGGCGCATGCGCAGGGTCTGGGCCCGGGTGGCGTTGATGCCCACCAGCCAGTCGGCCTCCTGGCGGCTGCGCGCGGCCTCCCGCAGGCCCGTGTAGGCCTCGCCGGGCTTCATGCAGCCGTAGGCGGCCTGGATGGCCTCCGGGGTCAGGCTGGAGGTCCAGAAGCGCAGCACGGGCTTCTCGCACGCGGCCAGGCGGTAGACGAGGTCGAAGATCAGCTCCCCTTCCCGGCCGGCGTCCGTGGCGTTCACCACGTCCGTGATGTCCGCCCGGTTGAGCAGGCGCGCCACCACCTCGAACTGCTCCTTCGTCTGGGCGATGGGCGCGTAGCGGAAGGGCTCCGGGAAGATGGGCAGCCGGTCCCAGCGCCAGGCCTTCCAGGCGGGATCATAGCCCTCGGGGTTCAGGGCCTCCACCAGATGCCCCACGCACCAGGTCACCACCAGCCCCTTGCCCTCGATGAGGTTGCGCCCCCGCTCCGTGAGCCCCAGAGCCTCCGCCAGGGCACGCCCCATGCTGGGTTTCTCGGCCACGATCAGACGCAGACTGCCTCCGGGCAAGGCTTCATTGTAGGGGGTAAGCTGCGGAGGCCGACGGCGGTCTGCTACCTGAACAACGGTCTGTGGAAGGACGGATCGGGCAGAGCCACGACCTCGGGCGTCAGGCCCACCCGCCTGACCTTCTTGTGCAGGAGGTAATGCTGGAAGGCGCGGGCCCCCTGGATGCCCGGGAGAGAGACCAGGTTCATGGTGGTCTCCACATCGCCCAGGGCCCGGTGGGCGACCCCCTTCTCGGACCCGAAGTACCGGCTGAGGCTCTGCAGCGCCGTGGAGTGGATGGAAGGATAGAGCTTCCTCCAGGGGATTCCCCGGCAGGTGCAGCCCCAGATATAGCTGGGGGTCTCGGGTATCACCTGGGCCACAAAGCCCTTGTCGAACCCACTGTTGTGAGCGAGGCAGAGGTCCGCAGCGGCCAGCAGACCGGTGCAGACAGGAACATCAATCCGATGCCCCTTCGCCATCGCGTCCGTGATGCCGTGGACGGCCATGGCATCAGCGGGGATCCTGCGGCCCGGATCCTGAAGACCCTGGTACTGGTCAAGCCGCCGCATGATCCGGCCTGTCTCCCAGTCCACTTCCGCCAGCACGATGGCAATCTCGATGATCCGGTCCGTGGTGGCCGAAAGCCCGGTGGTCTCTGTGTCCACATAGGCGACTCGCAGGCTGGGCATGCAGGCTCTCCGAGGATGGGGGCAAAAGCACCCCTGATCAGCCTCTCGATAAGGCCTACAGAAAAAACCCCGTGGCTCAGCTTCCACGGGGTTCAGTGCTGGTGGTCCCTCCCGGACTCGAACCGGGGACCCTCTGATTAAGAGTCAGATGCTCTAACCAGCTGAGCTAAGGGACCACGAAGAAACCAGTCTATCAGGGCCGGTCGGGAACACAAGAGTCGGTTCGGCACCGGGTCTCAGGGGTGGGCGGCGCTGCCGGGG
>JAAXXS010000204.1 GCA_013334395.1 Holophagaceae bacterium | reverse complement strand
GGCTGTTGGCGCGGATGACCCGGGCCTTGGGGTTCACCGTCGCGGCGTTCCGCTCGATGGCAGCGATGTCGGCCTCCCGGGCGCTGTCGCACTTGTTGATGAGGATGATGTCGGCCATGCGGAAGTTGGCCTCGCCGGGGTGGTAGGCCATCTCATGGCCCGACCGCAGGGGGTCGGCGATGCAGATATGGAGGTCGCTCTGGTAGAAGGGCAGGTCGTTGTTGCCGCCGTCCCAGAGGATGACGTCCGCCTCCTGCTCGGCGCTGCGGATGATCTGCTCGTAGTCCACGCCGGCGTAGACGATGAAGCCGTTGTCGATGTGGGGCTCGTACTCCTCGCGCTCCTCGATGGTGCACTCGTGCCGATCCAGGTCCGCGTAGCCCGCGAAGCGCTGGCAGGCCTGGCGGGCCAGGTCCCCGTAGGGCATGGGGTGGCGGATGGCGACGACCTGCTTGCCCAGCTTCTTCAGGATGTTGCTGATGTACCGCGTGGTCTGGCTCTTGCCCGCGCCGGTGCGCACGGCGGTGATGCCGATGACAGGCTTGGTGGACTTGATCATGGTCTTGGCGGCGCCCAGGAAGGTGAAGTCGCAGTCGTGGGCGATGCAGAGGCTGGCCAGGTGCATCACGGTGGCGTGGGGCACGTCCGAGTAGGAGAAGACCGCCTCGTCCAGCCGCTCGCGGGCGATGAGGTCCACCAGCTCGGACTCGTCCACGATGGGGATGCCCTCCGGGTAGAGCTTCCCGGCCAGCACCGCCGGGTAGCGGCGGCCCTCGATGCCCGGGATCTGGGTGGCGGTGAAGGCCACCACCTGATAATCCGGGTTGTCCCGGTAGACCGTATTGAAGTTGTGGAAGTCGCGTCCCGCGGCTCCCAGGATCACCACGCGTCGTGTCGCCATGACACTTTGCCTCTCGGTCCAGCGGCGAGCCGACACGCTCAGGTTTGGCAGTCCTGGCAGCACCGCGACGGCTGGAGCATACGCCCCCTGCGGGCCTCAGGACACCGTATTGTGGCTTGAATCACAGAGCCCCGAAGAGACTATGCTTTTCCCATGCACTATTCCGCTGCTCTCTCGGCCTTTTCCAGGCGGTTTCGCGTCCTGCTCGCAGTCCTGGCCAGCGGCTTTGTCCTCTGGTTGTTGGCAGGTTTTTTTCTGGTGCCCGCCGTCGTCCGACCCCGGCTTGAGCGGGAGGCCAGCCGGGCCCTGAAGCGTCCGGTCACCGTGGCGAAGCTGCGCTTCAACCCGCTCACCCTGGGTGCCACCGTGGAGGGCCTGCGGATTGCGGAGCCCGGTGGCGGCGACTGGGTGACCCTGCGCCACCTCTATGTGAACTACGAGGTCTGGGCCCTCCTCCAGCACACCATCTCGCTCGCGGAGGTCGAGGTGGAAGGCCTGGTGGTGCGGGCGGGGCTGGATGCCAAGGGCCGGCTGAACTTCCAGGACCTGCTGGAGGGCGACGCCTCGAAGTCGGAGGAACCCACCCCTCCGTCGGCCTGGATCTTCGACGTGGGCCACTTCCAGCTGAGTGAGGGGCGCCTGGAGTTCACGGACCGCACCCTCGCGCCCGCCTACCAGCGCGTGCTGGGTCCCCTCTCCTTCCGGGTGGACGGTCTCCGCACGGAGCTGAACCATCGCAGCGGCTTCACTCTGGAGGCCTGGACCGAGGCCCGGGAGCACCTGTTCTTGAAGGGAGAGCTGGGCTTCCAGCCCCTGGCCTCGAAGGGCAGCCTGCTGGTGGAGAACCTGGACCTGCCCCGCTACCGGCCCTATGCCGAGGAGGAGCTGGTCAGCGAGTTCCGCAGCGGCACGGCCACGCTGCGGGCCCAGTACCGCTTCGAGTGGGGCAAGGGCAAGCAGGTGGTCGCGCTCTCCGACCTGGGCCTCTCCCTGAAACAGCTGAAGGTTGCCGAACCCGGCGTGGCGGAGCCGGCCCTGGACCTGCCCTCCGTGGAAGTCCAGGGCGTCCAGGTGGACCTGCTGGCGCCCTCGGTGGAAGTGGGCTCGATCCTCGTGGACCAGGGCGCCGTGCGCGTGCTGCGCGCCGAGGCGGGCACCCTGAACCTGGTCCGGATGCTGGCGCCGCCCCATCCGCGCGCCCCCAAGGCCGGCGCGAAGCCCCTGCAGCTCCTGATCCGGGACCTGCGGCTGCAGGGCCTCCGACTGGACTGGCAGGACCGCGTGCCCGCCCGTCCCGTGCAGGTGGCGGCGACGGACCTCAACCTGCGCCTGCAGAACGTCTCTCTGGATCCAACCACCGCGACCCAGGCCGAGCTGGCCCTGAAGCTCGGTGGCGGTTCCCTGAAGCTGGAGGGCACCCTTCATGCCCTCAAGCCCACCGGGGAGCTGCGCCTCAAGGCCGAGGGGCTGGCCCTGGCGCCCTTCGATCCCTACCTGGACGGGGCCCTGGCGCTGCGCGTCGCCTCGGGCAGCCTCGGCGCCGAGGGCCGCCTGCGCTTCGCCTTCGAGGGCCGCCGCACCGATGGGCTGTCCTACCAGGGTGCCCTTGCCGTGCAGCAGCTGGAGGTGCGCGACGCGGCCCAGAACGAGCCCTTCCTGCGCTGGAAGCAGCTGCGGCTGGCGGGCCTGGACCTGCGCACCGCGCCCCTGGCCCTGACGCTCCAGACTGTGGACTGGATCGAGCCCGAAGGCCGCCTGGTCGTGCAGCCGGACGGCCGCACCAACGTGGCCCTCGCGCTGCGCCTGGAGGAGGGCGCCAAGCCCGCGCCGGTGACGGCCTCGGCCGTGCCCGCCACGCCCGCCGCCGCGCCGGACCTGCGGATCCAGAAGGTGGCCATCACCGGGGGTCGGCTCAGCTTCATCGACCGCTCGGTGCAGCCCAACGCGGCCCTGGTGCTGAGCGACCTGGAAGGCGCCTACCTGGGCCTGTCCAATCGTCCCGATGCCGCCTCCCAGGTGGCCTTCCGCGGCCGCGCCGGGGGCCTCGCGCCCATCACCATCACGGGCCACGCCATGCCCCTGCGGCACGACCTGGACACGGACGTGACCCTGAGGATCCAGGGCGCGGACCTCACGGACTTCACGCCCTACACCGGCAAGTACCTGGGCTACACCGTGCAGAAGGGCAAGCTCGATGTGGAGGCCCGGCTGCGCATCGACCACCGGAACCTGAAGGCCGAGAACGCCGTGAAGCTGGACCAGTTCTACCTGGGCGAGAAAGTGGAAAGCCCCGATGCCACGGGCCTGCCCGTGAAGTTCGGCCTGGCCATCCTGCGCGACCGCAAGGGTGTCATCGCCTTCGACCTCCCCATCGAGGGCAGCCTGGACGATCCCGACGTGAAGTACGGAAAGCTGGTCTGGAAGGCCATCTTCGGCCTCCTGGGAAAGATCGCCACCTCGCCCTTCACCCTCATCGGCAGCCTCTTCGGGGGTGATGCGGGGGACCTCAGCAGCGTCGCCTTCGCACCAGGCGCCAGCAGCCTCGACCCGGCCGCCACCGCCCGGCTGCAGGCCCTGGGCAAGGCACTCCAAGAGCGACCCTCGCTCCGGCTGGAGGCCGAGGGCGCCGTAGACGCGGACCAGGACGGCGCGGTCCTGCGCCGCGCATCCCTGGAGGCCCTGCTGCGGCGCACCCGGGCGCGGGCCCTGAAGCTCGCCGAGGAGGGGCCGGTGCCCCCACCGGAGCGCGGGCGCTGGCTCCAGGCAGCCTTCGAAGCCGCCTTCCCGCCCGTCAAGGGTGCCCCCGCGACTCCGCCCCCGCCGCCCGCGGAGCTGGAGCAGCGGCTGCTGGGCACCCTCCCGCCGGATCCCGCCGAGCTGGCCTCGCTGGCAGACCGCCGCGCCAAGGCCGTGCTGGCCTGGCTGCTGGACCACGCCAAGGCCGATCCCGAGCGGGTCTTCCAGGTGCGCACCGGACAGCCCAAAGGCGCGGCCGTGGCGTTCACCCTGAAATAGGGCTGCAGGGTGGGGCCACGCCCAACTCCAGGCCTTCAGAGAAAAAGTGGAACTGCAGATGACGCAGACTTGCGCAGATGGGCGTTGAACGGGCCATCCAAGCGATAAACCACCCCTGCCGGGCTCACGGGCCTGTGGCGCGCATCTGTGTCATCTGCGCCATCTGCGGTTTGCTTGCTTCTGGCTGAGGCTGCTCGGTCGGTGGAGATGAGCCGGTCAGCGCGCCGGGAAGGCCTTGGCCCAGGCCTCGATGCCCTCGGCGAGGTCCGGCAGGCCCGGACCGAAGCGGGCGGCCCCGAGCCAGTGCAGGCCCGGTGGCAGGGCTTCCAGCAGCCGGGCCAGCGGGGCGGTGTGTCCGGGGGCCAGCAGGGGGAAGGCGCCCGGGCAGGGTTCCTCGCGCACCTGCACCGCCTCACCCAGCTCCGGCAGCCAGCGGCGCAGCTCCTGGAACACACCGAGCCAGGTCGCCAAGTCCTCTGCGACGGGGAAGGCCCCGCCCAGGTAGGTGCGCAGCTGCAGCAGACCTGGCACGCCGCGGGGATCGTCCGCCGCCAGGGCCACGACCCCCAGCAGACCGCGCCCCTCGGGCGGATGCAGCAGCAGGCCAAGGCCCCGCTCCCAGCCGGGCACCGGGGCGTGGCGGCTGTGCCAGACCTGGAGATCCAGCGTGGGGATGGCCGCGAGCAGCGCTGCGCTGGGGGCGG
>JAAXXS010000203.1 GCA_013334395.1 Holophagaceae bacterium | reverse complement strand
CGGCTGGTCGCATCCCGCAGCTGGGCCATGGTCTCCCGGGCCTCCTGGCGGCTCGTGGGCAGGAGCTTCACGTGGGTGCTGCTGCCCGGCAGGGGGCCGCCATTGACGGCGATGACGCGCGCCACCGTGCCGGGGTGCCGCCTCGCCAGGACCATGGCCATCCAGGCGCCCAGGGAGTTGCCCACGAGCGTCACGGGTTGGCTCTGGGCCTGGCTCGCGATCACCGCCTCCAGGCCGGCATAGACCTGGGCGGCCTCGATGGGGCCTTCCGGCGGGGCGCTCTCGCCGTGGCCAGCCAGGTCCGGGATCAGGAGGGTGTGGTCCTTCACCAGGTCCTTCGCAGCCGCGGCCCAGGTACCCGCATGGTCGCCAGCCCCGTGGATGAGCACCAGCAGCGGGCCCGCGCCGCCCACGAAGGCGGTCTGGGGGCCGACGGGGGTCGGCACGGTGATCTTCTTCAGGCCGGAGGCGGCCAGGGAGCGCCGGGTGCCCCAGGCCAGCACAGCCAGGGGTCGCTTGAGGAACAGCCAGCCGCCCACCGCCACGGCGAGGAGGGCCGCTCCCAGGAGGAGGAAGCTGAAGAGCCAGATCGCTGTCATGGTCACGCCTCACTCAGCATAGGGGCCCCACTGGATGGCGGTGGCGGCCCAGACGAAGCCGAGGCCCGCACCCACGAACACCAGGCGGGACCCGTCCTTGATCTTGCCATCCCGCAGCCCGAGTTCCAGGGAGAGCACCTGGTCGTTCTGGCCGAGGTGGCCGTAGTCGTCCAGGTAGGTGCTCTGGTCGGCCCGCAAGCCCAGCTCCGCCAGCACCGCCTCGTGGGCGCTCTTCTTGAAGTGCAGGATGGCCAGGTAGTCCAGGCCGTCCTCGGGCAGGCCTGACAGCTTCATGGCCTCCCGGATCACCGCGTAGAAGTTGGGCATGGTGACCTCGCCCAGCTTGGCCTTGAAGGCCTCCTCGTCAGGCACCACGAAGTGGGCCTTGGCCACGTCTTCGGCCGCGGGCGGCCAGGCCTTGGTTCCGAGGGTGGGCACGATGCACATCTCGGACAGGGAGCCGTCGCCGCGGAAGGCGGAGGCCAGGATGGCGTTGCGGCCCGCGTTCTTCGTCAGCACCACGGCCGATCCGCCGGAGCCGATGTCGAGCATGAAGCGGGTCTCGGGCACGGAGATGTCGATGAGGTCGTTGTTGCGGTAGCCCGAGACGAGGAGCACGTGGTTCAGCTCGGGATGGGTGAACATGAGCGCCTTGGCCACGTCCAGGGCCGCCATCATGGAGCCGCACATGGCTTCCATGTCGAAGCTCCAGGCCTTCTTCGCCCCGATCTGGTTGGCCACGTAGAGGCCCGCGAGCCAGCAGGGGTAGTCCTTGTGCTGGGCGCCGCACCAGATCACCAGGTCGACGTCGCCTCCCTCGATGCCGGCGGAGTCCAGCGCCTTGCGGGCGGCGGCCAGGCCCATGAAGGCCGTGGTCTCGCCAGGTCCGGCGACCGGCTTGCCCTTCACGCCGAACTTGAGGGCGATGACATTTTCAGGAATGCCCGTAGCGGCGGCGAGGTCTGCGGCGGTCACCCGTCCGGGGGGGAGCCAGGTTCCGAACCCAGTGATGCCGACATGCATGGGAGCCTCCTTAAGGAATGAATCATCTCTCAATCCATTTTCGTCCATTCATGCGAGACCTCAAGGGCCAAATTTCACAATTTAGTTGGCGGCCAGGAACCCTTCTTGTGAGCAGCTGGATTGAGGATGCATTATTAAATATAGAAATTTTTGACTTTATAAAAATTTCTCAAGACGAGCTTTCCCCTTGCCTCCCTCCGGCGACACCCCTACACTTCTCTGAGCAATGAATCAGTTCTCACTTTCATGAACCCGGCCGGATCCGGGCGAGGGGCATCCCGATGCAGCAGGGCCGAGGCAGAGCTGAGACGGCTGAGCGCCTGGTGGCCGCAGCGGTGAGGCTCTTCTCGCAGAAGTGGTACGGCACGGTGTCCGTGGCGGAGATCTGCCGCGAGGCCGGCCTGTCGAATGGCATCTTCTACCGCTACTTCGACGGGAAGGAGGCCCTCTTCAAGGTGATCCTGGGGCGGGTGCTGGACCAGGTCCGGGAGGCCATGGAGCGGGTGGAGGGTGCCACGCCTGCCGAGCGGGTGCGGGGCCTGGCCGAGGCGATGTTCCGGTTCTCGGAGGAGCATGCGGACCTGGTCTCGGTCTTCCGCGAGGGGCAGTACCGCTACTTCGACTACGAACAGCGCCTGGTCGTCCTCTACCAGCGCAGCCTCAGCGCAGCCCTGGGCCGGGAGGTCGGGCTGGCGGAGTACCTCTTCGCCTTCGGCGGCCTGCGGTTCTGCTCGATCCGGTGGGCCACCCGGAGTGCCCCCATCCAGCCTGATGCGGTCTGCGAGATCCTCACCCGCGGGCTCTTCCGCGGCCTTGTGGTGGATCCGGCCAAGGTCTTCGGCGGCACCGCCACGCCATTACCGCTGATGCTGGAGGCGGGGGTGCGCGAGCGCCTGCTGCAGTCGGGCCGGCGGCTCTTCGGGGAGAAGGGCTACTTCGAAACCAACATCCACGAGGTGACGGACGGGGCGCAGCTGTCCGTGGGTGCGTTCTACACCTACTTCGACTCCAAGGAGGCCTTCTACGCGGAGCTGATCGGTCAGGTGGGTCATGACGCCCGGGCCTTCATCTCCACGAACCTGGCGGCCACCGGCACCGCGGACCTCAACGCCCTGGAGTTCGAGCTCCGCGGGCTCTGGCTGTGGCTGGTCTACCTCTCCATCGACAAGCACTGCTACAACATCGTCCGGGAGGCGGAGTTCGTCCTCCCCGCCACGGTGCGCGACTACTACGGCGCCTTCGCCGCGGGCTATCGCCGTCGGCCCCCGACCCTCCGGATCACCGCCACCTGCCCAGGGCTGGACGAGGAGACGGCCATCGAATACCTCATGGGCATTGCCCACTATTTTGGTCTGGAGACCGCCTTCGAGTCCTCGCCCGTGAACGCCCGGGCCCTCGTTGAAGCCATCGGCGGCTACCTCTCCCAGGGCCTTTCCGCTTTCCTCTCTCCCAAGGAGTTGCCATGAACCCCCAGGACCTCTACCGCAGCAAGCTGATCGCCATCGACGAGGCCGTCTCCCACATCGCCAGCGACAACGACGTGATCGTCGCCCAGTGCGCCTCGGAGCCCCAGGGCTGCATGGCCCGCTTCCACATCGTGGCGGACCGCGTGGAGAACGTGCGGGTGTTCTCTGTCCTCACGCTGAAGGAATACGACTTCTACATGAAGAAGGAGATGCAGGGGCACTTCGAGCTGGCCTCGTGGTTCCACGCCCCGGGATCGCGCGCGGCCCTCAAGGCCGGCACGGGAACGGTCACCTACGTGCCCAACATGCTGCACCGGGCCGCCACAGACCGCATCCACGCGCGCCGGCCCGACATCTTCTTCGGCACCTGCACCCCGCCGGACAAGCACGGCTTCGTCTCCCTCTCGCTGGGCATCACCTACGAGAAGGACATCATGGACCACGCCCGCCTCGTGATCCTCGAGGTGAATCCCCGCCTGCCGCGGACCTTCGGCGACACCCAGGTCCATGTCTCGAAGGTGGACTACTTCGTGGAGCACGACCAGGACGTGCCGGCCCTGCCCGCCCCGAAGCCCAATGAGACCGACCTCGCCATCGGCGCGCACATCGCGGAGCTGGTGGAGGACGGCTCCACCATCCAGCTCGGCATCGGCGGCATCCCCAATGCCGCGGCCATGGCCCTCAAGGGCAAGCAGGACCTGGGCGTCCACACCGAGATGCTGGTGGATTCCATGATGGAGCTCTACGAGCTGGGCGTCATCACCAACGCCCGCAAGGCCCTGAAGCCCGGCAAGTTCATCACGACCTTCGCCATGGGTTCGCGGAAGTTCTACGACTGGCTGGATGACAACCTGGCCGTGGAGTTCCAGCGCGGCAGCTGGGTCAACAACCCGTCCGTGGTGGCGCAGAACTCGAAGATGGTCTCCATCAACACCTGCATCTCCGTGGACTTCACGGGCCAGGTGGCCAGCGAGTCCATCGGCACCAACCAGTACTCGGGCACCGGCGGTCAGTCCGACACGGCCCAGGGTGCGGTGGCCGGCTTCGATGGCCTCGGCAAGAGCATCATCGCCTGCTACAGCACGGCCCGGAACGGCACGGTGTCCACCATCACGCCCACGCTCCTCGAGGGCTCGGCCGTGACCCTGCACCGCTCGCACGTGGACCACGTGGTCACGGAGCACGGCGTGGCGCGCCTGCGCGGCCGCACGGTCCGGGAGCGCACAACGGCCCTCATCCAGGTTGCCGACCCGGCCTTCCGGGAAGAGCTCACGGCCAAGGCCAAGGCGCTGGGCTACCTCTGATCGCCGTTGGCGATCAGAGCCATGAAAAGACCGACAAGCAAACAAGGATGCCCACATGAACGCACGAGAAACGCCATCGGCCTTCCAGGTCGGCCAGACCTTCCGCTACGAGCAGCTGATCGATGACCGGCTGGTCCGGGCCTTTGCTGACGTGAGCGGCGACTGCAATCCGATCCACCTGGACGAGGCCGTGGCCAGCGGCAGCCGCTTTGGCCAGCGCATCGCCCA
>JAAXXS010000202.1 GCA_013334395.1 Holophagaceae bacterium | reverse complement strand
TGTTCCCAGCAGCCTCTACACCGCCACGAAGCATGCGGCTGGTTCCACGGTTGCCGGCATTCTCAGCAAGGCTGTCATCTACGTCTACCCCCGGGTCAATCCTGTCCCGGTGCTGACCAAGGCCTCGGAGACGCTCGTCCTCTCGAGCCGCTTCCCGACCGGCAAAGCTTATGCCCAGGCCCAGAACGTGCTGGTTGACGCCACCGATGCCAACATCCTGACCGATGGCACGGGCTTCAAGTACAAGCTCAAGGCCATTCCTGCCACCCTGAGCGGCACCGTCCTGATCCGCTTCATCGCCCAGAACTACGGCTACGTGTCGGACACGAACTACAAGATCGACACCACTGCCATCCTGCCCATCCAGGTCAACACAGCCACTGCCAGTCAGCGCCTCTCTGGTGATAACTGCATCGACTGCCACGGGCTCGGCAACTTCGCTGGCCACAATGCCCGTCACTCTGTGCCTTGGCGGACGGATGACTGCATCTCCTGCCACGACGTGTCCGGCAACTATGCCGACCCCCTCTCCAACCGGGTCCATGCCGTTCACTCCGAGAACAAGACCGGTGACAACCATGCGATCGACTGGTCGGAAATCACCTACCCCCAGGGTGGGCCTTCCTACAACACCGCTACTGGTGTGATGACTGCAACGGGTGGTCTGCGCTGCATCACCTGCCATACCTCGACCAACACCGCCTACAAGTCGAATGTCACGTCGGACGCCTGCAGGGGCTGCCACGCTGGCAAGCCCGGCGCAGTGGACCACTTCCTCCAGAACGGTGGCAAGTAGCACCGAACTAAGGAAGTCAATACAAACGAGCGGGCCATTTGGCCCGCTCGTTTTTTTGGATCCAGTGGGCATTTGTCCGGAGTTCAGGTGGAGGTCCCCCCTTGAAGTTGACCTGGGGGTTCGCCTATCCTGGGGAACTGAATCACTTGGACCTATGCACTTGAATGAAATGGTTTTGCCTTCAGGAGGTTGAGCATGGGAACGACAGCCCGGATCCTGCTAGCCGCGCCGCCGGAGGGGATGGAAGGGGGAGGCGAAGCATGAAACAGCGCACCGGTATCGCTTTGGTCACCGCCCTGGTGGCCGCCACGGGCTGGTCCCAGGAGATCAGCGTTCAGGGCATCACCATCGCCCAGATGTGGAAGCAGGAGACCCCGGGCTTCGACAAGGCCACCTACACCCCGGCGACCCAGTACCTGGGCATAGACGCCACCAAGCTGGGCACTGACAAGCTGTCGCTGCACCTGTTCGGCTGGGGCCATGCGGACCTGGGTGACTCCAGCGTTCTGGGGGGCTCCAAATCGGGCGGCTACCTGTCCTATGGCTACCTCCAGTACCAGTTCGATAAGGCCAACGCCGAGCTGAAGGCGGGCCGGTTCGCGGTGAACCAGGGCACGGGCTTCGAGCAGGTGGACGGCGTCAGCGCCCGCGCGGACCTCCGTGGCGGCTTCACACTGTCAGGTTTCTATGGGCTGCCGGTCCTCTACCGGACGGTGGATTCCCTCAGCCAGGCGGACTACAAGTTCCAGCGGGACATCATCTTCGGCTCCCGGCTGGGCTGGCGCTCGACAAAGGGTCTGGAGCTTGGCCTCTCCTACCTGCAGGACGGCGCCAAGGCCGCCAAGGACCTGCACCACCCCTCAGCTACGGACTACACCCGCAAACAGGTGGGCGTGGACCTGGCCGTCACTCCGACGACGAGCTTTGATTTCCGGGGCCGCACCATCTTCGACATGGCCAGCCACCGGGCTCCTGCTGCCGGTGTCGCCGAGCCTTCCAAGCTGGCGGAGCACGACTACACGGCCACTCTGAAGCTGGGCGGCGCGGTCGCAGTGTCCGGCACCTTCGTGGAGCGGAACTTCTTCGCCTACTTCGCGGGGACCAACCTCCCCTCGCTGTTCCGGCAGGATGAGCGTGACTTGTTCAGGGCCTGGGGCGGCAAGGTCACCTGGGCGGCGGCTCCCTCGGTGCAGGTGGTGGCGGACTACCGCCGCACTCACCGCGAGACCTATGGGGACGCCAACCGCGCTGGCGCCGATGTGCGCATGGACTTCCTCGAGAAGACCGTGCTGGCCGGCGTGGGGGCGCACTGGGTGAGTGTGGTGGACTCGAAGCTGGTGGATCCCCTGACGCCCTACCGCAGCCTCAGCCACCGGGAAGTCCGGGCCTGGGTGCTGGTCAACAAGGGCAAACTCTCCGCGAGCCTGGACGGTATCGTCCAGGTTTACGACAGCGGCAACCCCTACGTGGTGGGCCTGCGGACCGTTTACGAAGCCGTGGGCTCCCTGGGCTACCAGGCGACCTCGAGCCTGAAGGTCTCGGGTGATCTCGCCTTCGGCAGCAATCCCGTGAGCAAGCACGAAACCCGGGGGCTGCTGAAGGCCGAGTACCGGTTCGGGGTGGGCAAGAAGGGAGGCCAGTGATGATCGGGAAACCCATGCTCAAGGTCCTAGGCATTCTGCTGGGCCTCGGGGTGCTGATGGCCTGTAGCCTCATCTCGCCGGAGGCCAGCTTCGCACCGACCCATCCCCAGGAGCTTGGCGCCGGCCGGCCGGTCTGCTCCGAGTGCCACAGCACCGACGTGGCCAAGGGCGCCCTCAAGCCCTTTGCGTCCTTCGACCACACGACCAGCTTCGTGAAGGACCACCGGTTCCAGGCCAACCAGGACCTCAATACCTGCGCCTCCTGCCACGCCCAGTCTTTCTGCTCTGACTGCCACGGCGGCAAGGTGCCGATGAAGCCCTCCCTGCGGCTGAGTGGCCGCCCCGACCGGGAAGCGCCACACCGGGGTGACTTCATGACCCTGCACCGCATTGAAGGCAAGCTGGATCCCTCCAGCTGCTTCAAGTGCCATGGCCGGGCCAACAACCAAAAGTGCCAGGCCTGTCACCGGTAGTCCCGCTTGAGTGCCGAAAGGGAACGCAATGAGCCGAACGAGACTGATGCTGGGAAGCTGCTTCGCCGTGGTGCTTGCCCTCCTCTCCGGGAGCTGTGCCGGGACCGCAAACAAGACCGTCGTCCCCTTCAACGCCACGGCGGGGGCCCACCCCAAGACCTGGCTGGCTGATCACTGGGCCGAGTACTTCAAGGGCCCAAGCCAGTGCCTCACCTGTCACGGGTCCATCCAGGACTCCGCCCAGGCGGGGGGCATCTCCAAGGTGAGCTGCCGCAGCTGCCACACGAAGGGGGTCTTCCACCCCGCCGACTGGGCCCTGCCTGGGCAGCATGGCCGCCTGGGGGCCGAGCTGGCACCGGTGGTCACGGTTGCCCCGGTGGTGCCCCCGATGGCGGGCTTTGCCCACTGTGCCAAGTGCCATGGCAGTAGCTATGACGGCGGTCTCGCCGCAGTCTCCTGCAAGGCCTGCCACACCAGCGCCCCCCACCCTGCGAAGCCCTGGTTTGATGCCACGGGTGCGAAACCCTCCCATGCCTTCGTCAGCACAGCCAATGCCCCCGAGTGCGTGAAGTGCCACGCAGGCGGCGCGAATTCCGTCCTGAAGCCCCCGACTCCGGCCGCGAGTGGCACGGCCCCGGGCTGTTACAACGCCACCATGTGCCACAGCACGGGCGCCCATCCGACGACCTGGATCCAGGACCACTGGGCTGGCTACGTCGCGACCCCCGACCAGTGCCAAGCCTGCCACGGCTCCACCACGAATCCGGCCCAGGCTGGTGGCATCTCGAAGGTGAGCTGCTTCAGCTGCCATACCAAGGGCTTTGTCACCCATCCCACCGGCTGGGCCCTTCCCGCGCAACACGGGGCCCAGGGTGCCATGCTGGCGCCCGTGGCCACCTCGGCCCCGACCATCCCCGTGATGACGGGTTTCATGCACTGCGCCAAGTGCCATGGCTCTACTTATGGCGGTGTCGCCACGGCAGTGTCCTGCAAGTCTTGCCACACGAAAGCCCCGCACCCCAATGGTCCCTGGCAGACCTACTCAGGTTCTGTTCTGCTTGCGGGCCACGAGCAGACGGACAACGCCAATCTGCCAGCCTGTAGCGTATGCCATCTCCACGGGGCCAACTCCAACCGCGTGCCGAGCAAACCCGCACCGGCTGGGACAGCACCAGGCTGCTTCAATGCGACCCTCTGCCACGGCTGACCCAAAGGCGCATGCAGTCGGCTGAATATACTGGGCCCCCGCTGCCAACAAGGTTGGTGCGGGGGCCCGGTTTCCGAAAGGGGGCCGAGTCGGTCGGCGCCTACTTGGTGGGGGATTCCTTTTTCTTTTTGAGCCTATCGGCAATCTGTACAGGCTTCATGTCCTTGGTGAAGGCCCTCTGCTCCTCGATGGCCTTCCCGATGGTCATTCCTTCGGGGATGCCTTTGTTCTCACCAACGGTGCCCATCATGCGCATCATCATGTAGCTGCCGAAGAGCTCCCGCTCTTCAGGGGTGAGCTTCTCGATGGAAGGTTTGATGGATTCGATCTTTGACAGATCCTGAGGGATCTTGGTGTTCTTGGGGTTTGAGCAGCCGACTGTGGCCACAAGAAGCAGGATCGCAAGGGTGTATCGCAAAGCTCTCTCCAATCAGGGCATGGCCCTGTATTTTGACATCGTTCATCCGAGTTGGATCAGCCAATTGTGATCCCCACCCCAGCGCTGCCGGG
>JAAXXS010000033.1 GCA_013334395.1 Holophagaceae bacterium | reverse complement strand
TCTCGCCCAGCCGGGGCACGGGCCTCGTCATCCTGACCAACGGCACCCAGGGCAGCGACCTCTGGACCCGCGTCGTGGCCACCATCGGGGATCTCTGAGGCCGATTTGCAGCCAGAGAAAAGGGATCTTTTACCACCGATGAACACCGAGAGAAGCTGATGAACACCGATAAAGACCCCAACCCCGGCGCTGACGCCTGAGTTGGGATGAAACGAGATTTCAGCCGGTGATTCCAGTGATTACGGTGATAAAGCATCAGGCTCTGGGACCCACCTGCGCATGGGCTATATCCAGGGGCGCGGTAGCGGCGCCCCTGGATGACTTCCGGCCCAGCCGGAAGCCGCCTCCGGCGGGCCCATGCGGGGTCTGCCACAATCCATCACCGGAATCACCGGCAAGGGCATTTCTCGGTGGCTGTTTCTCTTTGCTTGATCAGCTTTTAATCGGTGTTCATCGGTGTTCATCGGTGGTTAATAGCTTTTGTTTTCTTTGCCTTGCGAAGTAACCTGGAACGCCCCCGACCAGGTTGACCTAGATCACTGACCGTTGGGTCAACAATGGTGCCAACGGCGGCAGCGCCCGCGCCATGAAGGCACGCTGAGGCTCACCGCACGGAGGAGCGTCCCATGGGCCTCGAGAAGATCCTGCGCAGCCACCGGGAGGAGATCCTGGCGAAGGCCATCGCCTCCCTGCACCGGTCCCACCTGGAGCACTACGAAGCGGCGGGCGACGATGAGATCCGCGGGCGGCTCGGCACCCTGCTGAACCTGGTCATCACCGCCGTGCTGGAGCGCAACCTGGCCCCGGTCATCAGCCACGCCACCGCCGTGGCCACGGCGCGCTTCGAGGCGGGCGTGGACCTGGCCGAGGTGCAGACGGCCTACAACGTCCTCGAGGAGGTGCTCTGGCTGGAGATCCTGAAGACCCTGCCCGCCGCCGATCAGGCGGAAGCGCTGGGCCTCGTGGGCACCGTCCTAGGCACCGGCAAGGACATGCTCGCGCGGAAGTATGTGTCCCTGGCCACCCAGACGCACACGCCCTCGCTGGACCTCAAGGCCCTGTTCTCGGGAACGGACAGCCTCTAGGCGCTAGATCAGCGTGATGGCGTAGATGACCGAGAGCAGCGCCAGGGTGACCATGCCCATGGCCGCCAGGTTGGCGGTGCGGCGGGTGCCGAACATGTAGGTGTAGGCCACTTTGAGCATGTTGTTGCTGGCGCTGGCGATGATGATGGCCTGTAGCACCTGGGCAGAGCCGATGCCCAGGTTGCCCTGCAACACGGAGACCACGAAGGGCGTGATGTCCGAGCAGCCGACCACGAAGGACAGCATCCGGAGACCCATGCCCTGGTAGAGAATCAGGACGTACTTGGTCGCCAGGGACACCGCCACGAACATGAAGGCGAAGAAGAGGGCGGAGTTGATCTCGAGGGGATTCTTCCGCAGGGCTGGCTCTTCGGTCTCGCTCGGCACGGAGTCGGTCGCGGCGTCGAGCAGCGCCTCCGGCGTGCTGACCGGGGCCTCCTGAGGCACCAGCACCGGCTCCAGGCTCTTGCGCCGGATCCAGATGCCATAGGCCGCTGCGAGCAGGGCCAGGATGACAAGGGCCGGGCCCACCTGCAGGGCCAACCGGAAGCGGAAGATCGCCACGAGGACCAGCAGCCGCAGGTACATCATCGAGACGGCCAGCAGGATCGCGGCCGCGGCTTCTTCGTCGTGGCCCGGGCTGCGCTTGGACTTCTTGGCCAGCACAAGCACCGCCACGGTGCTGGAGTAGACGCCGCCGATGAGGCCGGTGAGCAGCAGGCCCTTCCGGGGGAACAGGTAGGTCTGCAGCACGTACCCCAGGTACGAGATGGTCGTGGTGATCACCACCGCCATCCAGATCTGCCGGGGCGTGACGGGCAGCGAGTCGAAGATCTGGCCCACGATGCCGCCGCCGAGGGGCGTGCTGGGGATGAGGGGCAGGACCACCCCGGCGATCGCCAGGAACTTGCAGGCCGTGACCACCTCGCCCGTTTCGAGCCGGTCCGTGAAGACGCGGATCTTCCCCTTGGAGTGCAGGACAAACAGGATGGACACGCCGAAGAGCACCAGGAACCAGTGGGGCTGGTTGAGGGCCACGGGGCCGGTGGTGTAGGTCATCAGTGCGATCAGCACGCCGATGAGCCCGGGGCTCTTCTTCTGCCGGACCTTGTTGCTGTAATAGACCAGCAGGAAGGGAACCACTGCGGCCATGCCCGCCAGGAAGGCGTAGGGGCCGATGGTCGGGATCTGGTAGAGCATGAAGCCGAGCATGCCGAAGAACACGAAGGTGCGGACCGTTCCGAAGGTATCGAACTTCTTTTCGCTCTCGTAGTAGTCGCGCAGACCGATGCCGATCAGCGTGCTGATGGCCAGGGTCAGGAGAAAAGGCGCGACCTGGGGTGGGAACATTCAAGACTCCGGAGCGGGGGGCGGTGGGGAATGACGAAGGAACGGCAGGTGATCCCGGCTGCGAACCCTGGGACGGTCCCCCCCAACTTCTAGCCGCCCCAGGGGTAGTGCAGCCTGCAACTGATCTAGACCATGCCCATGACGCGCTTGGCCGCCTTGAGGTAGTTCGTGTTCGGCAGGTCCCTGAGGCCGAGGCCCTCGATGACCTGGCGCATGCCCTCGTAGTTCTCGCTCTCGGCGCAGGCGGTCTCCACCATGGCGCCGTTGAACCACACCTGGGCGTACTCGCAGATGATGCCGTCGATGGTGAAGCCGTAGCGCATCTTCTCCACGGTGACCGGCACCAGGTCCACGTGCTTCCGAGCCAGGGCGATGAACTCGTCGATGGTGTACATGTCCTGCTCGAGCTTCGCCTCGACCTTCAGGTGCGCCAGGATCTTGGCCAGATCCTCCTGCTTCACGGGGAACTGGAACTTGCCCCGGGGCTGGAAGATCTCGTAGCCGTCGGGGGTCTCACCGGTCTTGGTCTTGATGTCCAGGAGCCCGTCCCGCACCTTCACGTTGGCCTCGTTGGTGTTCGCGGACAGGAAGTAGGTCTCGGCCGGCATGCGCCGGGCCTGGAAGAGGACCGTCTTCCCGTTCCACATCTTGCCCTTCACGAGCTCGATCACCCCCGGTCCGAAGACCCGGAACTCCGCGCGGGGGATGATCTTCAGGGCGTCTTCGGCGGTGGTGGCGGCGTTCTTGGCGAACACGTCGGACATGGGGTGCTCCTGGGAGAAGAGGGTTGGCGTGGTTGAGGTGCGCTGAATCAGGGCGTCTTCTTGGCGACGAGGTCCCTGAAGTAGAAGAGGTAGAGGCCCGCGAGGATGACCCCGGCGACCAGCCAGCCGAGGGAGCGCTGGCGCGGCACCAGCTCGACGGCCATGGAGGTGGCATCGCCCTGGTGCACGTTGGCGTAGGTGAGGGTGGCGGCCTGTTGCCCGTCCAGGACCGACAGCAGCACCCGGGGGCCAGCCTCCTGCTTCTCCAGCTTGGGGAGCTGCTCACGGATGGCCTGGGCGATGAGTCCCTCCGGGAACAGGAACTCCAGCCGGTAGACACCGATGGGGGTCTCCTGGGTGTTCACGAAGCCGTGCCGGAACAGGCGGCTGCCCGCGGGCAGCGCGCCCTTCTCGCCCGGGGCCGTCTTCAGAGCCTGCAGGGGCTGCTTCACGCGGAAGGAGAAGCGCAGCGTCACCGGCGCGTCGAGGGCGACCGGCAGCTGGAACCGCAGAGAGCTGACGGTGTCCCGGGCCCCCAGCTCCAGACGGGTGCCGGGCGGGGCTTCCTCCAGCTTCAGGTCCTCCGGCGCAGAGAACCCCAGGGGCAAAACGAGCAGGCCCGCCGGGCAGTGGCCCACCGTCACCGTGGCCATGGCCTGGGCGGAGCCATCCCGGGCTGCCGTGAGCCGCACCTGGTAGGACGGCAGCTCCGTGGCGAAAGCCAGGGCCGAGGCCGCGAGGAGCGCCGCGCCGAGGCGGAGGGACCTCATGGCGCCACCGCCCAGAAGGCCGGCGTGATGCCCAACCAGTGGAACCAGGTCGCGCCGGACAGCACGAGGATGATCACGCCGATGGTGCAGGTGAGCATGCCGTGCTTGAAGTTGTCCCCGACGGTGTACTGGTTGGTGGAGAACAGGATCACGTTCGGCTTGCCGCTGATGGGCAGGCCCACCACCCAGTCGATGCAGAGCGCCGCGGGCAGGGCCAGGGACAGGGGGTTCCAGCCCAGGGCCTTGGCCATGGTGATGATGATGGGGATCATGATGAGCGTGCGCACGGTCTTCGATGTGGTGAGCAGGTGGCTGTACATCATCACGGAGATCACGACGGTGTAGGTGAAGCCGAAGGGCACGCCCTTGAGGTTCATGCCGCCGAAGAGCATGCGCACGCCCCACTCGGCGGCGCCCGTGTCATCCAGGGCCAGGCCGCCCGCGTAGGCGCCCGCGCTGAAGATCAGCAGGTGCCAGGGGATGTCCGCCTCGGCCCAGGACAGGATGCCCCAGCGGGGGAACAGGACCACCACGGCGCCCAGCAGTGCGGCAAAGGGGGCGCTGATCTCGACTCCGAACCAGCGCATGTGGAAGATGTCCGTCATCCAGAGGAAGAGCACCATGCCGAAGATCGCGATGGCCTTCTTCTCCTGGAAGCTCAGGGGGCCCATAGACTCGTACTGCTCCCGGACCAGGCCCAGGCCGCCTTCGAGCTGGGGCACCTGCTCCTCGGGCTTTATGCGGAAGAGCAGCTTCTGGCCCAGGATCCACATGAGCAGCATGGTGACGATGGCGACGGGGGCGCCCAGCATCATCCAGTCCATGTAGTAGACCCGGTGGCCGCCCATGTTCTGGATGAGGCCCACAGCGATCAGGTTCGCGGAGCTGCCGGTCATGGTCACGGAGGACAGCACCGAGATGCAGCCCAGGTTCAGCAGCATCATGTTCTTGCCGAAGTTGTTCGGGGTGGCTTCCGTGGACCCGTAGATGGTGGCGACCACGATCATCAGCGGCAGGGTCATCACGCAGCGCGCGGCGGTGGCGGGGATCAGCGGGGCCAGCACCAGCTGCAGGACCACGAAGGCCAGCAGGGCCCAGCTGGCCTTGTGCCCGAACCGCAGCACCAGCCACAGCGCCATGCGCTTGGCGAGGCGGGTCTTGACCAGCATCGAGCTGAGGATGAAGGCCAGCAGGTTGAGCCAGATCACCTCCATGCCCAGCACGTCCATGATGGCCTTGGCGTTGGAGGTCCGCGTCACCAGCAGCAGGAACATCAGCACCAGGGAGGTGACGTAGGTCGGGAAGGGCTCCGTCACCCACCACACCAGAGCCAGGGCGAAGCAGGCGGCTCCGGCCTGGGCGGAGGCGCTGGCCCCGGCCCCGGCGGGCAGGTAGAGGATGACCAGGAACAGCAGGATCCCGCCCGGGAACCCCAGGTACCGCATCCAGCGCTCGTTGGCGCTCTGCGCCTCCCGGGCCTTCGAGGAGAGGGTCATCTTCTCCATGTCCAGGAGGTCCCGGAGCGAAGGCTGGGTGGAAGGTGTCGGGGCTGCAGCGGCCATGCATGAACCTAGAAAGGGCGGGTCACCGTGGAGGGTGACCCGCGTGAGGGGGACCTAGGCTTTCGCCCAGTTCTTGAAGGGGTGCTTCAGCAGGTTGGAGTTGAAGTAGCGGGGATCGCTGGAGACTTCCTCCCGGATCCAGGCTGGGAAGTCGATCTTCTCATCCTCGGAGGCCAGCTCGATCTCGGCGACGACCAGGCCCTCATTCTCGCCGTGGAAGACATCGATCTCCCAGGTCTTGCCGCCATGGACTTCCTTGTGGCGGTGCTTGTCGATGAGCGGCTGTTCGCAGAGATTGTCCAGCAGGATGGCAGCATCCTCCACGGGAATCAGGTACTCGAACTCGGCCCGGGTCACACCGGTGGTGATGCCCTTGATGGTGAGCTTGGCCTTGGCGCCTTCGATGCGGACGCGGACCACCCGCTCCTTCTGGGCGTTCAGGTAGCCCTGCTTGAAGTGGGTGCCCTCGTTCTGGGGGACCCAGGTCGCGAGGTTGACGAGGTACTTCCGTTCGATTTCCTTGGCCATGCCGAGTCTCCGTTCAGGTGTTCAGTGCAATGGTGGGTAGGTTCAGGGCGGCTTTGAGGCCCTGGGGGTAGCTGGTGTTGCGCCGCCCCTGGAGGCCGAGGTGGTGCAGGGCCTGGAGCACCAGGGCCGGGTCCTCGTGTTCGATGCAGAAGCTTTCCAGTTCGATGTGGTTCGCCGTGAGCCGGGTCAGCTCGCAGGTGATGCCGTCGAGCCGGAAACTCTCCGAGCGCGTCTCGATGTCAATAGGCTTCAGGTCCAGGTGCTGCGGCAGGATCTCCCCCAGGAACTGGGCCTTGGAGTAGGTGTTCCGGTCCAGAACGGGAGCCGGGAGCACCCAGGCTTCAAACAGCCTGAGCACGACCTCCGAGGGACAGGGGAAAGCCGCGGAGAGAATCAGGTCCCAGAGCTCGAGGCCGCGGGGGCTGACCTGCTTGCGCCACTTGAGGCGGAGGACCTCGCCCCGGATCAGGACATCGTGCTTGCTGTTGGCGCACAGGATGCTGATCTCGTGGGCGCTGGCCTTGCTAGCCACCGGGGGGCCAAGCTGGTCCTTCAGTCGCGCATCAGGGAGCGGAGCGAAGGTCCGCCACTCCCACCGGGGCATGTCTACGGCAGCGGCGCGGCTCATGGGGAACCCAAACGAGGCAACAGGTTTCTAGCAGCCATCGGCTGAAAGCTCGCAACTCGCTGGAAGGGCCAGGAACTGGATGGCCCTTCCAGCGGTCGAGCGCGGGACCTAGAAGTTCACCTGGACGCGCATCGAGGTGATGCTGAAGTCGTCGTTCAGGATGGCGACACCGGTGGGGCTGTAGGCCTTGCTGGCCTTGGCGTTCAAGCCGTTGTCCACCATGGTGTGGTTGAGCATGAACCGCACGTTCTTGTTCAGGTAGTAGGTCAGCCCGAAGGTGGTGTTCTTGGCCTCGCCGCCGGCGACAGGGTCGAGGGCAGTCAGGTCGTTCTGGTTCATCTTGCTGTAGCGGGCCACGAGCTCCCAGGCGCCGCTCTTGGAGGGAGCCACCTTGCCGAAGAGGCCTTCGCTGACGTCATAGCTGCGCTGGCCGCCGAAGAGCCACGAGACCTGGCCGTAGTAGGTCGAGAAGGAGTGGTTGACGACGCTGGCGGCCTGCTCGGCCAGGGTGGTCGCCACCAGGGCCGTTCCAGACCACTTCAGCGTCTGGGTGCTGCGGCGGTTGACCTTGTTCTGCTGATACTCGCTCTGCCAGGAGAAGGCTTTCCAGACGCCGGCGAACTCGACACCCGTCTGCATGTAGTTATCGACGTTTGCCACCTTCGCGTTCAGGAACTTGGCCTTGGCGACCTTGTTCTGCTCGGGGCGGCCCGAGAAGTCCACTTCGTAGACATCCGGGGCGCCGGCATTGGGCTTGCGCTGCGCGGCGGCCACGCCGAAGTGCATGGCCTTGGTCTCGGAGACCATGATGGGCGCGAAGCTGAACCGCACGGCGGCGCCGTAGCCATGGTCATCAAGCACCTTGTAGCCGCCGGCATCGGCGGAAGCCTGTGCGTCGGCGGTGTCGTTGATGGCCTGGCCAAAGAAGTTGGCCTTGGCCTGCCAGCGCTCGCCCCAGGTGGCATAGGCCACGCCCATGTGGCGATCGGGGGTCCACACATCGCTGTAGGAGCGCTCCATGAGCCAGGTGGCATTGGAGGAACCCAGGGTATCCATGCCGAAGGGAGCCTTGAACTGGCCGACCTGGATCAGGGTGTTCTTGAAGCCCGTGTAGCCAATCCACAGGTCCTTGATGTTGACGATGGCCTCGGCGAAATCGACGTCCCCTTCACCAACCCAGTCCTTGCCCAGGCCGAGCTTGAAGCTGATGCGGGCACGGCGCATGAAGGTGCCGTTGGTCAGGCGGTTCTGGCTGCCGTCAAAGTAGGTGGAGTCCAGGTGGAAGCGGCCGCCGAACTTGACGCTGAAGCCGCCATCCTTGGGCTCTTCCTTCTTGGTGTCGAGCTTGATGAGCTTCTCGATCTTCTTCTCGAGGTCTGCGATGCGCTTGTCCTGGTCCACAGAGGACTGGGCGAAGGCGGGGCCGGCCAGCAGGATGAGGGCCAGGGGGGTGATGAGACGTTTCATGGGTCGCTCCTAGGTGAGCTTGGGATCGCGGGCCAGTCCGGCCTGCGGGTGGGGGGGGTTGGAGAGGTTGCCCTGGTTCACACCAAGGGCCGCAGGATCACAGCAAGAGCTGGGCCATTCTCTACCATGCGGTTAATTATCACATCTGCAACAGATAGGCTGGACATCCCCGAACCAGACCCGGCCAAGCTGCGCGGGAATTCGCACAGGCCTTGCGGGTTTTCGCTCGGTGCCACCCGAAGCGGGCGTCGGCTCAGCGGGGCCGGTGCTTCTGGCGATGGTCCTCCAGGCTGGGCGGGCCCTTGCGCTCCGGGATCCGGAGCACCCAGAACCGGTCGAAGCCCTGGACCTCGGGGAACTCGGGCGCGTGACCCAGCGCCCTCACCAGCGCACCCAGGGTGTCCGAGTGCCCGCAGACCACGACCGTCTGCCCCTCGTACAGCGAGAGGAGGCGCTGGCCCAGGGCCGCTTCCCGGCCGCGTTCATAGATCTGGAGGGGCTGTCCCAGCCGAGTCGCCAGGGGCTCCAGGGTCTGCTGGGTCCGGCGCAGGTCCGAGGCGAAGAGGGCCACGGGCCGGTAGGGCTGCAGGTCCAGCGGCAGCGCCGCGGCCCGGCGACGGCCCGCGGCCGAGAGCTCCGCCGTGTCGCCATGATGGGTCTTCTCGGCATGCCGGAGGAAGATCACCACTGTGTCCTGGGCGCCGAGACTGAGGGCAAGGAGGAAGGTGAACATCCAGGTCTTGAGCATGACCCTCCCACAGCACTGGGGGCGGCCAGAGCCGCCCCCATGATCGTGATGCCGACTCGGCAGGCCTGATTATCCCTCGTACATCCCGCAGCAGATGACCATGCCGCCGTGAAATCCCACGAAGGTGCGCTTCTGCTGGGTCTGCATGTTGGCGGGGTTGATCTTCGTTTCCTCCACCCAGCCGCCCCCCTTCTTCTTGGCCAGATCGATGCGCTCCTGGATATAGAGCTTGCCGGACTTGTCCTTGGCGGCGAACTGGTTGGCGCCCACTTCCTGGGTCTTCTTCCCATGTCCGATGACCTTGCCGTCGAGGTCATAGACCGTGAGGTAGAGGCGCTTGGTCTTCTGGATGTTGAAGCGGCCCGTGGGACGGCTCACTTCATTCAGGAAGGCCTCTTTCGGGTGTCCCTTGGCGAAGGCTACGGCCTCCTTGACGAAGGCCTCGACCTCCTTGGTGTCCTGGGCGACCAGGACCGTTCCGAAGAGGGCGATGGGGACGAGCAGGAATGCGTTTTTCATGAGGGTCTCCAGGGCTTTGATCAGTTACTCGCCGAGGTTCTTCGCGCCCGGCCAGCGGTAGAGCCGGGGGTTGCCCTTCTCGTCCAGGGCCCGCTTGTCGGCCTCGGTGATGACGGAGCGCTCGTAGTCCAGCGCGGCATCCCCGATGAGGCGGATGGCGTCGGCGCGGCCCTTGAACCCCGTGGAGCTGAGGATCAGGTTGCCCTTCTTGTCGCGGCCCTTGTAGGAGGTGAACCAGGTCTTCAGGATGGTGGTCACCCCGGGGAACTTGGCCTCGAGGTCCTCCATGCTGCGGCAAGTGGCGAAGGGGCTGTTCTCCATGGCGACGAGCACCTTGTCGTCGATCTCGCCGCCGTCGATGAGGCTCAGGACGCCGAGCGGACGGGTCTTGACCACGGATCCGGTGGGCACCGAGGCGCCCAGCACCAGCACGTCCAGGGGATCGCCGTCCCCGCCCTTTTCCTTCAGCAGGATCGTGCGGGGGATGTTGCCGTAGTTGCAGGGGTAGCCCAGGTACTGGACGAACCGGGGAGCGCCGTTCTTCTGCTCCAGCTCGATGAGGCCCGTCTTGATGCTGACCTCGTACTTGGCCGTGGTGCCCGCGGGAATCTCGATGACCACGTTCACGGTGCCATCGAGGTTGTGGGTGTCATAGCCGGTGAAGAAGTTCTTCTGACCCTTCAGCACGGACACGTGCGGGGTCACACCGGAGGCAGTCTCCGCGCCGGAGAGCGGGAGGGTGGCGAAGCCCCAGCCCACCGAGAGGGCCAGGCCCAGTCCGAGGGCCTTGGTGATGGTTTTTTCAAGCATCATCTTTCGCATCTTGGCTCAACTCCTTGAATAGGTTCGAAACGGGGGGTCAGCAGGTCTCAGGACGGGTCGTCGTTGTTGGCGGCCTTGGGCTTCTTGACCTTCTTCGGCTTGACCGGTTCGACCTTGGGCGCGGCCTCGGCCTTCTTGGGCTCGGCGACGGGTTCATCGGCCTTGACCACGGGCTTCTCAACCTTCGGCATGGCGGGCGCGGCGGCCATCACCACGAGGTGGGGCCGGCTCTTGGTCTTGGCGTCGTCGTAGGCCACGTCGGGACGCTTGAGGCTCTCCTCGCGTACATTCTCGGGGCTGTACTCAAGCAGGTAGTAGACGGGGCCCCAGGCGGCGGAGCCGGGATCGATGACCTCGCGGATGAGCTTGGCCGAGTTGATCAGCTGCTCGGGCGTCCGGTCCTCGTTGTTCTTGGAGTAGCGGCCGGACTTGTTGTTCACGGTGAAGCTGTTGGTGCCCTTGTCGTAGAGGATCTCGCCGCTGATGCGGCCCATGCCGCCCGCCAGCGCGGAGACGTGTCCGTAGTTCTCGGTGGTGCCGGGCTTGCGCTTGGACTTGTCCTCGGGGCGATAGAAGCCCTTATCGTAGGTCCGCCCGTAGGGGTGGGCGGCCTCCTGGATGATGCCCACCCGGCCCTCGGCGTCGATGACCCAGTTGTAGGGCGCGTGCTTGGGGTTGAGCAGGCCCGGATACTCCTTGGTCGCGACCTGGAGGTAGGGGTTCAGCAGGACCTTGCCGGTCTTGTCGGCCTCGTAGTGCTTGATGTAGGCCGGCTGCTGGAGGGTACCGAACTGCTTGTCGAGCAGCTCGGGATCCTGGCCCGCGGCCAGGGGCAGGAAGGCGCAGGCCAGCGCGGCCCGCTGCAGGAAAGTCGTGAGGGATGTTCGCATCGTGGGGGTTCTCCTTCGAGGTTGGCGAAAGGGGAGGAATCGTTACTTGCTGATGGGTCGCTTCATGAAGACGCGCACCTTGGAGCCGCCCCACTTGCCGTCATCGGCCAGGGCCAGGCCGGCCAGGCCGCCGTGGAGCACCTTCTCGAGGAACAGCTCGCCCTGCAGGTGGGTCTGGGGGTTTTCGTAGGCCGTGAAGCCCTCGTAGCCGAACGAGAAGTCGTAGAGGTAGATGGGGCCGTCCTCTTTCATGGCCCAGCCTTCCATGGAGACGCCGCAGGGCTCCGTGCCCGGCAGCACCACGTAGCCAGGGCGAACCCGGTAGGAGTAGGCCTTGCTCGACACCAGCGGGGTCGTGGCGGGCAGGCCCTGCTTCAGCAGCTCAGGCATGTACTTGGCGAAGTCCCCCAGGGTCATCTTTCCCAGGTCCGCGAGGGCGACGGTGAAGCTGGCGCCCTTCTCCACGTAGCCCACCAGCGTGCCGCCCTTCCCGAGCCCCACGTTGTCCTGGCACTCCTCCTCGCCCTTCACGCCCACCACCTCCAGGGGCGTCGCAAGCGTCTTGGCCAGGTCTTCGAAGATGGCCTTCACGGTCACCTTGCCGCTCGCGTCAGCGACCCCGCCCTTGAACTTCGTGGTGATGCGGATGAGGTAGCCGCGCTTCCAGAGGGCCTGGTCCGGCGTATCCAGGTATTCCTTCGTGGTCATTTCGATCTTCAGCGGAGCCTTGTCCTTCTCCGTGACCGTGAAGCCCTGCTTGGCCGCGGTGGCCTTCACCTGGTCCCAGATCACCTTGAAGGCCTCGGCCGGGGTGCCCTTGGCCTTGGCTGGGTCGAGCAGGAACTTGTACTCGCGGCCGCTGACCTCCTCAAGCTGGGGCGCCGGGTGGGCCTTGATCTGGCGCCTGAAGAGGGGGTCCTGGCCGTTTCCGGCCAAGGCTGCCACCGCAGCCACCGAGACAAACAGAAGGTGCCTGAGTTGCCTGAACATGATGAAACCTCCGTGACGGGTTGAGAACGCGGACAGCTTCCGGGTGAGAAGACACAACCAGAGCCCCAAGCTTCCGGGGCCAGGGTGAAGAGCAAGGGTCAGGCCATTCCTGACCCATCGGTTAACTTACAAATAATCGTTCAATTACAACTGCGGCCGCCAGACCAGGTCGGCCCCGGGTTGCGGAATCCCGCACCCGCAGTGCGGGTTTTCGCTCAGTCCTTGCCGGTGGGGATGCCCAGGAGCTTCAGCCGGTCATAGAGGGTCCGCCGGGCCAGGCCCAGGACCTGGGCGGCCTCGGCGACGTTGCCGCCGCTACGCTGGAGGACCCGCTCGATGTGGAGCTTTTCCATCTCCTTGAGGGTGACCATCTCCCCCTCGGCGGGGGCCTGGAGGGTTCTCCGGCCGTCCAGGCCCAGGTCCGGGGCATCCAGGCTCTCGCCCTTCTGCAGGATCATGGCCCGCTCCAGCACGTTGGCCAGCTCCCGGATGTTGCCGGGCCAGCCATAGTCCCGCAGCGCCGCCTCGGCCCGGGGGCTGAGCCGCACCTCGGCCCGGCCCATGCGGTTGCAGACCCCCTTGAGGATGTTGGCCGCGAGCACCGGGATGTCCTCGGGCCGCTCCCGCAGGGGCGGGATGCGCAGGGTGAGGGTGCTGACGCGGTAGTAGAGGTCGTCCCGGAACTTCTTCGCGCGGACCATGTCCTCCAGGTCGAGGTTGGTGCTGGCGATGAGCCGGATGTCCACCACCCGGTCGCGCACATCGCCCAGGCGGCGGAAGGTCTTCTCTTCGAGGGCCTTCAGCAGCTTCGGCTGGATGGCCGGGTCCATGTCCCCGATCTCGTCCAGGAACACGATGCCCCGGTGGCCCACTTCCAGCAGGCCCTGCTTGGCCGCGACGGCCCCGGTGAAGGCGCCCCGCTCGTGGCCGAACAGCTCGGACTCCAGCAGCTCCCGCGTGAGGCCCGCACAGTTGAGGTTGACGAAGGCCTCCTCCCGCCTAGGGCCCTGGGCGTGGATCCAGCGGGCCAGCACGCCCTTGCCCGAGCCGGTTTCGCCCAGGATGAGCACCGGGCTGTCCCACTCGAGCATCAGGCGGGCCTGCTCTTCCAGGCGGCGGATGCCGGCGCTCACGCCACGGAAGGGGTCCAGGGGCCCGGGCTGCTCGCGGGTGGCCACCTCCTGCTTCTTGCGCAGCCGCTGCTGCTGCAGCAGGCGCTTCACCAGCACCAGCAGCGCCTTGGACTCCACGGGCTTGGTGAGGAACTGCTCGGCCCCCTCCTTGATGGCCCGCACCGCCAGGTCGATGGAGCCGTGGGCCGTGAGGATGATGAAGGGCGTGTCCTCGCTGAGTCGCTTGAACTGGGGGAGCAGGTCCAGCGAGGTGCCGTCCGGCAGGCTGTAGTCCGCCACCACCACGTCGTAGCTGCCGCCGCGGAACAGCTCCGTGGCCCGCTGGCAGGTCTCGGACTCGTCGACCTCCAGCTCGTTGGCACGCAGGAAGGCCGCCATGCCGTGCCGCACGGCGGGATCGTCCTCGATGATCAGGATCTTGGGCTTAGGCAAGCGGCTCTCCGATCAGCTCCATGCGGCGGCGGGGAGCTGGCAGCTTCACGATAACCCGCGCCCCGGCTCCGGAGCGGTTCTCGAGCTCGACGGTGCCGCCGTGCTCCTCCACGACGCGCTTCACGATGGAGAGTCCCAGGCCCGTGCCGCCCTTGCGGCGGGTGAAGAAGGGCTCGAAGGCCCGGGTGATGTTCTCCGGCTCGAAGCCTGCGCCTTCGTCCTCCACGGTGAAGGCCCACCAGTGATGGCCCTGGTCCCGGAGGTGGCGCCCCCGGATGGAGACGGTTCCCTGATCTGGCGAGTGGTGCAGCGCGTTCTCGATGAGGTTGCGGAACACCTGGTGCATGCGCCGGGCATTCAGGGGCAACACCAGCGCCTCGTCCTCCAGGGCCAGCCGGACGATGCTGTTTCGCGCGTGCTGGAGGGCCTCGCAGGAGCGCACCGCGTCATCGAGCAGGTGGCGCACGCGGCAGGGTTCGGGGTTCAGGGTCCGGGGCTCGCCGTAGTCGCGCAGGTCATTCATGAGGCCCTGGATGCGCTCGGCGCTCTCGCGCAGCGCCACCAGGAAGGGCCGGTAGCGCGGCTCCTCGCCGAAGGTGGCCTCGAGGGCATCCAGGTTGATGGAGATGCCATAGACCGGGTTCCGGATCTCATGCACCACGCCCCCCACCAGGGCCCGCAGCGACTCCTCCGCCCGCCGCCGCTCGGTGATGTCCGTGCACATGCCCGCCATGCGGGCGGGGCGGCCATCGCTTCGCCAGGCGACGACCTTGCCAGCGTCGAACACCCACAGCCAGTCGCCAGACTGCGTGCGCAGCCGATACTCCGCCTGCACGCCGGGGAGCCGCCCCTCCAGGTGGGCGTTCAGGGCGGCCTCCATCTGCAGCCGGTCCTCGGGATGGATCAGGTCCAGGCCCGCCTTGATGGTGGGCCCGATGGCCTCGGGCACGTAGCCCAGCATCCCGGACCAGCGGGGACTGCGGTAGACGCTGCCCGTCTCCAGGTCCCAGTCCCAGAGCCCCTGCTGGGTGCCCTCCAGCGCGTAGTTGAGCCGCTCCTCACTGGCGCGCAGCTCCGCCTGGGCGACCTTCAGGGCGGTGATGTCCCGGGAGATGCCGGCGATGCGGTGGATCCGGCCCCACTTGTTCCGCACCGGCGTGAGGATCGTCTGAAAGGTCCGGGTCTGACCCCCAACCGGGTGCTCCTCCTCGAACTGCAGGGGCGTCCCCTCCTGAACCACCCGCTCGAAGTGCTTGATCAGCTGCTCGGCGCTGCCGTGGGACAGGCACTCCGCCGGCGCCCGGCCCGCGAAGTCCGGATTCAGGAAGCTGCCCCCGGCGTGGAGCGGCGGGTTCACGGTCTCGAAGGTCATCTCCCCCTGCTCGGAGATCCCCACCACGTAGATCCAGTCGTAGAGGTTCTGGAACAGCCCATCGAAGCGGTTGGCCGCCTCCTCGCCCCGGGGCGGGCTCGCAAGGGGCTGGGCCTGGTTGCGCAGCGCGGTCAGCCGCGCCCGGGCGCGGCGGAGCGCCCCGGGCACCTGGGCCGGACGCACGCAGGTCTCGTGGAAGCCTTCCCGCAGGAAGTCCTCGGCGCGGGGAGAGTCCTCGGTGGGCAGGCGGACGAGCACCGGCAGCTGCGGGTGCTGGGACCGGAAGGTCTTCACCCGACTGAGCCAGCGCTCCGTGGCCTTGGTGGGCCACAGCAGCAGCGCATCCGCAGGGCCGCAGACGAAGGACTCCAGCTCCGCCTCGTTCCAGCGCGTGATGTCGATGCAGGTGGGGCTGGGTTCCCCTTCCGCCACCAGCGCCCGCACGATCTCCGCCCGGGCAGAGGTGGGCACGCCCACCGCCAGCAGGTGGAGCGAAGGAAGGGAGGTTGGTGCGGCGAGTCCCACAGTCTTGGCCTTGGAGTCGGGCCGATGATGGCACCATCAGGCCCCGAGTGTCTGTGACCCGCGCCCCACCGGATCGCGGCAGCCCCCTGCCCGACCGACTTATTACAGTCATTTCCAGGCTTATCAGGGGTGGTCAGCCCTCGTGACAGGGCTATGAAAAAAGCGCGGGTGCCGCAGCCCCCGCGCTTCGTCGGCTTGGATCGGTCTATTCCAGTTCGGTGGCCAGGACCGGCTCCGGGAGGATGAGGTCCTCGGCTTCCCCCTTGCGGTCCAGGGTGGCGTGGAACTTGTCCCAGTCCAGCTCGTTCTCCCAGCTGGCCATGACCACCGCCGCGAGGCAGTTGCCGATGTGGTTCGTGATGGCGCGGGCCTCGGACATGAACTTGTCGATGCCCAGGATGAGGGCCATGCCGGCCACGGGGATGCCCGGCACCACCGCCAGGGTTGCGGCCAGGGTGATGAAGCCGGAGCCGGTGACGCCCGCGGCGCCCTTGCTGGTGATCATGGCGACCACGAGGATGCCCATCTGCTGGCCCAGGGTCAGCTCGATGCCCAGGGCCTGGGCGATGAACAGCGAGGCCAGGGTCATGTAGATGTTGGTGCCATCCAGATTGAACGAGTAGCCCGTGGGGATGACCAGGCCGACGATGGACTTCGACAGGCCCAGTCGCTCCATCTTCTCCATGAGGGGGATCAGCGCGGACTCGGAGGAGCTGGTGGCCAGCACCAGCAGCAGCTCACTCTTGATGTAGCCCACCACCTTGAAGATGTTGAACCCGGCGATGCGGGCGATGATGCCCAGCACCACGAAGATGAAGATGGCGCAGGTGGCGTAGAAGAGCAGGATCAGCTGGGCCATGGGCACCAGGGACTTCAGGCCGAACTTGCCGATGGTGTAGGCGATGGCAGCGCCGGCGCCCAGGGGGGCGAGGTAGAGGATCTGGTGCATGACGCCGAAGAACATCTTGCTGACGCTCTCCAGGAAGGCGATGAGGGGCTGCTTGTACTGGTCCTTCATGGCGGCCACGGAGAAGCCGAGCAGCACCGAGATCAGCAGCACCTGCAGGATGTCGCCATCGGTGAAGGCGCTGAACATGGTCTTGGGGATCATCTTCAGCAGGTGCTCGGTGATGGTCATGTGCTGCGCCTGGGCCACGTAGCCCGCCACCAGCTTGGGATCGAGCTTGGAGGGGTCCGCGTGGAAGCTGCGGCCGGGGCCAAAGACATTGGCCATCACGAGGCCCACCACCAGGGCCAGGGTGCTGACCACCTCGAAGTAGAGCAGGGCCTTCCCGCCGACGCGGCCGGCCTTCTTGATGCTGCCGGAGCCCGCGATGCCGAGCACGACGCTGCAGAGGATGACCGGGGGGATGAGCATCTTGATGAGGGCGATGAAGCCGTCCGCCATGGGCTGCATCTTCACGGCGACGACGGGGAAGAAGTGCCCCAGGAGCGCGCCGACGATGATCATGAACGCGACCCAGTTGTACAGCTTGGTCGCAGCGCGCTTCAACATAAATACCTCCAGGGTTTCTATGACCATCCTGGAGGGACTGAGCGACATCGGATCGTTCTGGAAGTTGATTCCCGGTATTGGAACTTTTGTAAGCGGTCCCGTCAGATGAACCGCCGGGCCTCGCGCAGGTAGGACCGCTGCAGCAGGAACCGGTGCACTGGCCGGCCGCCGGTGCCATAGCCGGGCTCCATGCGCAGCACCTTGAGGGCGCAGAGGAACTCGAAGTACTTCCGCACTGAGACCCGCGAGATGCCCACCTGCTGGCCGACCTCCTCGCTGGTGAACCAGGGCGGGTCCACCGGCCACTCGCCGATGGCCTCCAGCAGCTTGGCCAGAGTCTTCCGGTCCACCCCTTTGGGGAGCTCTTCCGTCCCTCGCGCCTCAGCGGGCCGTCGGGCCAGGCGCTTGTCCAGCGCCTCCTGGTCCAGAGCCTCGCCGTCCCGGATCATGTGGCTGGTCTCGCGGTAGTGGTCCAGGGCCTCCTTGAGCCGCTCGAACTCGAAGGGCTTGATGAGGTAGTCCACGGCGCCCAGCTTCAGGGCCTTGCTGATGGTCGCGGTGTCCCGTGCGGCGGTCACGAAGATCACGTCCACGTCCAGGGCCTGCCGCCGGATCTCTTCCATGAGCTCGAGCCCGTTCTGCCCGGGCATGAAGATGTCCAGCAGCAGCAGGTTCACCGGGTGGCTCTGGAGCGTCTCCAGGGCCTCGCTGGCGCTGCGCACGGAGGCCACGACCTGGAAGCCCGCCACGCGGCTCAGGAAGATCCGGTTGAGCTCAGCCACCATGGGATCGTCTTCGACCAGCAGCACGCGGATCATGCGTCCTCCCCCGGGAACAGCGTGAAGGAGGCCGTGAACGCGGCGCCGCCGCCCTCCTGGTTCTCGCCCCGCAAGCGGCCGCCGCGGGCCTCGATGGTGCGGGCAGCCTGCCAGAGGCCAAAGCCGCGGTTCTCCCCCTTGGTGGAGAAGCCCAGCGTGAAGACCTTAGCCAGCACCTCCTCGGGCAGGCCGGGGCCGCTGTCCACCACGGACAGGTGCACCTGGGTGCCTTCGGGCCGCAGCGAGACCTGGATCTCCCGGCGGGTGCCCTCACCGATGGCCTCCACCGCGTTCTCCAGCAGGTTGCCCAGCACGGTCACGAGGTCGTGGGAGGCCGCGTCGTCGGGACAGGGGGGCAGCGAGGCCTCCTGGTCCAGCCGCATGAGGATGTTCTGCTCCCGGGCCGAGGAGAACCGGGCGAGGAGGAATCCCGCCACCACCGGATCCTTGACGCGCTGGACCACAAAACCCACTTCGTCATCGAGCCGCCCCGCCACGCCCGTGATGTAGCCATTGAGCCGCTCGTACTCCTCCAGCCGCACCAGGCCCAGGATCACGTGCAGCTTGTTCATGAACTCGTGGGCCTGCGCCCGCAGGGCATCCGCGTAGAACCGGACGCCGGTCAGCTGCTCCGCCAGCCGGTTCACTTCGGTCTTGTCGCGGAAGGTGGCCACGGCCCCGGTGATGCGACCCTCGACCAGCACGGGCACCCGGTTTGTCAGGATCTTCAGCCCCAGGATGTCGCCTTCCTGGTCGTACTCCGCCTGGCCTGACTCGACCACGGTGCGGAGCCGCGAGCTGGGCAGGACTTCCTCCACATTCTGGCCCACCAGCTCGCGGTTGCTGCCCGCCAGGGCGAAGAGGCGCAGGGCCTCCTCATTGACGATGGTGACCACCAGATCCTGGTTCACCCCGATGATCCCCTCGCGCACCGAGTGCAGCATGGCGTTGCGCTGCTGCAGCAGGGTCGAGATCTCCTGGGGCTCCATGCCCATGAGGATCCCTTTGATGCGCCCGGCCAGGTACATGGCGCCCAGGATGCCTGCAGCAAACCCGAAGATCCCCCCAAACAGGATGCGCTTCTGCACGCTCAGGATGGCGCGATCCACGCCGGATTTCAGCAGGCCCACGGCCACCGCGCCCACCTGCCGGTCCCCCTGCCACACCGGGGTGAAGGCCCGCAGAGAGACCCCGAGCGTGCCCGTGGCGACGGAGAGATAGGAGCGCCCCCGGAAGACCTCGGCATCGTCGCCGCCCGCGAACCGGGCGCCGATCTGCGACAGGGTCGGGTGGGAGAGCCGGATCCCGTCCATGTCCATGACCACGACGTAGTCTGTGCCGGCGGCGAGGCGAACCCGCTCCGCCAGCTCCTGGACCTGGCCCTGGGGCCGGTGGCCCGTGAGCCCCTCCCGCACCACCTCTGACTCGGCCATGATGCGCGAGAGCAGGACCACCTTCTCGCCCATGGCCTCCCGGGCCTGCTGCTCCATCTTCCAGTCCACCAGGATGCCCGTCACCAGCAGGGCCAGGCCCAGAATCAGGCTCACCAGGAGGGTGATCCTGGCCCTGAGCTGGAGGAAGGGGCGTATCCGGGGCATGGCAAGCACCATCCTAGGGGGTAGATCGGGGAATCAGGGCCGGAAGGGGGCTGGCAGCAGGATGGGATTGACCGAGGTCCGGCGCACGATCTGACGTTTCTCGAGGTCGTACTTGTAGAGCCAGGTCGTTTCCTTGTCGGGAATGGTGGAGGTCGCGAAGACCCGGACGTAGAGGTACCGGTTGGCGCGGTCCAGCCGGACATCCTCGGTGCGCTCGTTGGCGGCCAGGGGAATGCCCATGCTTCCGGCAGAAGGCTGCGTCGCGGGGGCCAGCTCCTCGACCACCTCGATCAGGATCGGCTGGGCCCGGTTGCTGGCGGTGATGCCCACCGAGACTCCGGTCGGCAGGGCCACCTTGTCCTGCCAGCGCACCACCGCGCCCTTTTCGTCCCGGTGCACGCTGAGGCGGATCGGCAGCGCCTCCAGGTAGGCCTGGGCCAGGAAGTGCTCCGCCAGCTTCGTGTAGCCCACCCAGCCGCCCAGGCCCATGAAGAGCAGGACGAAGGCGGTGAAACTGACGAGGTAGGTCATGGGTTTGAAGGTCATGCGGCGCTCCGGGCGAAAGGGCATCCCGCCCCTCCCGCGGCGAGGCGCGAGGCATCGCAGGGACCGGGGGGACATGAAAGAGGATAGCCAGGAAGAGCGAGGGTCTGTCCTCAGACCAGCCGTAGCTCGAAGCGCTGTTCGGTCACCGGCTTGCCCCACTGGCTGCCCTGCTGCTCCTGCACCAGTTCAAACCCGACCTTCTCGTAGAGGTGCCGTGCGGCGGCCAGACCGTCGAAGGTCCAGAGGTAGAGGCTGCCGTAGTGCCGGACTCGGCAGAACGCCACCGCGGCCTCCAGCAGGGCGTTCCCCGCCCCGGTGCCACGCACCGCATCCGAGACGATGAACCAGCGGAGGTGGGCGCCCTCGGTCGCAGCGCGGGAGCCGTCGATGGCGAGGGAGCCTTCGATCCGGCCGTCCACGAGCACCAGCCACAGCCCGTCGCGGCCCTCTTGATAGGCCTCACAGAAGGCCGCCAGCTCCCGGGCCACCTTGCTCTCGAAGAAGAGGCCGAA
>JAAXXS010000201.1:2817-4636 GCA_013334395.1 Holophagaceae bacterium | reverse complement strand
TGGGGCTGCGCATGGGCGCCCTCAGCCAGTGCCTGCCCAAGCCCGCCTGGACGCTGCGGGGGCGTCCCCTGCTCCAGTGGGGCGCCGACCAGCTGCGCCAGGCCGGGGCGCGGCGCCTGGCCTGCAATGCGCACCACCAAGCGGACCGGCTCCGGGACGTGGCGGCGGGCATCGAGGTCTGTGAGGAGCCCTCGCTGCTGGGCGGCGCCGGGGGCCTGCTGCACGCCCGGGGTCGCGTCGAGTCGGAGCTGCTGACCTGGAACGCCGACATCTGGGCGGAGGCGGTGCCCTTCGCCCTGCTGCGGGAGCGGCACCGCGCGGCCCGCGCCACGCTGAGCTGGCTGCTCATCCCCCACCCCGGCGGCGGCTGGAACCCCGTCTGGCTGGACGCGGCTGGCCGGGTGCTGCCGCGGGGCGTCGTGGGACCAAAGGGTCCCTACCACTTCACGGGCGCTGCGGTCTGGTCGCCCGAGGCCCTGGCCCTGCTGCCTGAGGGGCCCAGCGAGGTCACGGAGCTGCGTCCCCGCCTGCCCCAGCACCTGGGTGTGGTGGCTGAGCCCTTCCCCTGGCGGGAGGTGGGCACGGCCGAGGGGCTCATCCAGGCCGCCGCGGAGCTGGCCCCGGACCATGAAGGCCGGCTGCCCGGCTGCTACGTGCATCCAACTGCGGTTCCCTCGGGGCGGCTGACCCGCTGCGTCCTGGGTCCCGGCGCCGCGCCCCCGGCCGCCATCACGGACGGCGGGGCCCTGTGGTTCGAGGAGCACGGCAACCAGGTGCGCCTGGCACTCTAAGCTGCCGACGCGACTCCCGTACCGGAACGCCCCGGCCGGAGTACCCTGAGGGGATGGATTCCCGTCTGCACCGTGCCCTGGATCGCTGGAGCGTGTCGGACCCCCGGCCCCTGGTCGGGGATGCGGGCAGTCGGCAGTACATCCGCGTGGCCCACGCGCAGCTGGGCACGGCCATGGTGGTGCTGCATCCGCTGGATACGCCGGAGAAGACCGACGACAGCTACTTCGAGTTCCGGGCCCTGCAGGCCTACCTGGATCCCCTGCTGCGCGTGCCCACCATCCTCCAGACCAACGACGAAGACCGCTGCCTCCTGGTGGAGGACCTGGGCGACACCACTCTGGAGCGCCGGCTGGTGGAGCACCCCGAAGAAGAGGTCGTCTGGGCCGAGCGGGCGGGCTGGCTGCTCGCCACCCTGGCGGGGGCCCTGACGCTGGGGGCGCCCGGCCACGCCTTCTTCATGCAGCGCGCCTTCGACCAGGCCAAGTTCCAGTTCGAGTGGGACTACTGCCGCACGAACTTCTTCCAGGACTTCCTGCAGAAGGAGCCGCCCCGCTGGCTGGACCGCCTCATGGAGGAGGCTCACGCCAGCCTGGAGACCCGGGCCCGCTTCTTCGCCCACCGCGACTTCCATGTGCGCAACCTCATGGTCCACGGGGACCGGCTGGTGGTCATCGACTTCCAGGACGCCCGCCGCGGCGCGGCCACCTATGATCTGGCCAGCATCCTCTACGACGGCTACTGGGACTGGTCCCGGGAGGCCGGGCGGGCCCTGAGCGGCCCCCTCCAGCAGGAGCTGGGCTGGAACCACGAGGCCCTGCTCGAGGAGCTGACCCTCAGCGCCATCCAGCGCAACCTCAAGATCCTCGGCACCTACGGACACCAGATCGTGCACCGGAAGAAGGCTGTGTTCGCGTCGGCGATCCCCCGCACCCTGCGACACCTGCGGGAGCACTTCCAGCGCATGAACCACCAGGACGGCGTCCTGGCGAGCGAGCACCTGCTGCGGCTGGCGGAAGAGCGGCTGCTG
>JAAXXS010000201.1:0-2717 GCA_013334395.1 Holophagaceae bacterium | reverse complement strand
TCCCCAGATCGCCCTGGATGACCAGGGCAACGCGCTGGCGGCCTGGCACCATCGGAGCGAGGACGGAGAGGGCATCTACATCTGCCGCTACCACCCGGACCAGCGCGGCTGGGACGTGGTGCCCCGCCGCCTCGACAGTGCCCGCACCCAGGCCCAGGCCCCTGAGATCGCCATGAACTGCCGCTGCGAGCTGGCGGTGGTCTGGCACGAGCAGGAGGGCCCGCTCGCGCGGGTCTGCGCGCGGCACATGCTGGGTTCCGAGGACACCTGGGTGCCCTACCCCTTGCACCTTCAGGAGGCCTCCGGGCAGGTCAGCAGCTTGCACGCCGCCATGGATCCGCAGGGGAACATCCAGGTGGTGTGGTGCCTGGGCGAGCCGGGGGCCTACCAGGTCTACACCAGCGGCTACTGGGCCGCCGAGGCCACCTGGGACCTGCAGGCGACGCCCCTGGGTCTGCCCTCGCCGCGGCCGCTCTTCCCTCAGCTCGCCATGAATCGCGCCGGGACCGGTCTGGCGGTCTGGAGCACCGAAGGGGAGCCGGAGGGGGATGGTCTGGTGGCCTGCCACTACGACCCCGGCAGCCGCAGCTGGAGCGACCGGCCCACCGCCGTGGCCCCCGGGCGCGCCGCCCACCTGCGCCTGGCCCTGGATGCCCGCGGCAATGCCATCGTCTTGTGGGTGGAGGCGGCCAGCGGGGGGCAGCAGCAGCTCCGGGCCAGCCATCTGGATGGGCTCAGCATCGAGTGGACACCCGTCGCGCCGCTGGCGGTGGGGCCTGACATCCGCTGGCCCCAGGTGGGGCTCGACGGCCACGGCCGGGCGCATGCCGTGTGGCGCCAGGAGGCCGCAGGCCGCATGAAGCTCTACGCGAAGCGCTGCTCCCAGGGCCAGTGGGACCCCCAGCGCACCCTCCTGGTGGACGACGTGGGCCAGAGCCAGGCCCACGCCCTCTCCACCAACGAGCAAGGGCATGCCCTGGTGGTCTGGCTGCAGGATCAGGGCGACCAGTCCCTGGTCTGCGCCCGGCGCTTCGATGGGCAGGCCTGGGGCGCCCGACCTGTCCTGCTGGGCGCGCCCAGCCACCGGGAAGTCCAGACACCGGGGGCCATGTTGTCGCCGGGCGATCAGATCGGGGTCATCTGGAGGCAGGGCGACCCGCAGCACGGGGCGATCCTCACGGCGGTGGGCCAGGCTTAGCCCAGCAGCTCCGCCACCAGGGCCGGGACCAGCTCCGTGGCTCGGCCGCTGCGCGCCTCCTGGAAGGCGCTGGCCACGCGGCTGGGCTCGAGGTTCAGCTCCAGGGTGCGGCAGCGGGGACCCACGGCCTCCACGAAGCCCGCCGCGGGATGCACGTGACCGCTGGTGCCGATGGCCACGAAGAGGTCGCAGCGCTCCAGGGCTTCGTAGATCGGATCCAGGCCCAGGGGCAGCTCATGAAACCAGACGATGTGCGGGCGCATGGCGCCCGTGGCGCAGACTGGACAGCGGCTGTCGCAGTCCATGTCCCCGGGCCAGTCCACCACGGTCCGGCAGCCCAGGCAGCGGCCCTTCAGCAGCTCGCCGTGCATATGGAGCAGCTGTCTCGACCCGGCGCGGTCATGCAGGTCGTCCACGTTCTGGGTGACCAGGAGGAACTCGCCCGGCCAGGCGGCTTCGAGCTGGACGAGGGCCCGGTGCGCGGCGTTGGGCTCGACGGTGGCGAGGCCCCGCCGCCGCTCGTTGTAGAAGCGGTGGACCAGATCGGGGTCGCGCCGGAAGGCCTCTGGTGTGGCGACGTCCTCCAGGCGGTGGCGCTCCCACAGCCCATCCCCGTCCCGGAAGGTGCGCACGCCGCTCTCTGCCGAGATCCCCGCGCCGGTCAGGATCACCAGCCGGGCCTCTCGGGGGAGGGGCGGAGGGGGCCGGCTCATGGCTTCGGTGCGCGCGGCTTCCCGGCGGGCAGAGGGCCCAGGTCGAGGGCATGCCCGTCCACGGGGCCGGCCTTGAGGCCCAGTTCCCTTGCCAGGGTGGGGGCCAAGTCCACGATGCGCACGGGCTCCCGCCGCTCGCCGGCCTTCCAGGGGCCCCAGAAGATCAGGGGCACGCGGCGGTCATAGGCGTTGGGCGTGCCGTGTGCCGCCGGGTAGGCGGCCGGGGGGGCGCCCATGGCCACGAGGGGCTTGACGGCCAGCAGGAGGTCGCCGCTGCGCTCCGCATGGAAGCTGCGGCGGAGCAGGACGCGGGTGCTGCTGTCCCTGGGGCTGCCGGTGGCGGCAGGATCCGTGGCGAGCATCTCCTCGTAGGTGAAGGCGTCGGCGATCTCGGGGCGGGCACGCAGCCAGGTCTGGGCGCGGCGCAGCACCTCGCCGCGGTTCAGCTTCGCGGCCGCCAGGACGGCTTCATCCAGGTAGAGCACGCTGGGCTCCTGAACAGGCTTCAGCAGGTCGCGGTCCACTTTGAAGGCGGTCTTGAGCTCGGTCTGCAGGGCGGCCATGAAGGGCTCGATCTGGAGCCGCCGCGCGGGAAAGCCCTGCTCGGCGAGCACCTCGACGATGTCCATGGCGCCGTGGTCCGCAGACAGGACCACCCAGGCTCCGGGATGCTGGCGGTGGATCCGGTCCAGCAGGCGGCCCAGCCCCCGGTCCAGGCGGTGGAGCTGGTCGCGCATCTCGGTGCCGAGCATGCCGTACTGGTGCCCGATGTAGTCGGTGGCGGAGAAGCTCAGGGCCAGGAGGTC
>JAAXXS010000032.1 GCA_013334395.1 Holophagaceae bacterium | reverse complement strand
CCTCGGTGGCTGATCTTGTGCTTTCCAGCGCCTGCCGCGCCGCGGCCTCACCCGCCAGCCAGCCCGTGGAGAAGGCGATCTGGAGGTTGTAGCCGCCGGTGTTCGCGTCCAGGTCCAGCACCTCGCCAGCGAAGTAGAGGTTAGCCACTTTTTTCGAGGCCATGGTCTTGGGGTCGAGGTCGCGGATGGACACACCACCGGCGGTGACGATGGCCTCCTCCCAGCTGCCGTGACCTGTGACCTCGAAGCGCAGCTCTTTCAGCATGGCGAGCAGCTGCTTCCGCTTCGCCCCCTGGAGCTTCGCTGCCGGGGCTGCGGGCTCCAGGCCCAGGGCCGCGCTGAACACCTCGATGAGTTGGGCCGGCAGGAGGGAGCGCAGCAGGCTCCGGCAGGTGGCGCCCGGCTGGGCCTCCAGGTCCCGCAGCAGCCGCGCCTCAAGCTTCACTGGGTCCAGGGCCGGCTTCAGGTCCAGGGTCAGCTCCACCTTCCGGCCTGCGGCCTTGGCCTCAACGATCTTCCGGCTGAGCCGCAGCACCGCGGCGCCACCCAGGCCCCTGGCGGTGAACTCGGCCTCGCCGAACTCGCCGCCCTGCTTCCTGCCATCGATCCAGAGGGTGAGCTGCACGTTCTTGAGGGTCAGGCCCAGCGCCTTCTCATAGGTCGGAGAGGTCTCGAGCCGCACCAGGGAGGGCCGCAGGGGCTCAATCCGGTGCCCCGTGGCCTCGGCAAAGCGGTAGCCGTCCCCGGTGGAGCCCGTGGCGGGATAGGACTGGCCGCCGGTGGCGACGATGCAGCAGCGGGCCTCGAGCCGCTGGGCGGGGGCCGAGCCCTTGCGCTGGACTGCGAGGCCCTGGAAGACACCGTCCTGGAGGAGCAGGCCCTCCACCCGCGCGTGGGGCACGATCTCCACGCCCTGGCTCCGCGCCCAGGCGACGAGGGCATCCGCCACATCCCAGGCGAGGTCGCTGTCCGGGAACACGCGGTCGCCGCGCTCGGTCTTGGTGCGCACGCCCTGCGCCTCCAGGAGCGCGATCAGATCGGTGTTGAAGAAGGCCTGGAAGGCCTGGCGGAGGAAGCGGGGCTCGGGCTGGATCTCCCGGAGGTGCTCCTCCAGGGGCTTCATGTTCGTGATGTTGGCCCTGCCCTTGCCCGTGATCCGCAGCTTGCGGGCCGGCTTCTCCATCTTCTCCAGCAGCAGGACGCGCGCCCCCAGCATGGCGGCCCGGCCCGCCGCCAGCAGGCCCGCAGGACCGGCGCCGATGACCACCACCTCGCAGGGACCCAGCGGCGGGGCCGCGACCTGCGAACCGGTGCTCAACCCTGCTCCCGGGGCTCGTGCAGCACCAGCTCCATGCGGCACTGCTGGCAGTCGAAACGGCACTCCAGGCGGGTGGCGCCGTTCTCCAGGAAGAGCGGCCCCTCGGGCTCGGGCAGGCTGCGCCAGGGCTCGGGGTTGTCGTGGAGGTGGCACCAGCCCAGCTCGAACTTCACGCAGTGCCGGGTGGTCATGACCACGCGGCCATCAAGGCTGTCCTGCAACTCGGCGGCGGGCTCCAGGGCCTCGGCCCCCGCCCGCTCGTAGAAGGCCCGGGCGGCCCGGTTGGCGATGTTCCAGGTGTAGTCCAGCTTCCCGTGCGGCAGTGGGGCGAGCTGGGGGGCCGCCGCGCGGCGTCCCTCCCGGGCCCGGGGCGCGCGGCGCAGGGCCTCCAGGGCCGCGGCGGCCTCGCGGCGGAGGCCGTTGAGCACGCTCACCGGAACGAAGCGCGCCTCGGCCGTGCGCAGTTCCGCCAGCTCGAAGGGCGTGTTCCCCAGGCGGCCCAGGGCCTCCCGGATGGTCTGGGCCGTGGCGGCCGCGTCCCGGGGCTCGGCGAAGGTGCCGGTGGCCTGGGCTTCCGCCGTGAACCCGGCCGGATCCTCCAGGCGCAGCCGCGCGACGCCTTCCGGAAAGTCCAGCGTAGCCGTCACGGGGATCCGCCGGTCCACCTTGGCGCCGCGCAGGGCCCGGAGCCAGTGCAGGTCCAGGTTCCGGTGGAGCCGGGTGCCGGGGCGGATGCGGGAGGGATCCTGCACAAAGACCTGGCGGCCCGCCACCTCGTTGACCACGGTGCCCGCGGCCTCGGAGCCATCCACGAAGGCGAGGCCGTCCCCGGGGTGCAGGTCCACGGTCAGGTCCAGCACCAGGCGGTCCCCCTGGATGGATCTCACCTCGCCGATGAACTCACCGAGGTGCTTCCCGGCGTCCGCGTGGCCCATGGCCCGGCGCTGCCCGTCGATGCGGTAGGCGGAGAGGCCGCGCTGGAAGGTCTTGGTCGGATCGGGCGTGAACGTCCGGCTCACGGAGCCCAGAGAGGCCGCGGCCAACTCCGGCCGCCGCGCCAGCAGATCGTCGAGGTTGCGGCGCACATGGCTGACCACGTTCTTCACGTAGTCTGCATCCTTGAGCCGTCCCTCGATCTTGAAGCTCATGACCCCGGCCTCGGCCAGGCCATCCAGGTGCCCGGAGAGGTCCAGGTCGCGGATGTTCAGCAGGTGCTTCTCCCGCACCACCACCCGGCCCGCGCCGTCCACCAGGTTCCAGGGCGCGCGGCAGGGCTGGGCGCACTCGCCGCGGTTGCCGCTGCGGTCGCAGATGGCGCCGCTCAGGTAGCAGTGCCCGCTCTCCCCCACGCAGAGGGCCCCGTAGACGAAGGCCTCCAGCTCCATGTCCGCGGCCCCGTGGATGGCGCGGATGTCTTCCAGGCTCAGCTCCCGGGCGAGGATGGCCCGGGTGAAGCCAGCGCTGGCGAGAAAGGCCACCCGCTCCGGGCTGTCGCAGGCCGCCTGGGTGCTGGCGTGCAGGGGCAGCGGCGGGAGGTCCATCTCCAGGTAGGCCATGTCCTGGATGATCAAGGCGTCCACGCCGGCTTCATAGAGGCTCCAGGCCTGCCGCCGGGCCTCCTCCAGCTCGTGGTCGTAGATCAGGGTGTTGAGCGTCGCGTAGACCTTCGCGCCCCAGAGCCGGGCCTCCCGGGTGAGCTGCTCGAAGTCCACCAGCTCATTGCCCGCGGCCTGCCGGGCGCCGAACTGCGGGCCGCCCATGTAGACAGCATCCGCCCCGCAGCGCAGCGCGAGGGTGCCTTGTTCCAGGTTTTTCGCAGGGGCGAGCAGTTCGAGGGCCATGGGTTCCAGGGTACCAGGCGCGGCGACCTACTTGAGGAAGCCGCGCTTCCGCATGAGGGCGTCGGTGTTGACGTCGCGGCCGCGGAAGGCCCGGAAGGCCTCGGCGGGATCCTTGGTGTTGCCCACGGCGAGGATCTCCTTGCGGAGCCGCGCGGCGACCTTGGGGTCCCAGGGCCCCTGCCCTTCCAGGAAGGCCTGCCAGGCATCCGCGGTCAAGGCATCGCTCCAGAGGTAGGCGTAGTAGCCGGCCTCATAACCCCCGACGCCGCCGCTGAAGATGTGGGCGAACTGCGGGATCCGGTGGCGCATGACGATCTCGGCGGGCATGCCCAGCCGGGTCAGCTCGTCCTTCTCGAAGGTCGCCATGTCGAGGACCTTTCCGCCAGCCATGTGCAGCTTCATGTCGATGACCGCCGAGGCCAGGTATTCCATGGTGGCGAAGCCTTCGTTGAAGGTCCGGGCCCGGTTGATCTTGTCCAGCATCGCCTTGGGCAGGGGCTTGCCCGTCTGGGCGTGGAGCGCGAAGCGGTTGAGCACTTCGGGGGTCTGGAACCAGTGCTCGTTGATCTGGCTGGGGAACTCCACGAAGTCCCGGGCCGTGTTGGTGCCGGAGACGCTCGGATAGCTGGAGTCGGAGAGCAGCCCGTGCAGGGCGTGGCCGAACTCGTGGAAGAGGGTCGTGGCGTCGTCCCAGGAGATCAGCACCGGCTGGCCGGGAGCGCCCTTCACGAAGTTGGAGTTGTTGGACACGATGGGCGTCACCCGCTTGCCCATGTGGGACTGGGTCCGGTACTCGTTCATCCAGGCCCCGGACCGCTTGCCCTCCCGGGCGAAGGGATCGAAGTACCAGAGGCCCACGTGGGCGCCCTTGGCGTCCGTGACCTCGTAGGCGGTGACATCCGGGTGCTGGACCTCGACGTTGCGGATCTGCTTGAAGTGGAGGCCGAAGAGCTGCCCGGCGGTCCAGAACATGCCCTCGCGGAGCTTGTCGAGCTGGAGGTAGGGGGTGACCTCGTTGAGGTCCAGGTCGTACTTCGCCTTCCGCTGCTTCTCGGCATAGAAGCGGTAGTCCCAGGGGGCCAGCTTGAAGGTGCCGCCCTCCTTGGCCACCAGCGCCTGCATGTCCGCCACATCAGCCTGGACCTGGGCCACGCAGGGCTTCCAGACAGCTTCCATGAGGGCCACGGCCCGGTCGGGAGTGCCCGCCATGGACTGCTCCACGGCCCAGTGGGCGTGGGTGGCGTAGCCCAGGAGCTGGGCCCGCTCGAAGCGGAGCTTCAGCATCTCAGCCGCCACGGCCTTGTTGTCGGTCTTGTCGCCGTTGTCCCCGCGGCTCACGAAGGTGCGCCAGACCTTCTCCCGCAGCCCGCGGTTCTCCGCGTAGGACAGGAATGGATCGGCCGAGGAGCGGGTGTTGTCGATCACCCACTTGCCCTTCAGCCCCCGCTGCTCGGCGGCCCGGGCCGCGGCGGACTTGAGATCCCCGGACAGCCCCGCCAGCCCGGCCTCGGACTCGATGACCGTGAAGGGGGTCGACTCGTCCGCCAGCAGGTTCTGGCTGAACTGGGTGCCCAGGGTGGCCATGCGCTGGTTCAGCTCCCGAAGGCGGGTCTTCTGCGGGCCACTGAGCTTGGCGCCGCTGCGCACGAAGTTGGTGTAGTACACCCAGACCAGGCGCTTCTGTTCCGGCGTGAGCTTGGCCTTGGCGGCGTTCAGGTGGACGACCTCGATGCGCTTGAAGAGGGCATCGTTCTGCGCGATCTCGTCGCCGAAGGCCGCGAACTTCGGCGACATCTCCTTCTCCACCGCGGGGATGACGCCCTTGTTCAGGGTGCTGACGTGGACATCGTAGAGGATGTTCAGGCGGTCCAGGGCCGGGCCGGACTGCTCAAGGGCCAGGATCGTGTTGGCGAAGGTGGCGGGCTTGGGCTCGCTGGTGATGCGCCGGATGGCGTCGCGCTTGGCCTGCATGGCCACAGCGAAGGCCGCCGGGAAGTCCTCGGGCTTGACCTTCGACCAGGCGGGCACGCCGCCGTAGGGGCCTTTCCAGGGTGCGAGCATCGCGAAGTCCTTCTTGGAGGAGGTCAGGGCTTGGGCGGCACGGACCGGACTCCCGCCGGCCACGATCAGCAGGGCAAGGGTCAGGGAGGCGAGGGCTTGAGTGGACATGGGGCTCCCGATCGAGGGGTGGGCAGCAGACGGTTTCAGTCGGCGGGCGGCCAGGACACCGGTCCCGGGCCCAGGCGCACCTCTGTTATACCCGATCGAGGTCCCTTGATGGCTCAGGCCTCGGTCACGTCCTCGTCGGGCCGGAAGAACAGCTTCGCCATCCAGACCAGGACCCCCAGCATCAGCAGGAAGCAGACCAGGAACAGGAGGAACGGCGACCACTGGGGCGCGACCCGCCATGCGGCCAGGTCGAAGCTGCCCTGGAGCCGGACCAGCCGGAGGACGTGGCGCATGTACACCATGCCGAAGACCGACAGAAAGAGGCAGAGGCCCGACAGGCCGAAGTGCTTCTTGGCGTGGAAGTGCAGCGCCGCGAGAGAGAGCGCCAGGGACACCACCAGGACGGGCATGGCCGGGGTCCGCATGTAGGCGCCCAGGTCCGCGTCCAGGGAGATCAGGTAGAGGAAGCCGACTGCTGCAGCGGCGGCCATCCCGCCCACGAAGGCCGCACGACCCGTGGCGGCCATGGCGGGGGACTTCCGGCCCAATACGCTCACGAAGAAGCCCCCCACGGTGAGGGCGCCCAGCACCATGTGGAGCCAGCGAAGGCCGTAGGCGCCCGCGGCGGGGTTCCAGACCCAGCCGGACTGATCCTTCGCATAGAGCGCCCGGAGCAGCGCCGGCTGCTCGGCCAGGGCGAATACCGAGCTGTAGACCAGGCTGGTGTAGAGCAGCCCCAGGGCGGCCAGGGCCAGCAGGCCCAGGCTCACCCGCCCCGTCCGGTGGGCCTGGAAGGAGGTCCGGTAGAACGCGTAGTAGGCCGTGATCACGGCCCCGATCACGGCCAGCCAGAACCAGCCGCTGACGATGGTGGCCGCATAGACCTGCCGGGGATAGACCAGCTGCAGAAACAGCAGGGGCGCCACGCCCAGCGACACCGTGGCGGCGGTGGCCGCGGGCAGCACCCGCGCGAAGCCGGCGGCATCGGGAGCGGGCCACGCCTTCCGGGCCCCGGTCCACAGCGCGATCAGGGTTCCGCCCAGCAGGCAGCTCATGGCCGCGAGGTGCAGGGTCAGGGTCAGCAGGTGGAGGGCCGTCACCAACCAGAGGGGGGCGGAGATGAAGTGATAGTCCGGGAGCGTCATGGCTTGCCTCCTTGGCCGAGGGTCTGGAGGTAGGCCACCAGCGCCTTCCTCTCGGCAGCGTCCCCGGTGTAGGCGGGCATGCCCTCGCCCAGGCTGGAAGCCATGTCGAGCATGCCGCTCAGGTCCTCGGCGCTCTGCCCCGCCAGGCTCTTGGCCTTGTCGCTGGCGGTGCCGACGGCGTGGCACTTGCCGCAGCGCAGGTCGTAGGCCCGGCGGCCCAGGGCGAGGCCGTCAATCCTGTAGATCTCGGCCAGGGACCGGTGGTCCGTGCGCTGGTAGAGGTGGTCGGCGATCAGCTCAGCCTCCCTGGGTGTGCCCAGGAAGGGCGGCATGTTGCCCCGCAGGAGGTGCGCGCCCTGGACGAGTGCGACGAGGTAGGCGCGGTCCGCGCCCGCCAGGGCGGGCCTGAGGGCCTTGTAGCCGTCCAGCGTGTGGCAGCTGCGACAGGCGTGGCGGAACAGGTCGGCGCCGTCATCCCCCGTGCGGAAGGTGATCTGGGGAAGGAAGCCCTCGCGCTGGTAGGTGGCCGTCTGGGCCACCTCCGCGCCATTGCCATACATGTAGCCGGCCAGGATGTAGGGCTTGCGGAGCGACTCCCGGGACCACTCGAAGGCCCCGAACCAGGCCATGCCCAGGGCCATGAAGGCCAGGGCCGCGGCGGTGCCGAAGCGGCGGGGGGCCAGGACCACCAGGGCCAGCACCCCCGCGCCCAGGGCCGCCGCCAGCCAGAGCGAGAGCACGATGGCCCGGACGGGCGTCGGCATGGTCTCCAGGGCCCTGGCAGTGACGGCCGCGGGGATGGCCTTCCAGTACCAGGCCTGGGCCAGCGCGGTCACCGCCAGTCCCACCACGGCCCAGCCCGCGGCCTGCCGGACCGTGCGCGCCTTGAAGTCGCCCGCCTCCAGGCGGGAGGCCACCAGCAGGGCGTAGAGCCCGGCCAGCATGACGCAGACACCCGTGCGCAGGACCAGCGAGGGCCAGTAGGTGGGGTTGAAGAAGCCCTGCCAGAAGTCCCCCGTCACCAGCCAGCGGCCCGGGGTGAGCATGAAGGTCAGGATGCCGTTGATGACAGCCAGGGACAGCCACGCGGCCCCAAAGTAGATCCAGCCCAGCGTGAGGTGCGCCTTGGCTGTCAGCCGCTTCCAGCCGTAGAAATAGAGCATCGCCGCGGCGATCTCCACCACGAAGAAGGTCCACTCCGTGGCCCAGCCCCAGACGTAGTTGTGGATGAGGGCCTCGGTGGCGGCCGGTGCCAGCAGCCCGATCACGAACCAGATGCCCACGCCGGTCAGGGCCCCGGCCACCAGGGTCACCATGGCGAAGAACTTGGAAAGCTTTTCCAGGAAGGCCAGGCGGGCCATGTCCCCGTCCCGGCGCGCCAGGTGCTCGTTCACCACCAGGTAGAGCCCGCCCCCGATGGCGAAGTGCGACACGAACACATGGAACACGGCGATGACCGCCATCAGCACGCCGTAGCCGATGGGCTGGTCCCAGAAGGGATAGTGCATGTCCTGCCTCCTGAATCAAACGGTCAGAGCCCTTGAGGAGGCCCTGCGGCGGCAGGCCGGAAACGCCCGGAGGCGCCCCTGGCGACAGCCCCGAACCATCATGCCACTCGGAGGTCCCAAAACCGAGCATTCCCCACCGGATCGGGGTCCTGGCCGGGGGCTACCTCTTCAGAGCCGAGCAGACTCTTCGCATGGGACTGGGATGAAGGAGCGTAAGAACCCCGTGGAAAGCGGAGAACGGCCGCGTGAGCAGTCTTCGGATCACCGTTGATCGCCGTGCATCACGGGTTGAATGATCTTGGGAAACCGGTGAGGAACATCGATGAACGGTGATTACAGCCACGAGCCGGGGCTTCCTTGATCACAGGCACCCAGGCACCAAGAACAACAAAGGGAACCTCTGTTGTCATTCTTGGTGCCTTGGTGGTGATCCTTGTTCTATAGCTGCAACTCGCTCAGCGCGGGGTGCTGACGATCAGGTCGCCCGGCAGGGCGGCGCCCGTGGGAACGTCCAGCCGATTGGCGGAGCTGAGCACGGCCTGCAGCGAGGCCTCCAGGATGTCGGCGTGGCGCCCCACCCCGTAGCGGGAGGAGCCGTCGGCGAGGCGCAGCATGACGTAGGCGATCGCTTCCGCGCCCTCGCCCCGGCCCAGGGCGTGCTCACTGTAGTCCGACACGTGAACGTCCAGGCTGAAAGTCTCCTGGAAGGCGTGCAGGAAGGCGTCGATGGGGCCGTTGCCTTCGGCCTGGATCACCACCTTCGTGCCCCGGTCCAGCAGGGTGGCGGTCATACGGCACTTTTCCCGGGAGAGGCGGTGGGTCTCGTAGTCCGTGAGCTCGAAGCGGCCCAGGGACAGATACTCGCGCTCGAAGGCCTGGAACACCTGGTCGGAGCTGAGCTCCTCGCCGGTGCGGTCGGTGATCCCCTGCACGACCTGGCTGAACTCCTGGGCCAGGGCCTTGGGTACGGCGTAGCCGTGGTCCTGCTCCAGCAGGAAGGCCACCCCGCCCTTCCCGGACTGGCTGTTGATGCGGATGATGGGCTCGTACTGCCGCCCCACATCGGCGGGATCGATGGGCAGGTAGGGCACCTCCCAGAGGGGGTTCTGCTCCCGCTTCATGGCCTCGAAGCCCTTGCGGATGGCGTCCTGGTGCGAGCCGCTGAAGGCCGTGAAGACCAGCTCCCCGGCGTAGGGGTGGCGGGCGGGCACGGGCAGGCGGTTGCAGTGCTCGGCCACCTTCACGAGGGTCGGCAGGTTGCTCAGGTCCAGGCCGGGATCGACGCCCTGGGTGTAGAGATTGAGGGCCACGGTGACCACATCCACGTTGCCGGTGCGCTCGCCGTTGCCGAAGAGGGTGCCCTCCACGCGGTCTGCGCCCGCCAGCAGCGCCAGCTCCGTGGCGGCCACGGAGCAGCCGCGGTCGTTGTGGGTGTGGATGCTGATCAGTGCCTGGTCGCGATGCCGCAGGTTGCGGTGCACGTACTCGATCTGGTCGGCATAGCGATTGGGCGTGGTCACCTCCACCGTGGCGGGCAGGTTCAGGATGACCTTCTCGCCGGGCGCGGGGGCCCAGGCTTCGATGACCGCATCGCAGACCTCGGTGGCGTAGTCCACTTCGGTGGAGGTGAAGCTCTCGGGCGAATATTCCAGGATGACCCGGCTGCCGGTCAGGCTCTGGGCGGCCTCCTTGACCCACTGAGTGCCCTGGATGGCCAGGGCTTTAACCGCGGCCTTGTCCAGGCCGAAGACCACGCGGCGCTGCAGGGTGGAGGTGGAGTTGTAGAGGTGCAGGATGACGCTGGGAGCCCCCTGCACCGCTTCCACCGTGCGGGCGATGAGGCTCTCCCGGGCCTGGGTCAGCACCTGGATGGTGACGTCGGCGGGGATGCGGTGCTCTTCGATGAGCTGGCGAACGAAGTCGAAGTCCGTCTGGGAGGCCGCCGGGAAGCCCACCTCGATCTCCTTGAAGCCCATCTTGACGAGGGTCTCAAAGAGCAGGAGCTTGCGGTCGCTGCCCATGGGCTCGACCAGGGCCTGGTTGCCGTCCCGCAGGTCCACGCTGCACCAGATCGGGGCGGCGGTGATCTCCTGGTCGGGCCAGGCGCGCTGGGGCAGGCTGACGAGCGGGATGGGGCGGTAACGGCGTGCTTGCATGGAATCCTCCAGAAGGGGCGGGTTGGCGTGGTGGGGTAGATGCGAAAAACCCTCTCCGGGATCAGCGGAGAGGGTTTGATGAGCCTTGGTGCGATGTTTCCGCCTGCTCTCAGTCCTCCCCGGTGCCGCTAAGCAGCAGGGCCAGGAGCAGGTTCAGGGACAGGGTGTTGGGCATGTTGAGATTAGTTTTAACGAAGGACGTCGTTCCCGTCAAGAGGGGCGCTATGGCATCACTTCAATTCGCAATCAACAATAGAGAACAAGCCTTTGCCACCAAGACACCAAGAAACCAAGAAAGGCCACTGCGGTTCAGCTCTGCAGTTCTTGCTGTCTTGGTGCCTTGGTGGTGATCTTTACGCTCTGAAGACAGGGCGAGATCAGACTTCCCGGAAGCGGATCAGCTCCCCGTCCACCTCGCGCCGCAGCAGGCCGCGGTGCTCCAGGTAGGCCAGGTGCGCGATGCACTCCCCCATGGCGAAGAGGGTCTGGAAGGGATCGGTGATGGGCCGCTCGAACACCACGGGGATGAGCTCTGCCGCCGACAGGGAGGCGCCCACGCAGGCCGCCTGCAGGGCCGCGCAGCGGGAGGCATGGTGCGCGCGGAGCTGCCCGATGCGGGCGTGCAGGCCCCGGAAGGGCACCCCGTGGGAGGGCAGCACGAGAGTCTCAGCGGGCAGGACCTCCAGGCGGCCGAGGGAGTCCAGGAACAGGCCCAGGGGGTCGTTGTCCGGAATGGCCGCGAAGGCGCTCACGTTCGTGGAGATGCGGGGCAGCAGCATGTCCCCCGAGATCAGGACAGCGGCCTCCTCGCAGTAGAGGCTGGCGTGATCCGGCGAGTGCCCGTGGCCGCAGATGACCTGCCAGGCCCGATCGCCGACGGTGAGGGACTCCCCGTCCCGGATGGGCCGGAAGGTGTGCGGGAGGGTCGGCGCCCCCAGGCGGTAGAGGTTGCTGGCCAGGGCCCGGTTCTGGATGCGGGCCTCCTCCAGGCCGTGGCTGCGGAAGAAGGCCTGGGTGGCCTCCGGCGCGAAGCCGGCGATGCCATGGAAGAACAGCTGGGCTGTGGCGTATTCCCCGAAGGTGATCCAGAGCGGCACACCCGCCTGCTCCTCCAGCCAGCCCGCGAGGCCCAGGTGATCCGGGTGGAAGTGGGTGGCGATGAGCCGCTTCAGCGGGTGCCCTTCCAGCAGCCGCTCCCAGGCCTCCTTGGCCGCGGGCGTGGCGATGCCCGTGTCCACGGCCGTCCAGCCCTCCCCATCCGCCAGCAGCCAGAGGTTCACGTGCCCCAGGGGCGTGGGAATGGGCATCCGCGCCCACCGCACACCCGGCACCACCTCCAGGGCAGTGCCGGGCTCGGGAGGCTGAAGGGTGGTGAGGCGCATGGGTAGGGAGTCCTCGGAGGGCGTGGCGCCCTACACAGGATACGAGCAAGGGACGCTGTAACGGCGGCGGGCCTGGTGTAGCTCAACACCAACAAGAATCCCACGGCCCCTCGCCCAGGGCGTCCGAGCCCCTCCGCGCCGCCACGGATGACACTCTTGGAGTGATCCTCGGCAGCTGAAATCAGCTGGGGATAAAGGTGGATGAACGGGGATAACGGCAAAAGAGCTTTGGCCACCGATGAACACCGATAAATGCCCGATAGTGCCAATTTACATATTTTATCATCTACTTTGTTATCTTCACTTAATCGGTGTGCATCGGTGTTCATCGGTGGCTAATTCCTTTTCTGTACCAGTCACGGTAAGCCTTGTCCTGGCCGGGTTGGGGGTATGTTGGGCCAGGGGCTGGTCGCACGCACCGGCCCCGCCGGGAGGCGCCATGCGCATTTCCTTTCACGGCGCCGCCCTCGGTGTGACGGGGTCCTGCCATCTCTTGGAGGCCTGTGGCAAGAAGATCCTGGTGGACTGCGGGCTCTACCAGGGCAGCCGGGAGCTGCGGGACGAGAACAGCCAGGACTTCGGCTTTGATCCAGCGTCCATCGATGTGCTGCTCCTCACCCACGCCCACCTGGACCATTGCGGCCGCATCCCCCTGCTGGTGGAGCAGGGCTTTGGAGGCGAGATCATCGCGACCGCCGCAAGCCAGGACCTGGTGCAGCTGGTGCTGGAAGACACCGCCCGCCTCCAGGAGGAAGAGGCTGAGCGCTCCCAGCGCCAGGCGGCGCGGGGCCACCGGCACTTTCGGGCCGATGCCGAGCCCCTCTACGACAGCCAGGACGTGGCCCGGGCGCTGCGCCTGTTCGGCCGGAGAGCCCTGTATGGCCAGCCCATTCAGCTGGGCGAGGGCCTGGTGGTGACCTTCCAGGACGCAGGCCACATCCTGGGTTCCGCCAGCGTCTGCATCGCGGCGCAGGACGACGGGAAGCGGCGTCGCGTCGTGTTCTCGGGCGACCTGGGCAGCCGCTACCACCCCATCATCCGGGACCCCGAGCTCTGCCCGGAAGCCGACGTTGTGGTCATGGAGAGCACCTACGGTGGCCGCCTCCACCGGTCCATGCCGGATACCGTCCGGGAGTTCCAGGAGGCCATCCACGACACGGTGGCCCAGGGCGGGAATATCGTCGTCCCCACCTTCGCCCTGGAGCGGGCCCAGGAGATCCTCTACGGGCTGCGAGAGGCCCACGAGCATGGCCGCATCCCCGTCGGGCTGCGGGTCTTCGTGGACTCCCCCATGGCCCAGAGCGCCGTGGCCATCTTCCGGCACCATCCGGAGTGCTTCGATCCGAACACCCGCACGGTGCTCGAGACCCGGGACCCCTTCGACTTCCCCGGCCTGTCCTTCGCCCGGGACCGCATCGCCTCCAAGGCCATCAACGATGTCCGGCGCGGGGCGCTCATCCTGGCCGGGTCCGGCATGTGCACCGGGGGCCGGGTGCTGCACCACCTGGAGCGCCTGCTGCCCCGCCCCGAGTGCGCCGTCATCTTCGTGGGCTACGCGGCCCATGGCACGCCGGCCCGCAACCTGATCGATGGGGCCCGGACCCTGCACCTCTACGGCCAGGGGGTGCCCGTTCGGGCGCGGATCTACACCATCAACGGCTTCTCGGGCCACGGGGACCAGGCAGGCCTGCTGCGGTGGCACCAGGGCAGCGGCCTCGGCGCCCGGACCTTCCTGGTCCATGGAGATCCTGAGGCCCTCACGGCCATGCAGACCGACCTCCAGGCCCACGGCCACTCGGTCACCGTCCCCAAACCGCACGAGGCATTCGAGCTCTAACCCGCCATGCCAAGAAAAATCCCGGGGAAGATTGATCCTCTGTGGGGCATCTCAGGGAAGGACGATCCCTGTCCTCTGCCCCGGAGTTGCCATGCCCAGTCCCCTGACGGCCATCCTGCTCGTTCCTGTCCTAACCGCCGGGATCGCCCAGGCAGTGGAAGAGCCCCGCTTCATCGTCGAGACCCGCACCGCCACCTACGAGATCCGCCGCTACGAGCCGGTGCTGGTGGCGGAGACGCCTGTCACCGCTGCCTTTGACGAGGCCGGCAATGCCGGGTTCCGGGTGCTGGCGGGCTACATCTTCGGCAACAACCAGACCCGCGCCCGCATCGCCATGACAGCCCCGGTTATCCAGGAACCCGCTGGAACGACGGTCCTGAAGCCGTCAGTGGAGGGGTTTGTGGTGCAGTTCACCATGCCTGCGGGTTCCGCCCTGGCCACTCTGCCAGTGCCGAACGACCCCCGCGTGCACCTGCGGGAGCTTCCGGCCCGCCGCATCGCCGTGCTGGGCTACTCAGGCTCCTGGTCGGAAGCGCGCTACCAGGCCAAGGCAGCAGTCCTGCTGGCGACCCTAAAGAAGGACGGCATTCGAACCCTTGGAGCCCCGGTCCTGGCCCGGTTCGACTCGCCCTTCCAGCTCTGGTTCCTACGGCGCAATGAGGTCTGGGTCGAACTGGACGCCTGACGCGGCCTCGTCAGGGAAGGCCTTTGGGCACTTCCACCCGGGCCGCCAGGGAGCTGGGGAGCAGGACCGTCTTCATTGGGGGCCTCGGCTGGGAAACTATGGCTGCGGGCAGGATCACCCTGCCCGCAGCCATGACTTACACGCTCAGCTCAGCGCCGCCAGCCCGGACTCAGGTCCCGCCTGCCGCCACGGGGGCCAGGGGCCGCCGGATGACTACCGCCAGGATGGCCGCCGGTGCCGTAGTGAATGACGCCGTTCCAGCGGCCGCCGCCCCAATAACCCCGACCCATCGAGCCTGCCCGGCCGTAGTAACCCGAGAAACCGTACCAGTGCCCCAGACCGACGCCCCACCAGGCGTAGTAGCGCGGGCCGTAGCTCCCGAAGTAGGGTCGGGGTCCCCAGCCCCAGAGCCAGGGCGCCACGACCCAGCACCAGCCGGACTCGGGATAGTAGACATACATGCTGGGCGTGCCGCCTTCGGGCGGGACATGGGTGAAGCCGTCGCCGTAGGGCATCCAGACCCAGCCGTACTGCTCGGTGTGGACCCACTGGCCGCCTGCGTCGCCCTTTTCACGGGGAGCCGGAACCGAGGCCGGGGGATCGGGCCGCACCGCCGGCGGGGGCGGGGGCGCATCCTTGGGAGCCGGGGTGGCCGGTCGCGGGGTTTCCTGGCTCTGCGATTCGGCCGGCGGGACCCGCTCGGCCTGCTGGGCTGCCAATACCAGACCACCGCCCACCAGAATCGCCAACACTGCAAGCGCCTGCTTCAGGGGTTTCATGGGGGCACCTCCATCAACCTGGGACCCGAACTGGGGTAAAAGGTTGCGTCTGGCCCTCATTCTACTCCCCCCCAGGGGGGCGCCTCAGAGCGGGAGGCGGAGACCTTTGTCACCGGTCAGGTCCAAGGTCTCGGATTTGCTGCCCTTGGGGCCGCGGACGGTGATGGTGTGCCGCCCCAGGGCAACCTGGATGCTGCTGCCGTCGCTCTCGATGCCGGCGTCCTGGCCATCCACCAGCACCTTGCCGGTCCCCGGGAAGGTCTCCACCGTGACGGTGGCCAGCTCCGGCACCGTGAGGGTGGCCGTCTGCCCGGCGACGATCGAGACGGCCTTGCTGTCCTTGTAGAAGTGGCGGCTGCTGGCCAGCTCAAGCTGGTGGCGCCCTGGGGAAAGAGGCAGCTTGGCGCCGGGACTCAGCTCTCCCAGGTCCTTGCCGTCGGCCTTCACCCGCACGGAGAACCCTCCGGCCAGCTTGACCGAACCCGGGGCCGTGGGGTCCAGAGACGGCTCCTGCCGGGTCTCAGAGGTGGTGGCTTCCCTCAGCTCGAAGACCCGGGACCCCGGCACCTCGCCCGGCCCGAAGTCCGAGGCGAAGCCCTGTTTTGCCTTGGTTAGCGTCAGGCGGTGCGGCTGGCCCTGGTTCCAGGTCACCTTCAGGGGCGTGGTGCCTTCCAGGAGCTTCTCGTCCAGCACCACGGTGGCGCCTTGAGGCAGCGAGTCCACCAGCTCCTCGGTGATGACGGGCTGGAGCTTGAAGGCGGGCGGGACCTCACCTGGCTTGAACTCGTAACTGAGCGACTGATGCCCCTTGAGCTCGATGCGCAGCTTGTCGCCCGGACTCAGGGGCTGGTTCATGGGCGTGTTGCCCACCGCCAGCTCGTTCATGAAGACCTTCGCCCCCGTGGGGCTGGACTCAAGCTGGAGGCGGGTGCCCTTCTTTCCGGAGAAGATGAACCAGCCGCCGCCCACCGCCACCACCAGGGCCAGGGCCGCGATCCAGGGCCAGCTCGACCGCCGGCTCGGGGCTGTGGGCACCACCATGGTCTCGTCGAAGGAGGTGGAGACAATCTCCGGCATCGGAGCCTCGCCGTTCAAGTGGAGGAGGCCCATCACTTCCCGCCGATCCTCCTTGCCCAGCTCCACCACCGCGTTCAGCATGTCCCGCATGAAGGCCGTGCAGGTGGGGTGGCGGTCCTCAGGCTTCTTGGCCAGCACCTTCTCGAACACCCGGCGCCAGCCCTCCGGCAGGATGCCCATGACCGGCGGCTGGATGTCCACCGGGGGCTCGTTCACGATGCGGTAGAGGATGGTGTTGATGGAGGTGCCCGGGAAGGGCGACTGGCCGCTCATCAACTCAAAGACCAGCACGCCGAAGCTGAAGATGTCGGAGCGGCTGTCCACGGTGCCCTCGCGGATCTGCTCGGGGCTGGCGTAGCTCGGCGTCCCAAGGAAGGTGCCGGTCTGGGTCAGGCAGGCATCCTCGCGCTTGGCGATGCCGAAGTCCATGAGCTTGGGCCGGCCGTCCTCGCCCACCATGACGTTGCCCGGCTTGACGTCCCGGTGGACGATGCCCTTGGCGTGGGCGTGATCCAGGGCGTCCGCCAGGCCCCCGGCGATCCGCAGCTTCTCCTTGAGACTGAGCGCCGGACCGCTCCGGATGATCCCATCCAAGGGCTTCCCGGGCACGAACTCCATGGCCAGGAAGGGGCCGTAGCCCTCCTCCTCGCCCACGTCGTAGATGGCCACGATCCCTGGATGGTTCAGCAGGCCCGAGACTTCGGCCTCCCGCTGGAACCGCATGAGGTATTCATGCTGATCCGCCTGGGTCCGGACGCCATCCAGCTTCATGAGCTTGATGGCCACCTTCCGCTTGATCCGGGGGTCCTCGGCCAGCACCACGCTGCCCATGGCCCCGGACCCCAGCAGGCGCTGGACCTGATAGCGCCCGATCATTTTGGGATAGTTGGGGATGTCTGGGTCGGCCATGGTGCAATCCTACTGGATGGGCTCGGACATGATGCGCCTGAATGTTAGGATTTTCGTGGATTTTCCTATGACCCGTGGCACAATAAAGCTGTCCCCAAGGCGGGGGCCTTGGGGGTTAATTCAGTGATGGAACTCGTCCGAACCGGCGTGCTCACCACCTATTTCGTTCTGCTCAGCATCTTGAGCATCTATGGGGCCCACCGCCTCTGGATCCTGGTGCTCTACTACCGCCACAAGAAGGACGTCCCGCAGCCCCAGGGCGACGCAAACTACCTGCCCATGGTCACGGTGCAGCTGGCGGTGTTCAACGAGATGAACGTCATCGAGCGCCTCATGGACTATGTCGTCAAGATGGACTGGCCCAAGGAGAAGCTCGAGATCCAGGTGCTGGACGACTCCACGGACGAGACGGTCAAGGTGGCCAGTGCCGTCGTGGACCGCTACAAGGCCCTGGGCTTCGACATCCACTACCTGCACCGGACGGACCGCACGGGCTTCAAGGCCGGCGCCCTCTCTGAGGGCCTCAAGGTCGCCAAGGGCGAGCTGGTGGCCATGTTCGACGCCGACTTCCTGCCCACGGAGGACTTCCTCCGCAAGGCCGTGCCCCACTTCGCCGACAAGAAGGTGGCCTTCGTTCAGGGCTGCTGGGCCCACCTCAACCGCGAGTTCTCCCTCCTGACCCAGGTGCAGGCCATCCTGCTCGACGGCCACTTCGTCTTCGAGCACACCGCCCGCAACCGCTCCAAGGCCTTCTTCAACTTCAGCGGCACCGCCGGCATGTGGCGCGTGGCCGCCATCGCCGACGCCGGGGGCTGGGAGCACGACACCATCACCGAGGACGCGGACCTCTCCTACCGCGCCCAGCTCAAGGGCTGGACCGGCATCTACCTCAAGGACCTCGTCGTCCCTGCCGAGCTGCCCGTGGAGGTCAACGCCTTCAAGAGCCAGCAGCACCGCTGGGCCAAGGGCAATGCCCAGGTCATCCGCAAGCTGATGACCACCATCTGGAAGTCCGACGAGAGCCTGCACACCAAGCTGGAGTGCTGGTTCCACCTCACGGCCAACTGCAACTACATGCTGATGGTGGTCCTCTCCATCATCATGGTGCCCGCCATGATCTTCCGCGCCGGCACCCCCGTGCCCGTGCTGCTGATGACGGACGGCCCCTTCTTCCTGCTGAACGCGGTCAGCGTGGGCCTCTACTTCGGGTTGTCCCAGAAGGAACTCACGGACAACACCGGCTGGACCAAGCGCCTGAAGTACATCCCCGGCCTCATGGGCCTCGGCATCGGGCTGGCCCTGAACCAGGCCAAGGCCGTGCTGGAAGGCTTCTTCACCGACGACAAGGAGTTCAAGCGCACCCCGAAGTACGGCGTGGACGCCAACGGCAACTCCGCCTCCAAGCGGGCCTACAAGGTGCCCAAGAGCCTCCTGACCTTCCTGGAGCTCGGCTTCGCCCTCTACTACTTCGCGGCCCTCCTGGTGGCGGTCTACATCCGCAAGTGGGCCTCGGTCCCCTTCCTCTGGCTGTTCTTCAGCGGCTTCTCCTACATGAGCATCCTGTCCCTCGCCGACGTGAAGCTGTTCCGGCGTCTGGCCATGGAAGAGCCCAACGACGACGCCCAGAGCGCCGCGAACTTCGTCCAGTAGGGATTCCGGTCGATAAGGGCCCATGGCCCGCCCCACCGGAACTCCCCGACTCCGCGCCGCCGCCCTGCGGTACCGGCCGGAGGCGCCCTTCCAGGACGCCGCCCCCCGGCTGGTGGCCAAGGGCCAGGGCCTCCTGGCGGAGCGCATCCTGGACCTGGCCCGACAGCACGGCGTGACGGTCACGAAGGATCCCGACCTGCTGGCCGCCCTGGACCCCCTGGATGTGGACCGCCTGATCCCCCCGGAGCTCTTTCAGGCCGTGGCGACCCTGCTGGCCGCCCTCTACCGCGCGAACAAGAGCCTGCTCCCGCCTCACGTCTGAGCTCCCCGTGATCGACCTGCACTGCCACACCCTCCACTCCGACGGCACCGACACGTCCGAGGGGCTGGCCCTGCTCGCGGAGGAAGCCCGCCTGACGGCCCTGTGCCTCACGGACCACGACACCCTGGGCGGCATTCCCGGCTTTCTGGCCATGCAGAGCCAGGTCAAGGTGCGCCTGCTGGTGGGCACCGAGCTGAGCTGCATGTTCCTGGGGCAGTCCCTGCACGTGCTGGGCCTGCTGGTGAACCCCGAGGACGCTGTCTTCCAGACCCGCCTGGTGGAGCTGCGCGGGCGCCGGGAGGACCGCAACGATCGCATGTTGATCCGCCTGGCAGAGCTGGGCTACCCCATCACCCGCGAAGAAGTCCAGGCCCAGGCCGACTCCCCCCTGCTCTCCCGGGTCCACTTCGCCAAGGCCCTGGCCCGGCGAGGCTACGTGCGCCGGCCCCCCGAGGCCTTTGAGCGCCTCATCGGCGACGACTGCCCGGGCTTTGTGCCCCGCCAGGAGCTGACGCCCTACGAGGCGGCCCGCTGGATCCGCGAGGCCGGCGGCGTGCCCGTGGTGGCCCACCCCGGGCGCTTCGATGGCGGCGGCTTCCGCTGGGAGGACGCCATGGCCGACCTTCAGCGCGAGGGGCTGGAAGGACTCGAGGCCTACTACGGTGAGTACCGCGCCTCGGAGCAGAAGTATTTTCTGCGGCTGGCGGACCACCTGGGCATGGTCGCCACCGGCGGCAGCGACTACCACGGCGCCAACAAGCCCGGCCTGCGCCTGGGCCGCGGCCGCGGCGGCCTGCAGGTGCCCGACGACCTGCTCGAGAAGCTGGAGACCCGGCAGCGGCTGGGCAGCTACCACTAGGATCCCGTCCCCCTCCGCTGCGGAAAACAGCGCATGGGACTTGGAGTGCGCCGGGACTGCCGTTAGGCTGAGGTTCCAGAGGTCTTCATGTCCAACCGGATCCTCCTTGTGGAGGACGACCCCATCAATGTGAAGTTCATCAAGACCGTGCTCGTCAAGAAGGGCGGCTACGACGTCGTCGTGTCCGAGGAAGTCGACGAGATCCTGCGCCTGGCCCGGGAGGGCGACCTCGCAGCAATTATCATGGACGTGAGCCTCTCCCGCTCCAGCTACGAGGGAAAGAAGGTGGACGGCATCTTCATCACGCAGCTGCTCAAGAAGGATCCCGCGACCCAGGGGATCCCCGTGCTGCTGGCCACGGCGCACGCCATGTTCGGCGACCGTGAGAAGTATCTGGAAGTCACCGGCGCCGAGGGCTACCTGGCCAAGCCCATCCACGACCCGGCCCACCTGATCGAGGCCGTCCAGGCCGTGGTCAAGGCCTGAGCATGGCGGTGAAACCCGCACCACTGGCCGCCTACCGGCTGCTGATCGAGTATGACGGCGGCAAGTTCCAGGGCTGGCAGAAGCAGGGCGCCCGCCAGACCCGGGAGGGCGTCCGCACCGTGGCCGGCAGCCTGGAGCACGTCCTCCAGCAGGCCGGGCTGCAGCTGCTGCACCTGGGCGGCGCCGGGCGCACCGACGCCGGTGTCCACGCCCTGGGCCAGGTTGCCCACCTGCACCTGGACTTCCGGGGCGCGCCCCGCCCCGCGGAGCTGCGCCGCCTGCTCGACAGCGCCCTGCCCCAGGACATCGCCATCCGCGACATCCAGACCTGCTCCCCGCGCTTCCACGCCCGCCACGACGCCGCAGACCGGACCTACCTCTACCAGATCTGCCGCCGCCGCAGCGCCTTCGGCAAGCCCTGGATCTGGTGGGTGAAGCGCAACCTGGACCTGGGCCGCCTCCGGGCCGCCTGGACCAGCTTCCAGGGCGACCAGGACATCGCCGCCTTCGCGGACCTGGATCCCGAGGAGGACGG
>JAAXXS010000031.1 GCA_013334395.1 Holophagaceae bacterium | reverse complement strand
CCTCCAAGTAGTCAGAAACCAAGTGGGCCTTGCGCGTCATTCACTATCCCCCGAAAAACTACTCCATGGGCAGCAGCCCCTGGCGGTTGCGAATGATGGCGGGGATGTGGAGGTCCTCGGCGCCGCCAGCCAGCTCACCGCTGGGGGTGGGGGCCTGGGGCAGGAGGCGGGTGGGCGTGGGGCCCTGGGGCTCCCCGGCGGGCACGTCACCGTAGACGCGGCCACTCACCACGTTGGGCGGGAGGGGCTGTGAGATCGCAGGCAGCAGCGCGCTGTAGGTCTGGACCGGGATTTCGGAGGTCCCGCCCAGATGGGTGCTGGTGCGGCGGTCCCGGAGGAGCTGGTCATCCTCGAAGCCGCTGGCGAGCACTGTGACCAGGACGCGGTCCTCCATCCCCTCGCCTTCGACGGTGCAGGCCTTGATGTCAGGCCGGCCACTGTAGTGCTCCTGCAGGTAGTTCATGGCGGTCTCGATGGCCGAGGCCTCCATGACCTCCCAGTCAGCGGTGATGGACACCATCACGTTGGCCGCGGCGCCACTCTGGGCGCGCTCCAGCAGGGGGCAGGCCAGGGCCTTGCGCAGGGCGTCCATGACGGCCTCTTCGCCGCGGCCGGCGCCGGTGCCGATGAGGGCCTCGCCGCCATTGCGGAGCACCGCCTCGACGTCGGCAAAGTCGCCGTTGATGATGCCGGGCTTCAGGATCAGGTCGGCGATGCCGCGCACGCCCTGGATCAGCACGCCGTCGGCCACGCGGAAGGCCTCCTTCATGGTGACGCGGGCGTCACAGACGCTCTTGAGGCGCTCGTTGCTCACCACGATGACGGTGTCGGCGGTCTCTCGCAGGTTGGCCAGGCCGTCCAGGGCCAGGTCGCCCTTCTTCCGGCCCTCCCAGGCGAAGGGCGTGATGACGACGCCCACGGTGAGGGCGCCCAGTTCCCGGGCGTAGTTGGCCAGCACAGGGGCCGCGCCGGTGCCGGTGCCGCCGCCCATGCCTGCGGTGATGAAGACCATGTCGGCGCCCTGCAGGGCCGCCAGCACTTCCTCGCGGCTCTCTTCCGCCGCCACGGCGCCGCGCTCTGCATTGCCGCCGGCCCCGAGGCCCCGGCTGCTCTGGGGACCCAGGGGCAGCTTCAGGTGGGCCTTGCTCAGGGCGAGGCTCTGCTGGTCGGTGTTCATGGCGATGAACTGCACGCCGGTGACGCCGCTGTCGATCATGCGGTTGATGGCATTGCAGCCGGCGCCGCCCACGCCGAGCACCTTGATGTTGGCGCCGGGCAGGGTGTGGGGGCAGGGCAGGTAGGGGGTCTCAGACATCGGGGCTCCCGAAAGGGTCATGGGCTAGAAGAGCTTCTTGAAGCGGTCGAACATGCCGCTTCCGCGGTCGGGCTTGGTGCGGTTCTCCGCAAGGTCTCTGGCGAGGGTCTTGACGGCGCCTAGGGCATTCACGAAGTAGGGATTGCCCGTGGCCTGGGGCAGGCCGGCCACGCCCTGGATCCGGCCCAGGACGACCCGGGGACGGCCCAGCAGGGTCTGGGCGAGGATGGCAAGGTGCGTGAGCAGGGCGCCGCCACCCACCAGGTGGACGCCGCCGTGGATCTCGTGCATGAGGCCCGTGCGGCCCATCTCGGCGAGGACTAGGTTGAGCAGCTCCGCGGCGCGGGCCTGCAGGACCTCGGCGATCTCGCGGCGGGAGACCAGGCGGCCCTCTTCTTCGAGCTCGACGGACTCCTCGGGGGGCACGAGGGAGGGGAGCACCGTGCCGAAGCGCACCTTGATGCGCTCGGCCGCGGAGATGCCGCCCAGATGCTTGGTGATCTCGAGGTCCCGGGTGAAGTGCGCCCCGCCGATGGGGATGATCGCCGAGTGGAACAGGGTCCCGTGCAGGAAGATGCCCAGGTGGGTGAGTTGCTCCCCGATATCGACCACCACGGCGCCGTTGTCGCGGTCTTCCCTGCTCAGCACCGCCTCGGCGCTCGCCAGAGGCGAATACATCAGGTCTGCGCCATGAAGCCCCGCGTTCTTCAGCGCCAGCTGGATGTTCGTGATCACGGGGTTGGGGGCCACGATGATGCGGACCTCGGCCTCGAGGGTCTCGCCGAACATGCCCACGGGGTTGCGGATGTCGCGCTGCCCCTTGATGTGGAACATCTGCGGGATGCGGTGGAGGACCAGCTCCTCCTTGGCGAGCTTGCAGCCATTGGTGGCCTGCTCGAGCACCCGGTCCCGGTCGGCGGCGGAGATGATCTTGTCGCTGCTGGAGATGGTGATGGAGTCGCGGAGGTTCTCGCCCTTGAACTGGATGCCGTCCACGGCCACGCGGATGCCGTCCACTCGGGTCTGCCCCGCGGTGTTCATGGCTTCCTCGACAGCCTTCACCACGGCGCGGGTGCTGATGTCCATGTCCGTGATCTGGCCCTGGGTGATGCCGCCCTGGGAGGCCGCCTGACCCATGCCCGTCACATTGATCGTCCCGTCTTCCTCGTGGACGGCCACCACCGCCACTACTTTACTAGCACCAAGATCGAGTCCGAGGAGGACGGCGCGCTGAGGCATGAAGATCCTTTTCCTTGCTCTAGCTTTATACCATTCCCATCCCGGGAATTGAGCATTCCTGGGCGGAAAAAACACTCGTTCAATTTCTGCCAGTCAGCGCGGACCCTTGGGCGGGACGCTGGCATCCTCGGGTTCCCCAACGGCCACCTCGTCATCCCAGCGCAGGTCGATATACCGCAGCCGGGCCAGATCCGGCCGCTGGGAGAGGCGGTCCACGAAGAGTCCCTGGAAATTGGGCACATTTTTCGTCACATCCTGGCGGGAGAGGAAGATTGGCGCCGGAAGCCCGTCGATGTAGGCCACAGGCCCTTTGGGGCTGTCCCGCAGCTCGGTGATGCGCTCGTAAAAGCCCTGCTGTTTTTCCCGCAAAATGCGCGCAGCACTCACGAGACGGGCCAGCCCCTGGTCTGTCTGGCTGGCGGGATCCACCACCACGGGAATGGGATTTAGGTTGGCCTGGCTGACCCGGTCAAGCACCACACCGTCATCCGAGACCAGGAAGACGCCATTGGGGCGCACCAGCCAGAGCACCGGCCGGCGCTCTTCGATGGCCAGGCTAAGGCGGTCTGGCGGGTCCTTGCGGATCTGCAGGCCGCGCACCCAGCGCTTGGCCTCGATGCGGTTGCGCAGTTCCTCGGCATCCACCCAGAAGAGGGGCTTGCCCAGCACCAGCTGCTCGGCCAGCTTCTGGATCTCCAGCTGCCGCTCACCCCGGCAGCCGCTGACGTTCACCTGCTCGATGACCAGCTTCTGGAGCCCCAGGTAGCGCGAGCCCAGCTCCAGGATCCCCCAGCCGGCGAGGCCCAGGACCCCGAGGGTGATGCCCGCCCGGACCCAGGGAAACCAGGGCCGCCGGGGGCGGGTTCGGGGGAGCATGGACATGGGTCCATTCTACCGTCCTGAGCCCTCAGTCCCGCCAGATCTCCACTTCGGGTTCCAACTCCACGCCATGCAACTCCAGCACCCTGCTGCGAACCCGCTCCATGAGCTCGGCGAACTGGGCGGCGGTGGCCTGGCCGTGGTTCACCAGGAAGTTGGCGTGCTCGGGGCTCACCTCGGCGTCGCCCACCCGGAGGCCCTTGAGGCCCGCCGCGTCGATGAGGCGGCCGGCGCTCTGCCCGGGGGGGTTCTTGAAGATGCAGCCGGCGTTGCGCCGAGAGAGGGGCTGGCTGGTGCCGCGCTTCGCCCGGTATTCGGCCACCTGCGCGCGGATCGTCTCGGGGTCGCTGGTCGCCAGTCGCGCTGTGGCGGACAGCACCACATGGCCAGCAGTCAGGAAGCTCCCGCGGTAGCGGAAGTCACCGGGCTCGGGGGCGCGCTCCACCAGCTCGCCCTCAGGGGTGAGGAAGCGGAAGCGGGTCAATACGTCCACCCACTCGCGGCCGTAGGCCCCGGCGTTCATGCGGATGGCCCCACCCAGGGAACCGGGAATGCCGCTGGCGAACTCGAGGCCCGAGAGACCGGCCTGGGTCGCGGCCTCGGCCAGGGCGATGTGGCCATGGCTGGCGGGGGCCGTCAGCTCGGAGCCCTCGCGCTGAACCAGCTTCGGGAAGGCCAGACGCAGGACCGGGGTCTCCACGTCGCCCAGCACCACCAGGTTCGAGCCACCGCCCAGCACCCGCCAGGGGAGCCCCTCGCGTACGCAGGCCCGCACGAAGGCCTGGGCCTCGGCTTCGGTGGTGGGCTCGAAGAGCCAGCGGCAGAGGCCGCCCACGCCCAGGGTGGTGAGCCGGGCGAAGGGCACGTCCCGGCGGTGCGGGAGGCCCAGCAGGTCATCGGGGAAAGGGCGCGTCATCGGGTCCAGTATGGACTGGGGAGGTTCCAGATGAAGGTGCTGCTCTTCGGTGCGACCGGCATGATCGGGCAAGGGGTCCTGCGCGAGTGTCAGCTCGACCCCCGGGTGTCGCAGGTGCTCGTGATCGGGCGCAGCCCCTCTGGGCAGGTCCATCCCAAGCTGCGGGAGCTGCTCAACGCGGACTTCTTCGACTACTCGGCCGTCGAGGGCGAGCTGACAGGCCTGGACGCCTGCTGCTTCTGCCTCGGCGTCACCTCGGCGGGGCTCAGCGAGGCCGCTTACCAGCACGTGACCGTCGACCTCACGCTGGCCGCAGCCCAGACCCTCGTCCGCCTGAACCCAGCCATGCGCTTCTGCTACATCTCCGGCGCCGGCGCCGACAGCTCGGAACAGGGCCGCGTCATGTGGGCCCGCGTGAAGGGCCGCGTCGAGAACGCCCTGCTCCGGCTGCCCTTCAAAGGGGTCTATATCTTCCGCCCCGGCGCCATCCAACCTCTGCATGGCATCACCTCGCGGACAGCCCTGTACCGGGTGCTCTACCTGCTGCTGGGGCCCTTCCTCCCGATCATGAAGGCCTTCTTCCCGGACAGCCTGACCACCACCGAACAGCTCGGCAAGGCCATGCTCCAGGCAGCCCTCGTGGGCGCGCCCAAGGCCATCCTGGAGACGAGGGAGATCAACCGCCTGTAAGGGATTCCAGCGCCAGCAGCTGCGCCTTCCGCTCGGGGGTGCCGAAGGCGCTCCAGCCGCCGGGGCCGTTTGCGGCCACCACGCGGTGGCAGGGCACCAGGATTAGGATGGGATTGGCCTTCACGGCCTGACCCACGGCCCGGGCCGCGCCGGGCCGACCAGCCAGTAGGGCCACGTCGCCGTAGCTGAGAGTCTGCCCAGGGTGGGTGGCGCGCAGCACCTCTGCCACGCGGCGCTGGAAGGGCGTCAGGCCCGTGAGATCCACCGGGATGTCGCGCAGGTCCTGGGGCTGGCCGGCCAGATGGGTCAGGAGGCGGCGCACAGCCTCTTGGACCCAGGCAGGCGCCGCCGCTGCTTCGCCCGGCCCCGGGGTCCCCGCGAAGCGCAGCAGGCAGATGCCCTCGGGACTCCAGCCCAGGCGCAGGCGGCCCAGCCGGGTGGCGAAGGATAGCTGGCGGATCATGAGGCCGCGGCGACCTCCCCCTTGTGCGGGATGAGGGACATGGCCCGCTCGGCCAGGGCGGTGATGGTGAGGGAGGGGTTCACGCCGATGTTGGCGGAGATGGCCGCCCCGTCGATGACGTAGAGGCCCTCGTAGCCGAAGAGGCGATGCTGGTGGTCGATGGCGCCGGTTTCCGGGGAGTCGCCCATGGGGGCGCCGCCGAGGATGTGGGCCGTGGTGGGGATGCCGAGCAGGGTCTCCGTGAGGAGGCTGGTGGGGTAGCCCTCGATCTGATGGGCCACCCGTCGGGCCAGGTCCGTGGCCTCAGGCGCCCAGGCCTTGGCCGGGAGTCCGTCTCCCTTGGTGGTGAGGGCGCCCCGGAAGAAGCCCGTGTAGGGGCTGCGGCCCAGGCGCATGCGGATGTGGCCGTCCACAGTGCGCATGTAGAGCAGGATCATCGTGTACTTGGCCCAGTCCGGCACCAGGTACGCCCGCACGGTCTGGATGGGGTGGCGGGCCACCAGGCCAAGAGCGCTGAGGATGCGCTGGACGAGGGTGTCCCCCGGGGCGTTGGGCAGCATCAGGGTGCGAAATACCCCGGCCCCCGCCGGGTAGCGCACGGGCTCCAGGTGGCTGTGCTCGTCCGTGTGCAGGATCGACCCGATGGCGATGCCCTGGGAGAGGTCCTTGTCGCGGCGCTGGGTGACCACGCCGATCAGCACCTCGGAGTTGGTGCGGATGAAGTCGCCGATGCGGTCCGACAGGCGCGGCAGGCCCTCGGGCTTCTCCTTGAGGCGCAGCAGCAGGGGCACGGTGCCCGTCACGCCCCCGGCGAAGATGACCTTGGCGGCCCGGTAGGTCTTGCGGGCATTGAGGGCCGGGATCGCCCGGGTGCCATGGCGGGCCTCCAGCTCGTAGCCGCCCTCAGGGTGGGGGCGCACCCAGGTGACTTCGGTGTCGGCCTCGATCTCCAGGCCCCGCTTCTCGGCCAGGTAGAGGTAGTTCATGTCCAGGGTGTTCTTGGCGCCGTGGTTGCAGCCCAGCATGCAGCCGCCGCAGAGCTCACAGCCTGTGCGCTCCGGGCCTTCCCCGCCGAAGAAGGGATCCGGCACGGTCTCCCCCTTCTTGCCGAAGTAGACGGCCACCTCGGTCTGCTCGAAGGTGTCATCCCGCCCGAGCTGCTTGCCGACTTCGCGAAGCACCTCATCGGGATAGGTGAGGCTGGGATTCTGGATCGCCCCCAGCATGCGCAGGGCCGTCTGGTAGTGCCCCGCCAGCTCCGTCTTCCAGTCCGCGAGGTGGCTCCAGGACGGGGACTGGAAGAACGGATCCTTGGGAATGGGCAGGGTGTTGGCGTAGACCAGCGAGCCGCCCCCGACGCCCACGCCGGACAGAGCCGTCACGTGGGGCAGGAAGGTCATCTTGAAGAGCCCCCGGCAGCCCAGCAGGGGCGCCCAGAAGAAGCGCTTGAGGTTCCAGTTGGTCTTCGGGAAGTCCCCGGTGCGCAGCCGGCGGCCCTTCTCCAGGACCAGGACCTTGTAGCCCTTCTCCGTGAGCCGCAGCGCGCTGACGCTGCCGCCGAATCCCGAGCCGATGATGATGTAGTCCCACACCATGGTCATGCTCCCCGCCATCCTGGATGGCTGAAGGAAGCCTACACCCGTTCAGGGCGGACGCCATTTGGGATGCGGGGCCGGAAGGGCCTGGGGCACACTGGTGCCATGCGCTGGCTCAGCATCGACCATGGCACCAAGAAGATAGGCCTCGCCTTCTCAGACGAGCTGGAGATCCTCTCATCTCCCTTCGAGGTCTGGCCCCAGGAGGGCGAGCGCACCCTGGAGCGTCTGGCGCGCCTCTGCCGAGAGGAAGGCGTGCAGATCCTGGCCGTGGGCCTGCCCCGCCACAAGGATGGCGCCGAGAGCGAAACCGCCCCCGCCGCCCGGGCCTTCGGTGAGGCGTTGTCCGAGCGCACCGGCCTGCCCCTGCGCCTGGTGAACGAGCACCTCAGCAGCGCCGAAGCCGAGCGCCTCCTCCGCGAGCGCGGCGTGAAGCCCGAGAAGCGGAAAGCCATGCTGGACGCGGCGGCTGCGGCGGTGATCCTGACGGAGGTGCTGGAGGACCGGCGGGCCAGGCAGATTCCTGCGGACCGGCTGGATTGAAATCGTGATTCGCGAAACAAGCATGCTGGATTTTCGGCGAGCCTCAGCCTGAACCAAAATCCCAGCACTCTCCTGACGAAAACGGGACGCCGAGGAAGGGACGGTGCCCTTTGGCTTCCTTCAACTCGGGCAGACCTGGAATCCCTCTGCCGCCGCCGCTTCGCGCAGTCGTCCATCGGCACACGCGAACACCACCCCCAGGCCGCCCTCCTCCCGGAGGAGCAGGGCAGATGCCAGATGGATTGCGTCGAGCGTTCGGAGAGGATGCTTTAGGCAGAGACCACAGGCGGCATCCACCGTCCGGTCCATCGCCACTTGGGCCACGCCTGCCCAAAGCTCCTCAAAGGCAACCAGCGATGCACGGATGGCTGGACGAGGTTGGCCATCGCGGAGCAGGCGCGCAAAAGCCGAATGAATCTCAATTCGCGCCAGGGTCGAGGACGCAAGTGCCTGGGCGGCCTCAGTGGCCTCCCAAACGGCCTCTGAGCCCTCCTCGACGCGCACGAGTTTCACCAGCGCGGAAGTGTCGAGATAGAGGATCAAAGGCGATCCTCACGATCCTCAAGAAGCAGGGACGAAAGCGGGCTCTGTGGCGTGCCCACAGGGCGCGGAATGGCAGGTTTCCCTCCCTGCCAGGCGACGAAGAGGAGGCTTCGTAGCGCGACTTCCCAGGGCTTTTGGCCCTGTTGAAGGCCTTTGGCCATCAGATCCCGAGCAGCTTCAGACACCGAGACCTTGGCGTGTCGCTCGGCACCCAATCGTTCCGCATAGGCCTGCAATTGAGCGGCCTCCTGTTCGGAGATCCGCAGGTGGATGGCGCGATGGAGGGTACCGCCAGTGCCAGTCGATTCGGGTTGCATGGACACCTCACAAACATAATGTAGGACATTGTAGAACAAAAACAAGAAGGACATCTAGGGACTTCGGAAACCTGAGGATCCACCACGCAGTGTGGTCGCTCGGAAGGAGTATCTTGCCTGGCCCCCATACGAGGACTTTGACCGAGCCCCCAGTCTCGTCCAGGGCTGCCTTCGGAACGGCGGGTCCTCCTGTCGGCAGCCAGAGGCGCCACCTGGCGGGCATTCCTGGGGGAGGAACTCCGGGCTGAGGGCGAGCGCCTTCCGGTCGCGGAGGCTCTGTCGGACCCTGGAGACTGTCCTGGTCGGGGATCTGTCCCGGGCGATAGTCTGCCGCAGAGCTGAACTTCGAGAGCCTTGAGGACCCGACCCTACCCCAGCCTTACGGTCCGCATGCAGCGCTCGGCGAGGCCGGGATTGTGGGTGACCAGGAGGGTGGTGGGGCGCAGCTCGGCGTGGAGGCTGGTGAGGAACCCGAAGACTTCCTCGGCCGTGGCGGGGTCCAGGTTGCCCGTGGGCTCGTCCAGCAGCCACAGGGCGGGCTTCCGCACCAGAGCCCGGGCCAAGCCCGCCCGGGCGGCCTCACCACCGGACAGCTGGCTCGGGAAGCGCTCGCCCAGGCTGCCGAGGCCCACGGTGCTGAGCAACTGGCTGATCCAGGCCTCGCCCTCGGCGGAGGCGGTGCCGTCGATGAGGAAGGGCATGCGCAGGTTCTCGTGCACTGTGAACTCGGGCAGAAGGTGGGGCTGCTGGAAGGCCAGGCCTACCCGCCGTCGCCGGTAGAGGGCCCGGGCCTCGGCGCCCTCGGGGACGGGCTCGTCTCCCACGGTGATGCGGCCCCCCTCCCAGTGGTCCAGGCCCGCGACGCAGTTCAGCAGGGTCGTCTTGCCCACGCCGGAGACGCCGACGATGGCGCAGAGGCTGCCGGCCTCCACATCCAGGGAGAAGCCGTCGAAGACCGGGTGGGCGTTGCCTGGGTAGGTCTTGTGCAGGTCGGTGACCGTGAGTGGGTGTCCGATCATTCGGCCCTCAGCGCATCGACAGGGTCCAGGGCGGCGGCTTTCTTGGCGGGGTAGCGGGCCGCCAGCCAGGACACCAGCAGGGGCAGGGCGGCCACCAGCACGATGTCCAGCACCTTGAGCCGGAAGGGCATGTAGGTGATGAAGTCGTAGACCGCGGCGGGCAGCTTCAGCAGACGGTAGTGGTCGAGGACCAGGCAGAGGGGCACGCTGGTGCCCAGGCCCCAGGCGGTGCCCACGGCGCCGATGCGCAGGCCCTGCAGCTCGAAGAGCCGCTGGATCTGCTTGGGGGTGGCCCCCAGGGCCAGCAGCACGCCCAGGTCCCGGCGCTTCTCGGTCACCAGCAGCACCAGGGAGGCCACGATGTTGAAGGCGGCCACCAGGATGATGAGGCTGAGAATGGCGGCGAAGAGCCACTTCTCCACGGTGAGGGCCGCAAAGAGGGACCGGTTGGAGTCCCGCAGGTCTGCGGCGTGGTAGGCGGGCCCCAGGGCTTCCAGCACGCGGGGCTTCACCTCGGTGATGGCGTCGATGCTGCGGGTGCGCACCTCGATCATCTCGGCCCGGCCCTCGGAGCGGGCCATGCGCATGGCGTCGTTCAGGTGGATGAAGGCCCAGGCCTTGTCGTATTCGGAGCTGCGGCTGTAGAACGTGCCCGCCACCTTGAAGGCGGCGACCTTGGGCTGCTGGCCGCCCAGGCCCAGCTCCAGGCGGAAGACCGCCAGGGCCACGGTGTCGCCCACCTTCAAGCCAAGGCGCTGGGCCAGCTCCTTGCCCAGGATGATCTCGCCCTCCTGGAGCTGCTCGATGGGGGCGGGCTTCATGGAGTCGAAGATGCTCGAGGTGCCGTGGGCGGTGGCGGGATCCACGGCCTTCACCACCACGGTCTCTGGCGGCATCTCGCTGTTGGGGCGGCGCAGCAGGCCCTTCTCCAGGCGGATGGGGGAGGCGGCCTGCACGCCGGGGACGGCGCGGATGGTCCGCAGGGCGCCTTCGGTGTCGGGGATGTCTCCGGCCAGATTGAAGACGGTGAAGTGGGCCGTGGCGCTGAACAGGGTGGCCTGGATCTCTTCGCGGAAGCCGTTCATGACCGCCAGGGCCACCACCATGGCGAAGACGCCCAGGGCCGTGCCGCCGCGGGCGAAGCGCACCATGGTCCGCACGAAGGCCCCCTTGCGGTGGGTCTTCAGGTAGCGGTCGGCGATGATGCTCTCGAAGCGCGGCATGGCACCAGAGTAGCGTGGGCGCGATTGCTAGCCGATGCCAAGGTGCCCTTCGAGCATGCGGCGGAACTCCAGGTCCAGGTCGTAGGGCTTCACGAGGATCTGGGCTACGCCGACTTCCTGGGCGCCAAGCACCAGGTCGGCGTCCACCGAGTCCTCGGCCAGCACCACCTTGGGCATGGCGTCGTCCAGGCTGCTGCGCAGGAAGGAGGCCAGGGCCAGGCTCTGGAGCTCGGCCACGCCGCCGTCGACCAGGATCAGGTGGATGCCGGGCCGGCCCACATGCTCAAGCAGCTCAGTGAGGGTGTCGGCGCAGAGCACGCGGCCATAGCCGTCGCCGCTGAGGAAGGCGGCCAGGGCGTCGCGCTTGGATCCGGCGGGCATGGCCAGGAGCAGTCCGCGGGCCCGCTTCTTAACCCGCAGCAGGGCCTGGGAGCGGTCGTCCGGGGGAGGCGCTTCCGGGGCCGGCGCAGATTCAGGACTGGCGGCGGGAGCGGGGGGTGGCGGCGGTTCCGGCGGGGTCGGGGCCACCTCGGCAGCCGCAGGCTCGACCTTGGGCGCCGGCTCGGGCTCCTTCTTGGCCGTCGGCTTGGGCGTGTACTTTTCCTGTTCTTCCTCGCGGGCCGCCTCGGACTGGCGGCGGGCCTTGGGAGGCACCGAGGTGGGGATGGCCCCGGCGCGGCCGGCCACGAGGCTGCGGACGGAGCCCAGCATCCCCTCCTTGCCCGGCTCGAATGCGATACCCAGCAGCACACCCTGACTGGCGTCCAGCCAGGCCACGGTGCCGCCCAGCTCCAGGGTGGGGCACTTGGGCAGCTTGGCCATCTTGATGAGCATGAGGGGCTGGCCCACCGGCAGCATGTTGGCGCCCATGTGCATCTTGCGCTGGGTCTTCACGTCCATGGCGCGATCCACCCGGACGCAGATGCCGGACTCCGAGATGTTCTCGATGGTCCCGTTCATGCCGACGCCGTCGAAGAGCCCTGTCAGCACGGTGACCGTGGCCCCTTCCCGGGGGTTGAGCCGGGCCCGGGGCTTCTTCCGGCGCTCGGCCAGGGCGATGGAGGAGGGCACCTCCAGGGTCGCCGAACCCGGCTTGGCTTCGAGCAGCCGGGTCGGGGCCTTGAAGCGGAGCCCTTCCTGGATAAAAAGCAGGCTGACCTCGCCCCCCTTGTCTACGGTCAGGGCACCCTGGGGTGCGACGACGACCTTGTCCTCCATGACCGAGACAAAGGTGGCGGGCACCTCCCGTCCCCGGTGATCCACCAGCAGCAGGACGGCTCGGACCCGCTGCGCGTCTTCCAGATAGGCCAGCACCAGCTCGGATCCCTCCGACGGCTTGGTTTTCTTCATTCCGAACATGGCCATGAAGGCACGGCTCCCTGGGGCGAGTGGGGACTTTTCTTTGCAAGTGGCGTCAGGCTGGCACGGCGCCTCAGTTAACCCATCGTCCCAGGGGACAGGGGCTTGATTATTGTCCGCAGGCAGGGCAGCTTTGGCGTATGGATCAAACCCTCCTCCGCTGTCTGCTCATCGCCCGCCAGGGACAGGGAGACCGGGAGGAGCGCATCCAGGATCACCTGCTGGAGCTGGCCGAGCTGGCCCGCAGCTGCGGCTTCGAGGTGCAGTCCCGGCGGAGCCTGCGGCGGGCGCTGATCGCGCCCAAGACGTTCTATGGTTCCGGTCAGCTGGAAGCTTTGGCCGAGGAGGCCCGGCGGCACGAGGTGGGCTATCTGATCTGCGACGACGAGCTGAGCGGCAGCCAGGTGAACGCCATCGAGAAGCTGACGGGCCTGGTCTGCATGGACCGCACAGGCCTGATCCTCGCCATCTTCGAGCAGCGGGCCCAGACCCGGGAGGCCAAGGCCCAGGTGGAGCTGGCCCGGTGCGAATACGAGCTGCCCCGGCTCAAGGGCGCCTGGACCCACCTGGAGCGGCAGGGCGGCGGGGTGGGGCTGCGCGGCGGCCCTGGCGAGACCCAGATCGAAGTGGACCGGCGCATGGTCCGCACCCGCATCAGCCAGCTCAAGCGGGAGCTGACCCACCTCGAGCGGGTCCGCCAGACCCAGCGCCAGGGTCGCCCCCAGGGCCTGCCCCGCGTGGCCCTCGTGGGCTACACCAATGCGGGCAAGACCAGCCTGCTGAGGGCCCTCACCGGCGAGGGGGAGCCCCGGGACCTGCTCTTCGCCACCCTGGATACCACCACCCGCAAGGCCTTTCTGGGCCAGGACTTCGATCCGGAGACGGGCGAGGCCACCCAGGAGTCCCGGCACTGCCTGGTGGCGGACACCGTGGGCTTCATCCGGAAGCTGCCGCACCAGCTGGTGGCGGCCTTCCGCAGCACCCTGGGCGAGGTCCGCACGGCGGACGCCCTGCTGGTGGTGGCCGACGCGGCCCACCCAGACCTGGAGGAGCACCTCAAGATCGTGGGGGCCACCCTGCGGGAGATCGGCTGCGAGGCTGAAGGCGTCGAGGCCCAGCCCAGGCTCCTGGTGCTGAACCAGGTGGACCGCCTGCACCGGCCCCAGAAGCTGGACCTGAAGAAGCGCCACCCCGGCGCGGTACAGACCTGCGCCACCGAGGGCACCGGCCTCGACGAGATCAAGACCTGGCTGCGGGAGCTGATTCCGGGAGCACCCCGGCCCCGGGAGCTGGAGGCCTGGGAGCTGCCGGAGAAGGTCGCGACCGAGGCTTAGGCCAAGGCTTTCGGAGCTGGCTCGGGGCTCTTCCGGGGCAGCAGGCCCACGGTGGCCGCCATGCCCATCGCCAGAAGGATCCGCAGGAAGAAGAGGTTGCGGCTGAGCCCATGGGCCTTGTTGTAGGCCACGCGGTCGGCGTGGTCCGGGGGCAGGGTCTCGATGGGGGCGTTGATGCGGGCCCGGATGGCCTGGATCTTGGGGGTCAGGATGAAGGAGCTGGCCAGGCACATGAGCAGGGCCACGGTCAGGGCTGCGCTCCAGAGGCGGATGGGGCCGACGAGGTCATCCTTCACCTCAGCCACCCAGCGGCCGCCCCAGCTGAGGCCCGCCAGAGCGAAGACCGCCCAGGCCGCCCAGTCCAGGCGGCCGATGATCAGGCCTGCGATGCGACCCGCCACGTCCCGGCTGGACAGCTCCCGGAAGAGGACCGGCGCGCTGAAGATCCCGAAGCCAAGGGCCGCACCGGCCCAGAGGAGAAGGAGGAGGATCGTCAGCTGGTCGAGGCGCTTCAGGTTTGTGGAGCTCATGCTGCGGGCCTTGGGCTAGGGGTGATGGGGGCAGAGGGACCGCCCGATGCGGGAGCGCCTACCACTCGTTGTAGGGGATCTGGTTCGAGCCCTTGTCCGTGGAGCCGCTGCGCACGCGGTAGATGCCCAGCTCCGCATCTGGATTATCCGGGTCCGGAGGCTCGAGTTCGGTCTGCCAGGTGTCCCGGGATCGGGTCATGGGGTCTTCCGGGATCTCCCGCAGGTAGCCGAACTCCTTGAGGGGGCCGAGGCTGGAGGGATACTTGCCGCGGTCCGCGCGGTGCTGCTCCAGGGAGTGGTTCATCTGGAAGAGGTTTTCCTTGAGCACGGCCTCCCGGGCTGTCTGCAGCTTGTGCCGGTAGCCCACCAGGCCCACCGTGGCGAGCAGGGCCAGGATGGTCATGATCACGACCAGTTCGATCAGGGTGAAGCCGCGCTGGCGGGACAGGGAAAGGCGCATGGCACAAGCTTAACGCACCCGAGGCCGGCGGTGGCCGGATGCTAGAATCCCCGGATCCGACGGGGTGCTCCGATGCTCGGGATCAGCAAGCGACGGCCTCGCAGGGCCTTGGCCCTTCCCCTCCTGCTTCTGGCCTCCCTCGGCTGCCAGAGGCCCGAGACTGCCCTGCGGGAGCGGTCGGCTCAGCGGCTGGAACTGGTCCTGAAGGTCGACGGCGCCACACCCGAGGAGGAGAGGGCCGTGGTTACGCAGCTGGCCGCAGGGTTGGGTGTGCCCGTGGACCCGCCGGCCGAACCCACGGGCTCCCTCCGGGTGTTTCGCCTGACCCTGGCGGGCCACAAGAACCCCTATGAGAGCCGTGGGCTGGGGGCCACCTGGGCGGCCACCGCAGCCACCGGTGCCCTCTATGGGGCCCTGCTGCCAGGCATGGCGGGAGGGGTGGGTCTCGCCGCCATGCCAATTGGTGCCGGCCTGGGCCTGATCGGCGGGGTGGCCTACGGGCCTGCCCACTACGCGAATAATCAGGCCCTGCAAGAGAAGCTGGGCTACCTCCCCTGGGTCTTCGACGCCACCTGGGAGGTGCTGGAGCGCAACCCCCCGCCCCTGGAGTCGGTGGTTGCCAGCAGGCGCCATGCCTACCTGGACCTGGGTCCCCACCTGCTGCCCCTGCCGGAAGCGGACCGCAGCGAGACCGCGGTCCGGAAGGCCAGCCTGCAGGCCTACGTCGAAGCCCTGCTAAAGCTTTTCCAGAAGAAGGGCTAGGTCCGAGCGGAAGCGCCCGCAGGTGGTATGTTTAGCCAGGCTGAAGGTGGATCCGGGGGGCTCTCCCCTGTTGTTCTGGGTGGGGCGATGCTGATCGAAGAGGCGGTCCGGTTCCTTTCCCAGATTCCCCCCTATCAGTTCCTGGAGGGGCCCGCGCTGCAGGAGCTGGCCCAGAGCCTGACCCTGGTGTTCCATCCCAAGGGGGCGGTGATCCTCCAGCAGGAGGGCCCCTCCGGGGACAGCCTCCACATCATCCAGAAGGGCGTGGTCAAGATCACGCTGCGGCCCAAGGGCGGGGCCGAGGAGGTGGTGGTCGACTACCGGGAGCGGGGCGAGTCCTTCGGCCTGGTGTCCCTCATGGGCGGCCATCAGAAGACCACGGCCATCGCGCTGCAAGACACCATCTGCTACCTGCTGCCCAAGGAGCGGCTGAACGAGCTGGTGATCACCCACCCCGCCATCGCCGAGTACCTGCTGCAGTTCCACCTCACCAAGTACGTGGACATGACCTCCCGGGAGATGCAGGGCAAGAGCCTGTTCCTGGGCAGCAGTGACCACCTGCTGTTCACCGCCCAGGTGGGGGAGATCTGCCGCAAGGTCAGCACCGTGGTCGGCCCCGAGTCCACGGTGCGCCAGACGGCGCGCCGCATGGCGGACGACCGCCAGAGCGCGGCGCTGGTGATCGGTCCCAGCGGTACTCCCATCGGCATCCTCACGGACTCGGACCTTCGCTCCAAGATCGTGGCCCAGGGCTGGTCCATCGATCTGCCGGTGTCCTACGTGATGAGCCATCCCGTGGTCACCGTGGACGAGAAGGACCCCTGCTTCGAGGTGGTCCTCAAGATGCTGCAGGGCAACATCCACCACGTGGCGGTGACCCGGGAGGGCGCGCTCCGAGGCATGGTGACCAACCACGACTTCATGGTGCTGCAGGGCCGGAGCCCCCTGGCCTTCTCCGAGGATATCGAGCGGCAGACCAGCCTGGACGGGCTGGCCCCGGTGTCCCAGCGGGTTCTCACCATCATCGGCGGCCTGCTGCGGGAAGGGGCCCGGGCCGCCAACATCGTCCGCATCATCTCGGAGCTCAACGACCGCGTGGTCCGGCGGCTGCTGGACCTGGCCGAGCAGGAGTTCGGGCCGCCGCCCGCCCCCTACTGCTGGCTCTCACTGGGCAGCGAGGGGCGCAAGGAGCAGACCTTCCGCACGGACCAGGACAACGCCCTGATCCATGCCGATGTGCCGGAAGAGCTGCGGCCCAAGGTGGAGGACTACTTCCGCCGCTTCACCGTGTTCATGCGCCAGGGCCTGGTCCGCTGCGGCTTCGAAGCCTGTCCCGCCAACTACATGGCCAGCAACCCCGAGTGGCGGCAGCCGCTCTCGGCGTGGAAGCACTACTTCACGGGCTGGATCTCGGATCCCACCCCGGAGGCCGTGCTGAAGTCGCTCATCTTCTTCGATTTCAGGCCGCTCTACGGGGACGAGTCCCTGGCCTGGGAGCTGCGGGAGCATATGGCCGCGCTGGTGTCGGAGTATCCGGCCTTCATGGGCTTCATGGCCAACATGCTCGTGCGCAACCGGCCGCCCCTCGGCTTCTTCGGGACCGTGGCCGTGGAGCGCAGCGGGGAGCACAAGGACGGCCTGAACCTGAAGATCAAGGCCGTGGCGCCCCTGGTGGACATCGCTCGGCTCTTCTCCCTGGAAAAGGGCGTCCGGGCCGCGTCGACCATCGAGCGCCTCGAGGCGCTGCGCGGCGGCACCACCCTCATCTCGGAGCGGGTGGACGAGCTGGAGCAGGCCTTCGAGTTCGTCACCCTCATGCGGGTCCACCACCAGTACCGCCTCATGGAGGCCGGGAAACCCATCGACAACTTCATCCGTCTGGATGCCCTCAGCAGCCTTGAGCGGCAGTCCCTGAAGAACACCTTCCGCCTCATCCTCAAGATCCAGGATCAGGTCCTGGAGCGCTACAAGGGCTTCATCCTCTGAGGGCGGATCCATGGCATGGCCAGCTTGGTGGGACCGGATGCTGGGGCGGCGAGCCTCCGAGAAGCAGCGTCCGCTTGAGGAGATCCCGTTCACCGTGCTCGACACGGAGCTGACGGGGCTGGACGACCGGCGCGATGACATCGTCTCCATCGGGGCCCTGCGCATGCGGGGCGGGCTGATCCGGGTGGGGGACACGTTCCAGGCCCTGGTGAAGCCGGGGGCGGTGCTGGACGGCCGCACCGTCGTCGTCCACCGCATCACCCCCTCGCAGCTGGAGGAGATGCCCCCCATCGGTGAGGTCCTGCCGCCCTTCCTGGACTACCTGGAGGGCACGATCCTGGTGGGGCACTGCATTGCGCTCGACCTCGCGTTCCTGAACCGGGATGCCCGCCGCCTGGCGCTGACTCCGATCCGCAACCGGGCCGTGGACACCCTGGCGCTCTATGGCTGGCTCCGGCGTCGGGCCGCCGAGCATCCGGCCTTCTCTCTCGAGGTGACCGCCCCCAGCCTCTTCGACCTGGCCCGGGCCTTCGAGATCCACGTGGAGGCCGCGCACTCGGCCATCGGGGACGCCTACGTCACGGCCCAGGTCCTCCAGCGCCTGCTGCCCTTCCTGGCCCAGGCGGGCATCGAGGACCAGGCGGGACTGTGCCGCGCCGGGCATCCCGACCGCCAGCTGGCGAACCTCACGGCCTCCGACGGGCACCAGTCCTTCTAGACAAGAAAAGGGCCGGGGAGAAGCCCCGGCCCTTTTCTCGTGGGCGCCTGACGGCGCTTGAACTCAGTGCTTGGTGGTGGCGCCGGCGGCGCCGAAGCCCGTCTGGCCACGGACATACTGGTCTTCGAAGGCGTCGATCTCCGCCTTGGCGCGGTCGCTGCCGTCCAGCTTGGAGAAGATGTAGGCCAAGCCGAAGGCGATGGGCATGGCGAAGAGGGCCGGCTGGGTGTAGGGAAAGAGTGGCTTGGACATGTGGATGACGTCCACCCACACCGACTTGGAGAACAGGACGAAGAGCACCGCGGAAATGAGGCCGCCGTAGCCGCCCCAGAGGGCGCCCCGGGTGGTCAGGCCCTTCCAGAACATGGAGAGGATGAGCACGGGGAAGTTGGCCGCGGCCGCCACGCCGAAGGCGAGGCCCACCATGAAGGCGATGTTCTGCTTCTCGAACAGGATGCCAAGGATGATGGCGACGAAGCCAAGGCAGATGGTGGCGATCCGGGAGACCTTGATCTCGGTTGCTTCCGAGGCCTTGCCCTTCATGATGACGCGGGCATAGAGGTCATGGCTGATGGCCGAGGCCCCAGCCAGTGCCAGGCCCGAAACCACCGCCAGGATGGTGGCGAAGGCGACCGCCGCCAGGAAGCCCAGCAGCATGTTGCCGCCCACCGCGTTGGCCAGGTGCATGGCGACCATGTTGCCGCCGCCGATCAGCTTGGCGGCAGGGCCCACGACGCCCACCTTGCCATCGGTAAAGAAGGCAGGGTTCTTGCCGACGATGATCATGGCGCTCAGGCCCATCAGGAAGATCACGTTGAAGAAGTAGGACACGAAGCCCGTGGCGTACAGCACGGACTTGCGGGCTTCCTTGGCGTTGGTGACGGTGAAGAACCGCATGAGGATGTGCGGCAGGCCGGCGGTGCCGAACATGAGGCCCAGGCCCAGGGAGATGGCGGTCACGGGGTCGGCCAGGAGGCTGCCGGGATGCATCAGCTTGGGGCCCAGCTTGTGGACTTCCATGGCCTGCTGCATGAGGTTCTGGTAGGAGAAGCCGAACTTGCTCATGGCCAGGACCATGACCAGGGTGCCGCCGATGAGCAGCATGCAGGCCTTGATGATCTGCACCCAGGTGGTGGCCACCATGCCGCCGAAGATGACGTAGACCATCATCAGCAGGCCGACCGCGAAGATGGCGATGTTGTAGTCGAGGCCAAACAGCAGCTTGATGAGCTGGCCGGCGCCCACCATCTGGGCCAGCAGGTAGAAGCAGACCACGGTCAGCGAGGAGATCGCCGCCATGGTGCGCACCTTGCCCTGGTCGAGGCGATAGGCCGTGATGTCTGAGAACGTGAACTTGCCCATGTTCCGCAGGCGCTCAGCCATCAGGAACAGGATGATCGGCCACCCGGCGAAGAAGGCCAGCATGTAGATGTAGCCGTCGTAACCCTGGGTGTAGACCATGGCGCTAAGGCCCAGCAGGGTCGCGGCGGACATGTAGTCGCCGGCGATGGCGAGACCGTTCTGGAAGCCGGTGATGCCGCCGCCCGCCGTGTAGAAGTCAGCGGTGGACTTGGTGCGGCCCGAGGCCCAGTAGGTGATGCCCATGGTCAGTGCCACGAAGAGACAGAACATGCCGATGGCGTGCCAGTTGGTGGGCGACTTGGCCTGGATGCCATCCAGGGCCGGGCCGGCGAAGGCCATGGTGGACAGGGCGAACATGCCCAGAGCCGTGACGATGCGGTTCAGACGGCTCATTACTTGCCCTCCTTCTGGGCTTCCTTGATGATTTCCTGGGTCAGCGAGTCGAACTCGCCATTGGCCCGGACCACGTAGATCGCGGTCAGGATCCAGAAGAAGACGAACATGAAGAACTCGACGACGACGCCGACGGTCAGCATGGAGCCTTCAGAGATGGGGCGGCCGAGCAGGGCGGGCTTGAAAGCCACCACCAGCACGAAGCCGTAGAACATCACCAGGGTGATGGCAGACATGGTCCAGGCGAAGCGTCCCCGACGCTTTACGAGCGTCTGGAACTTGGGATTGCTCCGCATCAGTTCATACATCTCACTGCTCATGGCTGGTGCCCCTCCTTGTGAAGTGGTGCCCTATCGGCCCGGCGTGGGGAACAGGGGTATCGCGTGGCTATAAAGGTTGGTAGATGAAGAAATCATATATGACCACCTGCTCCGGTGCAACCCTGCGGACCGGCTCCAGCACGCCATGCGGCAGTGGGAATTTAGGCGCATCCACCTGGGTGTGAGGTTAGAGAACACCCCGTCGCTGCTGGTCCAATTCAATGGAGTCGTAGAGCGCCTGGAAGTTGCCCTCGCCGAAACCAAGGTTGCCCCGTCGCTGGATGATCTCGAAGAAGAGCGGTCCAAGCTGGTCCTCACTGAAGATCTGGAGCAGGTAGCCGCTGGCGTCGCCGTCGATCTGCACCCCGAGTTCCCGGGCCGTGGCCAGGTCCTCGCGCACGGTGTAGCCGCCCCGAGCCACGCGACCGGGCAGCAGGTCGTAGTAGGCCTCGGGCACCCGCAGGAATCGCAGGCCCTGGGCCTGCAGCGTGTTTAGGGTTCCGAAGATGTCGTTCGTGGACAGGGCGATGTGCTGCACACCCGAGCCCCGGTGGCGCTGCACGTATTCCTGAATCTGGCTCTTGAGGTCGGCGGGCTGGTTGATGGGGATGATCACCTGGTGGTTGGCGCTCTGCACCACCTTGGAGTCGAGGCCAGTGCCCAGGGCGCCGCGGATGTGGAACTCGCGGGTGACGGAGAAGCCGAAGACGCGCTCGTAGAAGGCCACGAGGGCCTCCATCTCCCCGGGTCCCACGTTGTT
>JAAXXS010000200.1 GCA_013334395.1 Holophagaceae bacterium | reverse complement strand
CCCCGCCGCCAAGCACCCCCTGGTCGAGCTGCCCGCCTGGGTGGGCACCGAGGCCTGGTGGGCTCCGGAGGCCTTCGCGCCCCGGGTCGAGGCGGTCCTGCCGGGCCGCCGGGTGCTCCTTCCCGACGAGGGCGAGGCCACCCTGGCGGGGCTGGTGGCCCTGGCGCGCCGCGTGGCCCTGGGTCCGCCGGAAGCCCCCCTGGTGCCCTTCTATCTGCGGGAGACGGACGCGGAGCTGAACTTCCCCCTGGCCGCCGCCTCGCTGTCCGAGGCCCTGCGCCGCGGCGTGGCCCGGTGAAGGAGAGCCTCAGCCCCGGGGTCTGGCGCCTGGAAGCAGGGGAGCCGCTGCCGGCCTGGGTGACCCGGCTGGACCGCACGGCCTTCGGCGCGCCCTGGAAGGCCCCGGCCGACCATGAGGTGCTGTGGCTGATCCCGGAGCTGGCCTTCGCGCGCTGGGCCTGCATCCAGGCCGCCGGGGAAGCCGAGCTGCTGCGCATCGCCGTGTCCCCCGAGGCCCGGGGGCAGGGCCTCGGCCGGAAGCTGCTGGAGGCCTGCCAGCAGGACCTGGCGGAAGCGGGCATGGTCCAGCTGTTCCTGGAGGTGCGGGCCGCCAACGCCCCAGCCATCGGCCTCTACTGGGCCTGCGGGTGGAAGCCGGTGGGCCTGCGTCCCGGCTACTACCCGGATGGCGAGGACGCGGCCCTCTACCAGCGGGTGGCTCCGGAGGTCCATTGAGGACCTTTGGGTTGCAAGGTAGTTGACCAATAGCACGCTAGAACTCATATTTGGGCTTCCAGGTGGTCCCCCATGCTCGGCATCTCCCGCCAGACCGATTACGCCGCCCGTGTGGTGCTGCACCTGGCCTGCCTGGCCCCCGGCGCCCGCGTGCCCCTCGCGGACATCGCCAAGCACCGGATGCTGCCCCTGGACTTCGTGCGGCGCATCGTGGGCGATCTGGTGAAGGCGGGCATCCTCATGACCTCCCGGGGCTCCGGGGGCGGTGTGAGCCTGGCCCGGCCCGCGGGTGACATCTCCCTGGGCGAGGTGGTGGAGGCCACGGAAGGCCGCATGGCGCTCAACCACTGCGTGAGCGACCGACGGGTCTGCCCCCTGGCGGCCAGCTGCCCCGTGCAGTCCGTTTGGGTGGAGGCCACGCAGGTGCTTAGCGACTACCTGGCCTCGGTGCGCTTCGACACCCTGGCCCTGCGCAGCGAAGGCCACCAGGCCTCCCACCTCCGCGTGCAGGCCACCGGCCGCGTGCGGGGCGCGCAGCGGTGTGCCGGACCCAAGGACGCCCTGGTCTAGCGCTCGAACAGCACCACGCGGTTGCTGTTGGTGCCTTTGTCGTTGTTGCCGACGCCCCAGATGTGGGCGGTCTTGGTGAAGGTCTGGGTGTTCACCAGCACGCCGTGGGCGCGAAAGCCCGCGGCCAGGCCCAGGGGCAGCACCACCTCGTCCAGCCTGAGCTTCCCGCAGCGCACCTCGCCCACTTCGAAGGCCACGAAGCCGCCGGGCCGGGTGATGCGGTGCAGTTCCGCGAAGACCTCCGCCATGGTCTCGGACCACGCCGCCACGGTGCGGGGCGTGCTGATGCCGCGGCCGATGGCGGCGGCGTCCAGGCCCGCAAACCAGCAGCGCAGCCAGTTATCGCCAGCGTAGTCCACGACATCCAGGAAAGGCGGCGAGGTGACGGTGAGGGCCACGCTGGCATCCGCCAGCTCCGGCGTCCTCCGGGCGTCCCCCGAGAGGAACACCGCGTCCTGCGCGGCCTGGGCTAGGTGCCGCCCCTGCGTGGGTTCCAGGCCCGTGAGCAGCTGCCTCGTCTTCTTCAGGATCAGCGTGTGGGTGTCCCGATAGGTGGGGCTCTGCTGGCGCTGGGCGTTGATCTGCAGCTGCTTCTCGGCGGTGAGCGCCTGGTTGGGGGGCAGGGTGTAGACCGAGAAGAAGCCGGGGCTGTGGCCCGTGAGGCGGTTGGTGGCCACCATGCGGATCCAGGTGTCAAGGGCGTCCAGGGTGCCCGCGGCGGCGCGGTCCAGGCACCAGTCCCGGAGGCCGCGGATCTCGGCTTCCGTGTCCGGGTGGAAGAACATGGCCAGGTCCAGGCCATCCGCGCGGCCCGTGCGGGGGATCTCTTTCAGCCGCGCGGCCACATCGGCGACGGCCGGGGGCTGGAGGCGCGGCTCCGCCAGCATCCGCGACAGGGGGTTGACGTCGTTGGCTGCCACCCGGCGCCCCAGCAGGGCCGCCTCGAGGATCGTGGTGCCGCGCCCGCTGAAGGGATCGTAGACACGGTCGCCAGGCTGCGTCAGGCGCTCGATGAAGTGGCGGGGCAGCTGGGGCTTGTAGCAGGCCCGGTAGCTGATCTCGTGCAGGTTCGCGGCCTGGCGCTGCTTCGAGGTCCAGAATTCCAGGGCCAGGCGCGGGTAGGTGCCCAGGTCCGCATCGACCGTGTCCCAGGCCTCGTCGGGTGGCGGCGGATCCAGGCCGGGCCGCCCGCTGCCGGGGATGAATCCCGCCAGGAACTTCCGTCGCGCCGCCTCCGAGCTCTCTGCCGTCATCCGCTTCCGCCTGCCCATGGGGGCCGTTCCAGGATAGCCTGCTGACCATGGCCTCCCCGCAGCCGAAGCGCCACCCCGAACTCACGCGCCTCTATGTGGCCGCGGGACTGGTCGTGCTGATCATCATGATCATCCTGCTCTACAAGACCGTGGGCAACCGCATCGCCGAGGGCGGCCTGGACGCGCCGACCCGCTGGGCCCTGGTGGCCCTGGGCCTGCTGAACGTCCTGGCCATCGGCTCCCTCTGCTTCATCGTGGCGCGCAGCCTGGCCAAGCTGTACTTCGAGCGGAAGATGGGCATCCTCGGCTCCCGCCTGCGCACGCGCATGGTGCTGACGCTCTTCGTGGTGGGCATCGTGCCGAGCCTGATCCTCTTCCTGGTGGGCCGGGACTTCATCAACAAGAACGTGCAGCGCTGGTTCAGTCCCGAGACCGAGGTGGCCATCCGGGATGGCCACAAGGCCGCGGGTGATCTGCGGGATGCGGCCCAGGCGCGCCTCCAGTTCGGGGTCTCGCGCCTCCAGGCCTCCGCTTCCGCCGAGCCCCAGGTCCTCCGCGAGGCCACGGGCCTGGACCTGGTGGGCCTGCAGGGCAAGCGAGGCGAGGGCGGCCTCCGGTCCCTGGACCTGGGAGCCGGGCTGCCGCCGCCGGACCTGTCGGTCTTGAGTGACGAGGCCCAGCTGGAGAGCCGGGACGGCCTCTGGCTGCTGCGCGCGGTGCCGCGGGGTGACGGCGTCTGGGCCGTGGGGGTCTTCATGCCCCGGGACACCCTGGACCGGGTGCTGGCCCTGGAGCAGCGCTTCAAGGAGAGCCAGCAGATCCGCGCCAACCGCGCCACGCTGGAGACCCTGCCCCAGAGCACCTTCCTCTTCCTGACCATGCTCACGCTGTTCTTCGCCGTGTGGTCGGGCTTGGCCCTGGCCAAGTCCCTCAGCGAGCCCATCCGCGCCCTGGCCAAGGCCGCCCAGCGCGTGGGCTCCGGCGACCTGGAGGTGCAGCTGCCCGAACTCGGCGAGGACGAGCTGGCCTTCCTGGCCCGCACCTTCAACGCCATGACCCGCGACCTCAAGACCAACCGCGTGGCCATCGAGACCCAGGCCAGCCGCATCGAGCAGCAGCGGGCCTACCTGGACCAGATCCTGGCGGCGCTGCCCGTGGGGGTCATCACCTGGCGGCCGGACGGCGAGCTGCGCACCTTCAACGCCGCCGCGCGCACCTGGCTGGGGCTGGATGCCGTGGATCCCACAGAGGTCCGCTGGGCGGCCGTGGCGACCCTGCCGCGCCTGGGTCGGCTGCCGGAGCTGCTCCAGGCTGTGCTCGAGGCCCGGCGCGGCGTGCAGGAGGAATTCCGCCTGGGCGGCGAGGGCGAGGGCCGGCCCGTGCGCGCCATCCTCGAGCCCCTGCAGGGCGGCGGTGTGCTGGCGGTGCTGGAGGATCTGTCCCTGCTGGCCCAGGCCGAGAAGCGTGCCGCGTGGCAGGAGGTGGCCCGGCGCATGGCCCATGAGGTGAAGAACCCGCTCACGCCCATCCAGCTCACAGCTCAGCGCCTGCTGCGCCGCCACCGCGACGGGCGCCTCGATGCCGCCGCCGTGCAGGAAGGGGCCGAGACCATCCTGACGGAAGTGGCCAGCCTCTCGCGGCTGGTGGACAGCTTCACCCGCTTTGCCCGGCTGCCCGTGCCTCAGTTCGCGCCCTGCGACCCCGCGGAGCTGCTGCGTCAGGTGGCGGCACTCTACCGGCCGAACCACCCCGAGATCCAGTGGGACGTAAGTCTGCCCGCAGAGCCCGTGGCCGCGGTCTGGGATGGCGACATGGTCAAGCGCGCCCTCATCAACTACGTGGACAACGCCGTGGCGGCGGTGGAGGGAGAGGGCCGGGTAAGTCTCTCCCTGGCCATCCAGGGAGGCTTCCTGCGCTACGACGTGGAGGATGCCGGCAGCGGCGTGCCCGAGGGCGACCGCGAGCGGCTCTTCGAGCCCTACTTCTCCACCAAGCGCAAGGGCACGGGCCTGGGCCTCGCCATCGTCCGCCGCATCGCCCAGGACCACCAGGGCGACACCCGCTACGAGCCCCTGGACCCCGGCAGCCGCTTCAGCCTGCTGCTGCCCTGG
>JAAXXS010000199.1 GCA_013334395.1 Holophagaceae bacterium | reverse complement strand
ACCAGCTTCAGGGCGCTGCGCGGATCCATGCCCAGCCAGCCCGGGATCTCGACATGGAAGACCGTCGATAGGAAGCTCCGGGCATAGTCGCCCCAGGAGATGGCCACGGCGACATTGGAGATGGCGTATTCCAGCAGCAGGTCCCAGCCGATGATCCAGGCCATGAGCTCGCCGAGGGTGGCGTAGGCGTAGGTGTAGGCGCTGCCGGACACGGGGATCATGGAGGCCATCTCGGCGTAGGCCAGGGCCGTGAAGCCGCAGATGAGCGCCACCACCAGGATACTGATCACCAGGGCGGGCCCCGCAGGCAGGCGGCCGTCGGCAAGGTTGCCCGCGGCGGCGGTGCCGATGGAGCTGAAGATGCCAGCGCCGATGATGGCGCCGATGCCGAACATGGTGAGCTCAAAGGTGCCCAGGCTCTTGCTCAGCTGGTGCTCGGGTTCCTCCGCGTTGGCCCGGAGCTGCTCGAGGGACTTGGTTCGGAAGAGTCGGTTCAGCATGGGGGGCCTGGGAGAAGACCTATGCTATCAGGGGCCTTCCGAGCATAGTCTGGAGCCATGAGCACGCAGCAGGAGCCGAGTGCCACTTTGGCGCAGCCGAAGCCCGCAGGGCGCGCCGCAGGGAGGCTCCGCCTCGGCAAGCGGAGCGCGCCGGAGCACGCGCAGTGTGCGATAGGCGGAGGCGACGCGTGAAGCTCTGGAACGATCGCCGCCTGCGCCTGTCGCTCACGCGCCTGGGGGCCCAGTATCTCCTGGCCCTGCTGGCGGTGGGCGCCTTCTCCGTGAACACCGGCAACAACCTGCTCTACCTGGTGTTCGCCCTGCTGCTGGGACTCTTCCTCGTCTCGGGGATCCTCAGCCGCCGGGTCCTCCTGGGGCTGCAGGTGGCAGGCCTGGAGGGGGGCAGCCTCTTCGCCCGGGTGCGGGGAGGCCTCCGGCTGCGGCTGAAGGACACCGGGCGCGGGCGCCTCCGGGGCCTCGAGCTGCACCTCGGCATGGACGACGCCACCGTGCAGCCCGGCTTCCTGGCGAGGGACAGCCGGACCGGAGAGTCCCTGGTGGTCCTGCACGCCCGGGCGGGCCACCGGGGGTGGACCCGGGTCCGCACTCTGGAGCTGCGTACGAGCTATCCCTTCGGCCTCATGGAGAAGGCCCGGATCCTGGAGCTGGACCAGTCCCTGTTGGTGCTGCCCCACCCCCGCACGCCTCCCGCCGCCCCCACCAGCTGGCGCGGCGAGGGGCGCCGCAGCCAGGCGCAGGAGGGGACCAGCAGCCCCGAAGGCGCCCGGCCCCTGCGGCAGGGCGACGCGCCGGGCCGGGTCCACTGGAAGCGCACCGCCCAGCGTGGGCAGCCCTGGGTGCGGACCTTCGAGGAGGACCGGCCCATGGGCATGCACCTGCGGCTCGACCTGCGGGCCTGGGGGCCCGGCCGGCCTTTCGAGCGCGAGCTGGAGCGGCTCTCGGGCGCGATCCTGCAGGCGCGGCTCCAGAAGCGGGCCATCAGCCTGGAGCTGCATGACTCTGGGGGGGTCCGGGAGCTCCGCGGCCACACACCCTGCTGGCGCGCCCTGGCCCTGACCCAGGCGGCCGGAACCGGCGAGGGCGCGCCTGGAATCATCCCCGGGGCGGAAGCTCCGCTAAGCTGATAGCCCCTGGAGGTTCTGGTGTTTGATGACCCGCTCTCCCCGTCCTGGACCCCCCTGCTGGAAGCGGCCTGGCAAGCCCGGGACCACGCCCATGCGCCCTACTCCCATTTCCAGGTGGGCGCCGCCCTGCTCACGGCGACCGGCGAGGTGGTGGCGGGGTGCAATGTGGAGAACGCCGCCTACCCCGTCACCCTCTGTGCCGAGCGGGGCGCCCTGAGCGCCGCCGTGGCCGCCGGCCTCCGACCAGGCGGGCTGGTGGCCGCGGTGGTGGTCACCGATGTGGCCGAGCTGACCCCGCCCTGCGGCGCCTGCCGCCAGGCCCTGATCGAGTTCGCGGCCACCCTCCCGGTGCTGCTCGCCAACCGGAACAGCCGTTCGCTCCATCGCTTGGAAAATCTGCTACCACACAGTTTCACGGGTAGCCATTTTCAGTAGTCCTATCCATTCCCGGGCGCCCGGCCTACACTCTTTGAACCCCGCCAGAGATCCCGAGGCAGCCGCATGGCCATCGACCGCATCAAAGTAAAAAAAGAGGCCGACAAGTACCTGACTGCGGGCCGGGTGGAGCGGGCCATCGACGAGTTCCAGAAACTCATCGAGGACAACCCCAAGGACTACAACACCCTCAACCAGATCGGCGACCTCAGTGTGCAGGTCGGCCGGATCAAGGAAGGCGTGGAGATCCACAAGCGCCTGGGGGCCGCCTATGAGCGGGACGGCTTCCATGCCCGCGCCGCGGCCATCTTCCAGAAGGTGGTGCGCAATGCGCCTGAGGACATCGACGCAGCGCAGCGACTGGCAGACCTCTACCGCCAGATGAACCGGCCCACGGACGCCGTCCGCGTCCACCTCTCGGTGGCGGAGTCCTTCCAGAAGAAGGGGCTCATCAAGCGGGCCCTGGAAGAGTTCAACAAGGTCGTGGACCTCGACCCCAAGAACCTCAAGATGAAGGTCCGCCTGGCGGACCTCTACAACAAAGAGGGCCTGAAGGAGCGGGCCGCGGGCATCTACCTGGAGGTGGCCGAGTCCCTGGCCATGGAGCAGATGCACGGGGAGGCCAGCCAGATCCTCGACCGCGCCAAGGCGATGATCTCCACGCCCCAGGTCTACCTGACCCAGAGCCGCCTGGGCGTGATCCAGGGCGACTACAGCACCGCTGCCGAGCACCTGCGTGAGGGCCTGGGGGCCAATCCCCGCAACCCCGAGCTGCTGGAGGCCCTGGCGGAGATCGAGCTGCGCAGCGGCCACCCGGATCGGGCCCTGGAGGCCTTGGCGGAAGTGGCCCAGCTGCCGGAGAAGTCCCTGCCCCTCTGCGAGCGGGCGCTGCGCAACCTGGTGAACGCGGACCGCTCTGACGAGGGCCTCAGGCTGTTCGCCCCCATCGCCCGGGAGCTCGCCCGCCGCGGCTCGGGCGACCCGGTGAGCCGCTGCCTGCACGCCGCGCTCCAGGACCACCTCGGCAGCGAGGCCTGGCTGCTGCTGGCCGAGATCGCCCACCAGAGCGGTAACCGGACCGAGCAGGTCCAGGCCCTCCAGAGCGCCTACGTGCTGGCCCTCCAGAACAACGACCAGGCCCTGGCCGGCAGCGTTGCGACCCAGCTGCAGGCCCTCGGGGTGGTACCCGATGCCGTGCGGCAGCCCCCCGCCCAGGAGGGCTTCGGAGCCCAGGCCCTGGGCTTCGACGGCCGGCCCAGCCGGGAGATCACCCGCCACGGGCGCGAGACCGAGGTGGATCCGATCCAGCGCCTGCGCATCGAGCAGTTCTCGCGCGAGGCGGAGGCCATGCTCCGCAGCGGGAGTCCCGAGCGGGCCATCGAGACCTACAAGAAGGCCCTGGAGCTGGATCCCGAGGACCTCACCCTCATCGAGGCCATCGCCACAGTGCACCGCAGCACCGGGCGCCTGACCCAGGTGCAGATGCAGTACGTGCAGAGCGCCCAGGCCCTTGGAGCGGTGGGCAAGAAGCGCGAGGCTGCGCACCTGCTGGACATGGCAGAGCAGCTCTTCCCCGGCTCCACCCGGATCCACCGCCGGTCCATGGGCCTCCCCGAGTCGGTCCCTCTCCATGCCGCCCCGCCCCGCCCCGTCCAGCCGCTCCCCGACGAAGCGGAAGCCCCGATCAAGCTCGACCTGTCAACGGCGGCTCCCTTCGCCCCACCCGGAACCATCGCCCTGGGGGATGGTCAGGTGGAGCTTCCCGACCTGGGGGTGCAGCTGCCCGATCCCTTCTCGACTCCGGGTCTCCTGGAGCCGGAGCCCCTGCCCGAGCCCACGGCCATCAATGTCCCGGACCTGGAGTGGATGGGAGCCTCGCTCAGTGAGGACACGGCACCTGGCTTTGCCTACGACCTGAATGTCTCCCCCACGGCGCCCCTGCCGCCGATGCCCACCCGCCAGCTGGAGCCCGAGGTCATTGCCGCCCTCTCGGCCCTGCCCGAGCCGGAGGCCGAGGCGGCCGTCGCGCCCGTCGCCATCCCCGAGGAGCTGGAGAGCCTCCTGGGTGACATCGACTTCCAGCTCGACTACGGCAGCCCCGAGGAAGCCAAGATCGAGCTCGAAGCCGCCCTCCGCCAGTTCCCGGGCCACCCGGAGCTGGAGGCACGCATCCACCGGGCCGAGACGGCGCTCCAAAAGCTGGGGCACGTCGCCAAGGCCGACGCCCTCGAGGAGGGTGACTTCGCCAACTCCTTCTTCGACCTCACGGACGTGCTGGGCACGGCGCTCATGGACACCGGCGAAGGCGAGGAGATGCACGACACCACCAGCATGGTGGAGAAGGTCCAGACCGTGGACGAGCTGTTCAGCGCCTTCCGAGAGGGCGTCGAGAAGCAGGTCCAGGGCGACGACTACGACACCCACTACAACCTGGGCATCGCCTACAAGGAGATGCAGCTCATCGAGCCGTCCATCGAGGAGTTCAAGATCGCCATGGGCGACCCCGAGCGCACCCTGGAGTGCTGCTCGATGCTGAGCATCTGCGAGCAGGCCCGGGGTGACCTGGACGCCGCGGTGGAGTGGCTGCGCAAGGGGATCCTGGC
>JAAXXS010000198.1 GCA_013334395.1 Holophagaceae bacterium | reverse complement strand
GCGTGTTCCGCGGCGGGTGGCAGGCGGACATCCCCGCCAGCAGGGCGAGGCCCAAGGCGGCCTGACCGAGTCGGCGGAAGGTCCCGCTACCGTTCGAGGGCATGGCTACTTCCGGGGAGCGGCAGCCGGCTTGGCGCTGCGGTAGAGATCGTTCATGGTGCCCCGGCGGCGGACCACCCTGGCCTCGTTGCCGACCACCAACACCTCGGCCGGAAGGGGCCGGGCGTTGTACTCGCTGGCCATGGAGAAGCCGTAGGCGCCAGCGTCGAGGATCACCGCCAGATCACCCGCCTTCGCCCGGGGCAGCAGGCGCCCTTCGGCGAGGATGTCGCCGGTCTCGCAGACGTCGCCCGCGATGTCGACCTTGATCGGATCCTGCGTCCGGCCGAGGATCCGCACGCGGTGGTAGGCCTGGTACATCGCCGGCCGCATGAGCGTGTTGAACCCGGCGTCCACGTTGACGAAGGTCTTGATGGGGGTCTCCTTGACGGTGTTCACCCGCACCAGGAGGTAGCCGGAGCCGCCCACGAAGAAGCGGCCGGGCTCCAGCCAGAGGGTGGGCTCGTAGCCTGCGGCGGCCACGCCCTCCTTCCAGATGGGCGCCAGGGCCTTGGCCAGATCCTCAGGCGACATCACGTGCTGGCCATCCTGGTAGGGGATGCCCAGGCCGCCGCCGAGATCCAGGAAGGCGAGGCGGATGCCCAGCTTGTCCTTCAGCTCTTTCACAAAGCCCAGCATCTTCCGGGCGGTCAGCTCGTAGCCGTCGGTCTCGGTGATCTGGGAGCCGATGTGGCAGTGGGCGCCTTCGATGCGGATCTCGGGCATGCCCTTGGCGACCTCGTACCCCTTGAAGGCGATGCCGCCCTGGAGGTGCAGGCCGAACTTGGACTCGGCGATGCCGGTGTTGATCTGGTGGATGGTGTGGGGATCGACGCCCGGGTTGATGCGGAAGGAGATGCGGGCCTGCTTCTTCTGGCGGCGGGCCTCGGCCTGCACCTGGCTCAGCTCATCGAGCGAGTCCACGTTCAGCACCGTGCCCAACTCGATGGCGCGGCGGATCTCCCGGGGATTCTTGGACGACGACGTAAACATGATGTCCGTGCCCGCGTAGCCCTGGCGCAGGGCCGACTCGATCTCGCCGCCGGAGACCACCTCGGCGCCGAGGCCCTCAGACCGCAGCAGGTCGATGACCGCGGGGTTGGTGTTGGCCTTCAGCGCGTAGAAGATCCGCAGCTTGGGGAACCGGGGACCGAAGGCCGCGCGGAGGCTGGCCACCTGGCCCTTGATGTGGGCCTGGTCGTAGATGTAGAGCGGCGTGCCGTGGGTGTCCGCCAGCCGCTTGAAAGCCGCGGCCACGCCGGGCTCGCCCGCGCGGTCCGCGCGGGCGGCCAGCAGGGCCTCGTGCAGGGTGGGCGCCGCCTGCTGGGCCTGAAGGGCCAGGGGCAGGAGCAGGGCGAGGCTGAGGCGGCGTAGGGACACGGGGAACTCCAGACAGGGGGTGGGCAGCAGGGGAAGGGTTGGATCAGTGTCCGGCCGGCTTGAGCTCGGCGGGCAGGCTCCAGGTGGCGCGGGTCGTCTCGAGCAGGGCCTCGGGGACCTGGAGCAGCACGGGGTTCTTGGCCGGATCCATCCACCGCAGCAGCGTGAGCAGGTCCTCCGCGGCCAGGGCCGTGCAGCCGGCGGTGCCTCCGCCCGGGGGCGGTGCCACGTGCAGGAAGATGCAGCTGCCCGCATGCTTGAGGGGCCGCAGGTCGTTGTAGTGGATCACCACCATGTGGCGGTAGTGCTCCGTGGGCAGCAGCAGGTACTCGGCGGACCGGAAGGTCGCGGGGGCCTTGGGGCTCGGCAGGCTGATGATGCGGGCATAGTCGGCGTGGTCCGGGTCATCCACGCAGCGCTCGCACTCGGTGGCCATGCGGTAGCGGAACCGCACGCCCTCGGGAGCGGTGGGCGCGTAGCCCCACATGTCGCCGAAGGTGAGGAGCCCCGCGGGAGCGCGGCCATCCCCCTCGCGCTTCATCGGACCAGCCGCCGGGGGCGTGGGCGCCCCGTCGTCCGTGCGCCAGGCCAGGCCGCCCTTGCCGACCCACGCGGTCAGCGGCGCGCCCACGGCCCGTAAGATACCCTGCTGGCGCTCGAAGCGCTGCAGGCTGCCCTTGGCGGCATCCCAGCCAGGGGTGGTCACCAGCAGCACCTGGCCGCTCTGGGCAAGCTCGGCGGAGCGGTCGCGGATGGCCTCGAAGGTGAGGTTCATGACCGGATAGTCGGCACTGGAGGCATGGTCGAAGTGCCACCACTCCTCCTTGAGCACCTTGAAGCCCTGGGCCTCCATGGCGGCCCGGAGCAGGTCCCGGTGGGCGCGGGCAGCGGGGTCACCGCCGGGGTAGTCCGCGTGGGAGCGCTCGGACATCTCGTCGTAGCCGCTGGGCATGCTGGCCGGGGCCCCAGAGGTGAGGTCCACCAGGTCCAGGTCCACGGCGCAGCCGCGGTTGTGCACGGAGCCCTTGGCGGGATCGGCCACATAGTCGTGGTCCGCGGCTGGCGTGGCGTCCCAGAAGACCTTGGTGACCCACCAGGGCCGGTAGCCGTCGTAGATGCGCACGGCGTAGCCGGAGCGCTTGAGGGCCGCGTTCACCCGCACCAGGGCCTGGGCCACGGGGCGCTGCAGGAAGGCCTTGGCCTGACCGTAGACCGGCGCGTGCAGGAAGTTGTCCGAGGTGGCGTAGCGGATGTCCAGCTGGATCGAGGGGTCGAGGCGAGTGACCTCCACCAGGTCCGGCGCCAGCCGGCTGGGGGGCATGGCCGGGGGCACGGCCTTCTGCGCTTCGGCGATCAGGACCGCCAGAGGCGGAATGGGGGGTGTCTGGGGCTTCGGACTCTGGGCCTGAGCGGCCAGGGCCACCGCCACCGCGAGGAGCAGGCTCTTGAGGGCAGGCTTCAGCATGGGTGCGGATCCGATCAGAAGTGGTGGCGGAGGACCCGCCGGTTCAGGGCGCAGGTGACTTCATAGGGGATCGTGCCCAGCAGCCTGGCGGTGTTCTGGACCGAGTGCGGTTCCAGCGGGTTCCGGCTCAGCAGGGTCATGCGCTCCCCGGTCCGGACGACCACGTCCTCTGGAAGCGCCACAGTCAGCATGTCCATGGAGATGTTGCCGACGACGGGGAAGCTGTCGCCCAGGTAGCCCGCCCGGGCGCGGTTGGCCAGGGCCCGGGGGAAGCCGTCCGCGTAGCCGCAGTTGAGGGTCACCAGCCGCAGGGCCCGGGGCGCCACGAAGGAGCTGCTGTAGCCCACCGGAGTGCCTGCCGGGATCAGGACGGAGCGGGTGACCTCCGCCGAGAGCTCGAGGATCGGCTGGAGCCCCGCCTGCCGGGCCTCATCGACCTCGGAGAGCCCATACAGGGCGATGCCGCAGCGTGCATGGGTGTCACCCTCGGAGAAGCCCCGGAGGCAGGCGGCGCTGTTCCCGTGGTGGACCATGGGCGCCACGATGCCGGCGTCCCGCAGCTGGGCCAGGGCCCCCTGGAACCGCTGCCGCTGGAGCCGGACGCTCCGGGCCTCAGGTTCCTCGGAAGCCGAGAACTGGCTCATGACCCCCCGGACCCGATGCTGCAAGAGGCGAATCTGGTCCAGGCAGCCACCCAGCTCGTCCAGGAGAATGCCCGACCGGCCCATGCCCGTGTCCAGCTTGAGGTGCAGGCCCACGTCATGCTGCTCGAGGCCCGGGGCCAGGGCCGCCAGGTGCTCCGCCGAGACCACCGTGAGGTCGATGGCGTGCGCGGCGGCCACGGGCAGCGCTTCGGGAGCTTCCCCCTCAAACACGAGGACGGGGCCGCGTAGGCCTGCGGTCCGCAACTCGAGGGCCTCGTCCAGGGTGGCCACGCAGAAGCCGTCGATGCCCGAGGCCTCCAGGGCGCGGGCGACCGGGCCTGCGCCATGGCCATAGGCGTCCGCCTTCACCACCGCGAGGAGACCCAGACCCGGCGCGGCGCGCCGGAGGCTGGTGTGGTTCCGCACCAGCTGCCCGAGGTCCACCTGCGCCGTCAGCGTGCGCCCGGACGGAGGCGGAGGGGAGGCGGAATCCCGTGGGGTGCTGTCGAAGGACATGACAAGAGCGTAGCGGAATCCCCCCGCGATCGAAGGGGCAATCCAGGGCGCCACGCCGGAATGAGGGCTTCCGGTCGGGGGGTGCGCTGACGATGATATGCAGTGCCCTCTGACCGGTCCGGAGCGGCTCCCGGGGAGTGCCCATGCTGAAAGTCCTGAGTGCCTTCCTTCTGACCGCCGCCACGCTGAGCCTGCCCGCGCAGGTGGCCGAAGCGCAGCGGCCAGTCTCCCTGGCGCAGAGCCAGCCGCTGCTCTGGACGCGCATGACCGAGGATGTCACAAGACTCGCCGACGAGGTCGAGGGCCGGGTGGGTCTCTACGTGCGGGACCTCGAGACCGGAGCCTCCTTCTCGCTGCGGGGCGACGAGGTGTTCCCCGCCGCCAGCACCATCAAGCTCGCCATCCTCCTGGAGCTCTACCGGCAGGCCCAGGACGGGACGGGTCCCGCCGGCATCAGGGATGCCTACGTGGTGCAGCCCAGTGACCTCGCGGCGGACAGCGCCCTCCTGGGCCACCTGAGCGCGGGCACGCGGCTCACCAACCGGGATCTGGCCCTGTTCACCATCGTTGTGAGCGACAACAG
>JAAXXS010000197.1 GCA_013334395.1 Holophagaceae bacterium | reverse complement strand
TGGCCTTGAAGCCCACGAAGCGCTCCCAGGTGGTGGCGAAGAGCTGCACCTGCACGAGGGCCTGGATCACCGCGCCGAGGCCCATGGCACCGAACAGGAACTTGGTGCCGCTGCCACCGCGGGCGCCAGCCTTGTGGATCTCGGCGGCGGCCACGCTCTCGGGGTAGGGCAGCTCCGCGTCCTCGACCATGACCCGGCGGAGCAGGGCCACGAACATGATGCCGAGCACGCCGCCCGCGAACATGATCAGCGAGCTGGTGACGTAGTTGCCCATGGTGAAGAACTTCGGCCAGATGCCGCTGATCACGAAGGCGGGGATGGTGAAGATGGCGCCGGCAGCCACGGACTCGCCGATGCTGCCCACGGTGCGGGCCATGTTCTCTTCCAGGATGGTGCCCTTCATGAGCTTGATGAGGGCCATGCCGATGACCGCCGCCGGGTAGGTGGCGGCGATGGTCATGCCGGCCTTCAGGCCCAGGTAGGCATTGGCGGAGCCGAGCACCACGGCCATGACGAGGCCGATGAGCACGGCCCGCAGCGAGAACTCCCGCAGGTTCTGATCAGAAGGGACAAAAGGTTGCATCGGTGCTCCTGGAGGGCGCGTGGGGGAATCGATGAAAAGCTGCGTGGGTCGCCGATAGTCTAAACCGAATCCCCAAGGGTACCCATTGGCCAGCGGCTAGGGTGGCAGATCAGCGCAGACTGGTCATCTCCCGGATGCCCGCAAACCGTTCCTGGATCCCAATAGGTTCCAAGTCCCCCTCGTGGCGCTGAATTCTGGGAGCCGCTTGCAACATTGATAGCTTTGACTATCATTGCTAGTGAGAGGAGCAGCCATGCCCCAGATTCTTGTTCGGAATGTATCTGAGCTTGCCCATAGCGCCTTGAGAATCCGTGCCGCCCAGCACCGCACATCCCTCGAAGGCGAGGTGCGGTCCATCCTCGAAGCCGCCGCCCTCCCCACGGACGAGTTCGTTCCACCGGTGATGCTGATACCCCGGCATAAGGGTGGCAAGTCCCTAGCCCAGCTGGTATCAGAGGGGCGGAGGTGATCTACCTCGATACCAGCGCCATCGTGAAACTCCTGGTCCAGGAGGAACACTCCAAGGAGGTCAGCAAGGCTGTGGACCGCAAGCCCGTGCGTACTGTTTCGATCGCCTTCGTAGAGGTGCTCTCCGCCCTTGCCCGGAAGTCCGACCTGGATGACGACGAGCGGGTTGCAGCCGTGCGCGAGTTCCAAGCCTCTTGGCACCGGTTCAATCCGGTTCCGACCGATTCCATCCTTGAAGTGGCTGGAGTTCTCACGCGGGCCTACCAGTTGCGTGCCTTCGATGCCATCCACCTCGCTGCTGCCAAGGAGCTTGGGCCTCCGAGCACGATCCTCTTTGCCGTCTACGATCTGGACCTGGCTAGGGCGGCACACAGGGAAGGCTTCAAGCTCATCACCGATCCGAAATTCAAGCTGTCGTAGGTCACCCAGAGCTTCTGAACCTCCTGATTGCATCGGGTCTCTCACCCCCAAACACGCCCTCCGCCCGAACGGGTACTCTGAAAGCCCCACTTCGGCCCACCCATGTCGCCCACCCTCACCAGCAAGGCCAACCCGCGCTTCCAGGAGCTCCAGGCCCGCCTCCGGCCCGGCGGCGCCCGGCGTGGCGCCACCCTGCTGCTGGGGGAGAAGCTCATCGAGACCTGGGCCCAGGCCCGGCAGACGCCGGCCGGGGCGCGGCTGCGGCCCGCCCTCTGGCTGCGGCTGGAGCAGGCCTCGCCCCATCCCCTGGAGGCCGCCCTGGGCGTGCCCACCCAGTTACTGGGCGAGGCGCTCATGCGGGAGCTGGCGGACGCGGGCAGCCCCCCCGAACACGCCCTCCTGATGGAACTGGGGCCCGAGCCGACAGGCCCGCTGGCGCCTCGGGTCATTGGCGCCTGGGGCATCCAGGATCCCGGCAACCTCGGGGCGATCCTGCGCAGCGCCGCGGCCTTCGGCTTCCAGGAGGCCCTGCTGGGGCCGGGCTGCGCCGACCCCTTCCACCCCCGGGCCCTGCGGGGGGGCATGGGCGCGGCCTTCCTGCTGCCCCTGCGCCGGGTAGTGGCCCTGGTCCCCGATCCCGGCCACTGGTTCGCTCTCGACGGGGGACCCGGCGCCCTGCCCCTGGCCGAGGCGAACCTGGCCGAGCCCCTGCGCCTCTGGGTGGGCAACGAGGGCCATGGCTGGGCGGAGGTGACCCTGCCTGAGGGCATGCAGCGCCTCGCCATCCCCATCCAGGGCATTGAGAGCCTCAACGCCGCGGTGGCGGCGGGCATCGCCTGCTTCGAAGCCGCCCGGCGGGGCGGACCCCGCCCGTGAAGACGCCCTGGCTTCTGCGCCCCCTGGAAACCGCCGTGCTGGCGTCACTCTTTGCCCTGGCCTTCCGCTATCCCGGCGCCCTGGGAGGCTGGCTCGAGCCCCTCGCCGCCCTGGCCTTTCCGATCTTCTTGATGGAGGCGGTCTTTCGGGGCCGCCATGCCTTCTGGACCTGGCTCACCCTGCTGGCGGGCCTGCTCATCCTCTACGCCTGGGTGCCCCAGACCCTGACCTCCAAGGGGGGCCTGCCCTTTGGCGCGGCCCTGCTGGGGACAGTGCTGCTGAGCCTCTGGGAAGCCACGGGCCTCTGGGCCGTGACCCTGGGATCGCGCTGGCTGGGTCGCCGGTCCGGCCCCTTGGGGGCGGCCCTGGGCGCCGCCCTGCTCCTGCTGGCCTGGGAGTCCTGGGGCTTCCACGTCTATCCCTGGACCTGGGGCGCGGCCTTCGGCGCCCTGCCCTGGACCGCTCGCAGCGCGGCCTTCCTGGGCGCTTCCGGCCTATCGGCCCTGGCCTGGGGCACCGGTGCATGGGCGGGTGCCGCTCTGGCGGAGGGCGCCCCCCTCCGGCGGGTCCTCGCGGGTCCGGCCCTGGCCCTGGGCCTGCTGGCTCTGGGTGGCGGGGCCTGGCTCCTGCTGCCCCGGGGCCCCCTGCGCACCCTGGACGTGGCGCTGATCCAGCCGAACTACCTCGCGGGCCAGCGCGCACCGGGCATGGAAGCCGACATGTGGCGGCGCAGCGACGCCCTGCTCCGCGCCAGTGGGCTGCCGCGCAAGGAGCGCCCGACCCTGCTGCTCTGGCCCGAGAGTTCGGTCCTGGGCCGCGACGATCGCCAGCCCGACCCGCGGCTGAACAGGGAAGCCACCCGGCGCGGCGTGGCCTGGCTCTACGGCACCGAGGGGGGTCTCCTCAACCTGGTACGCGGCGAAGCCCCGGGCCAGCCATCTTTCCTGTTCGCCAAGACCGAGCCCATGGCCTTCGGTGAGCGCGTGCCGGGACCTGAGCCCTTCCGCCGCTGGCTGGACCAGCAGCTGGGCTTCGTCTCCCAGGAGGCGGGCGAGCTGCGCGAGGGCTGCGCCTTCCCGGTGCCTGCGCCCGGCGGCCCCCTGCGTGTGCATCCGCTGCTGTGCAGCGAGGCCCTGCTGCCCGAGCGAACCCGCCGGGGGCTGGAGCTGGGCCACGCGGAGCTGCTGACCAACCACACCAACGACGGCTGGTTCGAGCGCAGCATCGCCACGGACCTGCACGCCGCCCAGATCCGCCTGAGGGCGCCCGAGCTGGGCGTGCCTCTGGTGCGCGCCACCCTCACGGGCAAGTCCGGCCTCTTCCGGGAGGACGGCCGGTTCCAGCTCTGGGGCGGCCCCCTCAGCGAAGACGCCTACGCCCTGGAGCTGCAGTGGCGACCGGTGCGCACCCCGGCCCGCTCGGGGTGGCTGCTGCCCCTCCTGGCCAGCGCCCTCGCGCTGGGAATCCTCGCGTTGCGCGTCCTCCCGCGGCTAGGATGGGGAACCCTCTCTTGGAAACCCTGATGGATCGCGACTTCCTCACACCCGAGCCCCTGCCGACCCCCCTTGGCACCGTCGCCTTCCGGGACGAGACCTGGAGCATCGACCCGCGTGAGCTCCAGATCTTCTTCCAGGCAGAGGAAGTCTACTGGACCGCCGACCGCACCATCGAGCAGTGGCGGCGGCTGCTGGCTTGCTCGCACCTGCTGACCGCGCGACTGGTGCCCGAGGGCACCAAGGGCGGCCGCCTGGTGGGTGTCACCCGGCTCTGGTCGGATCACGCCTACGAAGCCAAGCTCTACGACATGGTGACGGCCCGGGACATGATGGATTACGACATCCCCGGGCAGATGGTGCAGTGGGGCCTACGGCACCCCTGGGTGGGCGACGTCACCCGCTTCGTGCTGGAGACCCGCGACCGCCAGCACTTCTATCCCCGCTTCGGCTTTCGGCTGGGCACCGAGGTCGAGAGCATCCACATGCGCGTGATGACGACCGATCTCAAGACCCGGGGCCTGCGGTGAGCGAGACTCTGCCCGGTCTGCCCGACATGGCCATGCAGCCGCTCATCCTCGCCAGCGGCAGCCCCCGCCGACGCCAGTGGCTGGAGGCCATGCGCATCCCCTTCGAGCTGCAGGCCCCCCACGTGGATGAGACACCACTGCTGGACGAGGATCCCTCGGACCTGGTGCTCCGGCTGGCCGAGCTGAAGGCCGAGGTCATTGCCCAGCGCAATCCAGGCCGCTGGGTCCTGGCCGCCGACACCACTGTGGCCGTGGACCACCACACCCTGAACAAGCCCGCTGATGTGGAAGACGCGGTGCGGATGCTCACCCTGATCC
>JAAXXS010000196.1 GCA_013334395.1 Holophagaceae bacterium | reverse complement strand
TGGGAGGTCTCATCCTTCTGGAGCCCCTCCAGGAATGTGTTGAGCCGATCCTCCTGGATGCGCAGGGCCGCCTGGAGCTGGGCGGCCTCCCGCTCCTCCGAGGCCAGCCGCGCGAGCACTTCCTTCAGCGCCTTCTCCTTGGTCGCCAGGTCATCCTGCAGCTGGTGGATGAGGTCAAGCCGCTTGCGCTCCTGCAGCCGCGCCCAGGCGAGCATGCGCCCACGCACCAGCCAGGCCTCCAGATCCCGGAACGTGGAATAGAAGCCCACGTCACCGAGGGGGCCGAGCGCCTGCATCCAGCGCACCTGTCGGCGCAGGTCCCCCTGCAGGCGCAGCACCTCGCCATGGATCCTGGCCTGCTCGCGGCCGATGCCCTGGACCTCGTTCTGGGCCTGGTCCCGGCGCAGCCGGGCGCCGTCCACCTGCGCCTTGGCCCGGTCCCGCTGCAGGGAGATGCCCTGGATCTCCACCAGCACGCCCTTGCGGCGCTTCTTCAGCGAGGCCAACTGCTGGTCCACCTGGCCCAGCCGACCCTGGATGGCCGCCAGCTTCTGGCGCAGCTCTGCCGGGTCCTGTGCGCCCTGGGCCAGGAGGACCAGCGGCAGCAGCAGACCCAGGCCGCGGCGCACGGCCTACTTCCGGCCGCCCGCCGGCAGCAGCATGGCCAGGGCGCCGAGCAGCAGCGGCCCCCCGATGGAAAGCGGCAGCGCCAGGGGCGAGAAGGGGTCCGAAGGCAGCTGCGCCATGGGCAGCAGCCGGACGATGACTTCCAGCACCTTCACCTGGCCCGCGCTCCAGCCCAGGTCCTGGCCAAAGTCCAGGAAGAAGCTGAGGCGGGGTCCCATCTCCCGCAGCAGCAGCGTCACCAGCAGGGCCATGCCCGCGCTGGACTTCAGCAGCCGGGAGAGCACCACCACCCAGAGCAGCATCTGCAGCCCCAGCAGCAGGCCATGCAGGTCCGCCCGCAGCAGCTCCGGGGGCCAGGCCTCCCCCATGAGCCGCCAGCTCAGGGCCCACACCGGAATCAGGGCCACCTGGGACAGGAACAGGCCATGGGCGAACCCCAGCCCCGTGCCCGCAAAGAACCCCTTGAGCCGCTCACCTCGCGCCGACGCCGCCGTCCACTGCGTCACGGGGCCGAAGGCGCCCAGCAGGATCACCAGGGACACCATCCAGTACATGATCCCCTGCAGGTTGCCCACCGCATAGGTGCGCAGGGAGTCCGCGCCCAGGGGCACCGCCGTGCCGAAGATCAGGATCTGCGAGCCGCTGTCCCCCTGCTGGCCCCGGATGCCCATGATCACCAGCCCCGTAAAGAACAGGCAGACCAGCGCCCAGCCGATGCGCAGCTTCGAACTTCCAAACCGGTCCATGCAGACTCCAGACATGCTCCCTCGATGATAGCGAGCGCGTGGAGAAACGGGTCAGCGCGCCGCCAGCACCCGCAGGAGGTGCGCCTTCACCTCGGCCAGGCGCTCGGGCAGCACGGCCACGAACACGGTGTCATCGCCGGCCAGGGTGCCCATCTGGCCCTCCACCGGGTCCGCGTCCAGACTGAACCCCAGGGCCTGGGCGAAGCCCGGCGAGGTGCGCAGGACCAGCAGGTTCGGCGGGGCCTCGCGGAGGGTGACCTCAGGCAAGGCCTTGGGGCTGGTCGCCTCCCGGCGGTAGCGCCCCTGGACCTTCTGCACGCCCAGCCGCTTCAGGCGCCGGGACAGGGTGGACTGGGTGAGCTCGCAGCCCTGGGCGGCAAGCCGCGCCAGCAGGTCCCCCTGGTCCGAGATGGGGGAGTCCGCCAGCAGCTGGAGGATGAGTACGTCCACGTTCATGCATGAATTATGCATAAAAATGCATAATTCATCAAATGAAATTCAAATTAATCATGATCTGTAATAGGATTTTCGCTTGAGTCTTGTTTTTGGTGGTGCATAATATGCGTTCTGTTGCCTGATAATGCACGCCTCTGTACAGGATGTCCGCATGGCCGCCACCACCCCGATTCCCGCCCTGCTCCCCACCTACGCCCCCTATCCCTTTCCCCTGGTGCGGGGCGAGGGCGACCGCGTCTTCGATGACGCGGGTCAGGCCTGGTGGGACTTCTACGGTGGCCACTGTGTCTGCGCCACGGGACACAGCCACCCGGCCGTGGTGAAGGCCGTGGCGGAGCAGGCGGCGACCCTGCTGTTCTACTCCGCCGCCGCCGCCCTGCCCGTGCGGGACGAAGCCGCCGAGCGCATCACCGCCTTCTCCGGCATGGACTCGGTGTTCTTCTGCAACAGCGGCGCCGAAGCCAACGAGAACGCCCTGAAGCTGGCGCTGCTGCTCACGGGCCGCAAGCACCTGGGGGCCTTCGATGGCGGCTGGCACGGCCGGACGCTGCTGGCCCTGTCCGTCACGGACGACCCCAAGATCACCCAGCCCTACGCGGACCAGCTGGTTCCGACCCTGCGCCTGCCCTTTGGTGATCTCGCCGCCCTGGCCGCCGCCGACTTCTCGGACGTGGCCGGTGTCATCGTCGAGCCCATCCAGAGCATGGCCGGCATCAAGACCGCCTCCCGGGAGTGGTTCCAGGCCCTGCGCGCCAAGTGCGACGCCGCGGGCACCCTGCTCATCTTCGACGAGATCCAGACCGGCATGGGCCGCCTGGGCACCCCCTTCGCCGCCCAGTTCTACGGCGTGCGGCCGGACTTCGTGACCAGCGCCAAGGGCCTGGCCTCCGGCGTGCCCATGGGCGCCCTGCTGATGACCGCCAAGGTGGCCGCAAAGCTGAAGAGTGGCGACCTGGGCAGCACCTTCGGCGGCGGCCCCCTAGCCTGCGCCGCCCTCATCGCCACGGTGGAGGCCATCACCACCGAAGGCATGCTGGCCAACGCCGCCGCAGCGGCCGCGAGCCTGCGTCAGGAGCTGGTCGGCTCCGTCGTCACCGAGGTCCTCGGCGAGGGCCTGCTGCTGGGCCTGCGCTGCGCCCACGCCGCCGCCCTGAAGAAGCACCTGCTGGCCCAGCACATACTGGTGGGAGGCTCCAGTGACCCCACGGTGCTGCGCCTCATGCCGCCCCTCAACCTTAGCGACGAGGCCCTCGACGCCCTCATCGCCGCCATTCACGCCTTCGTGCCGGAGCAACCATGAAGCACTTCACCCGCATCTCCGACCTGGGCCCCGAAGGGGTCAAGCAGATCCTGGCCGTGGCCGCCGAGTGGAAGAAGACCCGGCCCGGCGCGATCTTCGCCGACCGCATCCTCGGCATGATCTTCTTCAACCCCAGCCTGCGCACCCGGGCCAGCTTCGAGGCGGCCATGCTGCGCCACGGCGGCCACGCCATCGTGCTCGAGGTGGGCGCCGGCACCTGGAAGCTGGAGGACCGCGACGGCGCCATCATGAACGCCGACCGCGCTGAGCACGTCCGCGAGGGCGTGCCCGTGCTGGGCCGCTACGCAGACCTGCTGGCCGTGCGCACCTTCAGCGGCGGCGAGGGCGACGCCACCGACGAGATCGATCCCGTCATCAGCGCCTTCCGGCGCTTCTCCACAGTGCCCGTGCTCAGCATGGAGAGCGCCCGGGAGCACCCCCACCAGGGCCTCGCCGACATGCTCACCATCCAGGAGGCCCACGGCTCAACCAAGGTGCCCGTGACCCTCACCTGGGCGCCCCACATGAAGCCCCTGCCCAAGGCCGTGCCCAACTCGTTCCTGCTCACCGCCGCCGCCTGCGGCGCCGAGATCCGCGTGGCCCACCCCAAGGGCTACGAGCTGTCCGCCGAAGTCCGGGCCGAGGCCGAGCGCTACGCCGCCGCCACCGGCGGGAAGATTATCTATACCCACGACCAGGACGCCGCCCTCGAGGGCACCGCCGCGGTCTACGCCAAGGCCTGGGGGCCCTCCACCAGTTCGGGCCTGGAAGCCGCGCCCATGACGGACCTGTCCGCCTGGATGCCCACCGCCGCCCACATGCAGAAGGCCGCCAAGGAAGCCATCTTCACCCACTGCCTGCCCGTGCGCCGAAACCTGGAAGTCCACGACAGCGTCCTCGACGGCCCCTGGAGCCGCGTGGTCGATGAGGCCGAGAACCGCTTCCACGTGCAGCGCGCCACCATCGCCAGCCTGCTCAACCAGTCCTGAGCCCAAGCCCCGCTTTTCGCCCGCGAGAATCCCATGCCCCTGTCCCCGAATCCCTACGCCGCCCTCAAGGAAGCCTCCCAGTTCGTGCGCCTCTGGCGCGGGAAGACCTTCCTGATCAAGGTGGGCGGCGAGGTCATCGCCGAGCCCAAGATGCGCAAGGCCCTCTGCGAGCAGATCGCCCTGCTCTGGAGCTTCTCCATCCGCGTGGTGCTGGTGCACGGCGGCGGCCCCGAGCTGGACGCCGTGTGCCGGGCCATGGACATCCCCATCCAGAAGGTGGCGGGACGCCGGGTCACCACCCCCGAGGTGCTGGACGCCGCCAAGATGGTCTTCGCGGGCCAGGTGCACATGGACCTCCTCGCCGAGCTCCAGGCCAATGGCGTGCCCGCCGTGGGCCTCTCGGGCGTGGACGCGGGCCTGATCAAGGCCAGCAAGCGACCCCCGGTGTCCGTGGTGCCCGACGGCGCCACGGAGCCCGTGCTCGTGGACTTCGGCCTGGTGGGCGACATCGACTCCGTGGATCCCCGGGTGCTCACCCACCTGCTGGAAGGCGGCTTCGTGCCCGTGGTGGCGCCCCTCTCCGGCGGCACCGACGGCG
>JAAXXS010000195.1 GCA_013334395.1 Holophagaceae bacterium | reverse complement strand
GAACAGGAACCCGCACGCCAGGGTTGCAGGGGGCCTGATCATGGTGGGAGCGTGGTGCCGCCTCCACCCTCTGAGGAGTTGTTTCCGACATGATCGCCGCTCTCGCCAAACGCATCAGCAAGGAGCACCGCATCTTCTACCGGGTGCTCCCCTACATCGCGGTGATGATCCTGGCCAAGCTCCTCCTGCACCACTTCGACCTGGAGCGCCTCTCCATCAACGCCATCTTCTCGGGCCTCATCGGTGCCAACGTCTTCCTCATGGGCTTCCTGCTGAGCGGGGTGCTGGCGGACTTCCGGGAGAGCGAGCGCCTCCCGGGGGAGATGGCAGCCACCCTGGCGACCCTGGCCGATGAGTTCCAGAGCATCCACCAGAGGACCAGCGCGCCTCTGGCCCTGGCCGCCCTGGAGCACGTCCGCGAGATCGGGCTCACGATCCACCGCTGGCTGCACAAGCAGGAACGCAGCAGGGCAGTCATGGGCCGGATCGCGGGCCTGAACGACCATTTCCTGGCCGTGGAACCGCTCACCCAGGCCAACTTCATCGCCCGGCTGAAGCAGGAGCAGAGCGCCCTGCGGAAGCTCATCATCCGCATCCACACGATCCGCGAGACGGACTTCATCTCCTCGGGCTACTTCATCGCCAGCACCACCACCATCCTCCTGCTGGTGGGCCTCGCCTTCGCCCGCATCGAGCCCTTCTACGAGTCCCTCTTCTTCGTGGTGGTGGTCAGTTACCTGCTGCTGTTCCTTATGTTCCTCATCCGGGACCTGGACAACCCCTTCGGCTACTACGAGAACGCCTCCTCCGAGGATGTCTCCCTCAAGCCCCTGGAGGACGCCCTGGAAGAGCTGCGGGAGCGGGTGGCCGTGGAGCAGCGGCGGGGCGCCCCGAAGGATGGACACACCCTCCCCGAGTGACGCCAGGGCAGGGCCTGGTCGAAAAAATCCGAGCAAGCCCGAAGAAAAACCTTCAGTTCAGGCTGGCAGGAGGCTAGGCTTGGCCCCAGCTTTCAGGTATTCAGGTTCTGAGTCTCAAGATCTAGAACCGTTCCCCAACCCCTTTTAGGAGGTCCTCATGAATCCCAAGACCAACCGCGAAGAGCCGGACGGCACCGCGCCCGAAGGCACCGAGGAGAACCAGACTGAGGACCTGGCCGAGCAGGCCAACACGGCTCAGGGCATCGGTGGCACGGGCACCATCAAGGTCTCAGGCTGAAGCGCGCTTTCCGGTTACGGAAAAAGACCAAATCTAACCACCGATGAACACCGATAAAGGCATGATGAAAGCTTGATAAAGATAATAATTTAAAAACCTTATTTATTAGCTTTTAATCGGCATTCACCGGTGTTTATCGGGGGCTTATTTTTTCAAGAGTTTCAGCCGGTGATCCCAGTTTCTACGGCTGAGCCAGGGCCTGGGCCTGCTGGTCGGCGGTCCGCCAGGTGGGCTCCAGGTTCCGGTTGCGGGTGAAGGCCGCCAGGAAGGCCTGGCGGGCTTCGCGGGCTTGGCTGGCGCGCTCGGCGGAGCCCCGCAACTGCGCCGCCGCCAGCCTCAGGGCGCCTCGCAGGGCCAGGGCCTCGCCCATGCCCGGGTGCAGCTTGGCGAGCCGGTCCAGGTGGGCCTCCCCTTGGGCCAGGCGGCGGGCGGGATCCTCGCTCCGGGCCTGTTCCCAGCGCGCCCAGTCCAGGGCCAGGGCGGCCCGGGTCAGCAGGGCCTCCTGGGACTCGGGCGGCGCCTGCAGGGCCCTGGCCAGGGCCTGGTCGGCCGCCTCGAAGTCCCTGGCCTCGGCCAGACCGCGCTGGGCCTTCAGGCGGGCCGCGGCGCTGCGCAGCTCGCCCCGGTAGAGCAGCGCGTCCCGGTGCCGGGGCTGGCGGCTGAGCACGGCCTCCAGCGCCGCCTCTCCCGCGGCCAGGCTGGACCGGAAGTCGCCGGGGCGGTTCTGCAGCTGCTCCAGGCGCAGGGCCGCCAGGCGCCCCTGGGTCGCGAGGGTGCCCGGATCCCCGGGGGCGGCCGCCAGGCTCCGGCGCAGGAGCGCCTCAATGGCCTGGAGGCTGGCTGGCCCGGGGGAGCCCAGCCCGCGCCGCGCCTTCCAGATGAGCAGGTCCCCCAGGTTCAGGTAGCCCAGCACCTGGCCCGGGGCCACGGCCATGGCCCGGCGGAAGGCCTGCTCCGCGGTGGCCAGGGCGGGCAGGGGGTCCTGACCCCGCTCCCAGGCGGCCCGGGCCACCTGCAGCTGGGCCACGCCGACCCCGTTGTGCAGGTGCGGCACCTCGGCGTTGATGGCCAGGCCCCGGCGGTTGGCCTCCAGGGAGGCCTGCAGCTCCGCGCCGGGATCCTCGCCCCGATCCTGTTTGCGCAGCGCCTGGCTGTAGAGCACCTTGCCCTGCACGAACCAGGGGACGAAGTGGCGGGGGTTGAGGGTGCGGGCCCGGTCCAGCACTTCCAGGGCCCGCCGGAAGTCCGCTTCGGGATCCGCGGTGCCCGGCAGTACCGCCCGCTGCTGAAGGCAGGTGCCGAGGTTGATCCAGGCGGGCAGGGACTGGGGCTCCATGGCCGTGGCCCGCTCGTAGGCGGCGATGGCCCCGTCCAGGTGGGGCCTCGGGTCCAGCCCCTGCTGGGCCTCGTAGTCGGACCAGGTCTGGTGGATGAGGCCCAGGTGGTTCTCCACCGGGTAGTCGCGCTTCGACGGCGCCAAGGACTCCAGGGTCCGGAGTCCCCGGTCCAGCTGCTCTGTGGGATCCAGGTTGTGGTCGAGGCGCTCGTTGCCCCACTGGTAGTAGGCCTTGCCCAGGGCCGCCCAGGCATCGGCCCGGGTGGGTCCCGCCGCCTGGGCCTTCAGGGCCACGGCCACGGCCTCCTGGACCAGGGCGTCCGGGTGCTCGCCCCGGCCGGTCAGCACATCCGCGTACTGTCCCAGCAGGGCCGCCTGGAGGATGAGCGAGGGCGCGTGGTCCGCCTGGGCCCGGAGGGCCAGCTGGACCGCCGCCAGGCCCCGCTCGAAGGCGGGCTGCACCTGGCCCTGGCTGTACTTCTCCATGGTCAGGGCGTTCAGCTCCAGCTCCGCCAGGGCCGCGTAGACCGCCGGGGCGCTGCGGCCGCTGGCGGCGGCGACAGCCAGGTCCCGGCGGCCGGCCTCGAAGTCCGCACGGGCCTTCTCGGGCTGTCCCTGGTTCCACCAGGACCAGGCCCGGGCCTGCAGGAGGGAGCCCCGCAGCAGGGGGGCCTCGAAGAACCAGGGCAGCTCGCCCTCCAGGACCTTGAGGTGTTGCAGGGCCGCATCCAGGCGCCCCTCGTAGAAGGCCCGGAGGGCCTCGAGGTAGTCGGGGGAGGCCACGTCCGCGCCCCGCGCCTGGCGGAGGTAGCCCAGGGCCGGGGCCCGCAGCTGGGCCTCGATGCGCCGCAGCCGGGCCTCCCTCTGGTCCCGCGCCGGAATGCGCTCCGCCTCCAGCAGCTGCTCCTGGTACTGGCGGCCCAGCACCAGGGCCAGGGCGAAGGCCACCCGGGGCTCGCGGTAGCCCGCGTCCCAGGCCATCTGCAGGTGCTCCCGGGCCTCCTCGGCATCATCCAGGGTCCAGTAGCCCCGGCCCAGGGCGTAGTGGCCGGGTCCGTTGGCCAGGCTGCCCGCCGCGCGCATGTCCGCCTGCAGCAGGTCCATGTGGGCCCGCACCGCCTGCAGGTCTGGGCGGATGTCGTGCAGCGGTGCCAGGGCCGAGTAGCGGGCCAGGGACTCGATGCGGCCCATGGACTCCGTGAACTGCTGGGCCAGGCGCTCGCGGCGACTGGCGTCCCGGCGGGCCTTGAGGGTGGTGCCCAGGGCGCCCAGCACCAGGACCAGGGCCAGACCAGCCACGGAGGCGAGCTGACGGTGGCGAGCGAGCTTCCGCTGCAGGCGGTAGAGCAGGCCCGTGGGCCGGGCCCGCACGGGCTCCCCCGCCAGGAACCGGTCCAGGTCCTCGGCGAAGGCGCGGGCCGAGTCGTAGCGCCGGGAGGGATCCTTCTCCAGGCACTTGAGGGTGATGGCCTCCAGGTCCCGGGGGATGCCCGGGCCGTGGAGGCGCATGGGCTGCACCTCGTGGGAGCTGATGGCGCTGAGGACCTCCAGGGCGTTGCTCCCCGGGATGGGCGCGTGGCCGGTGGCCACCAGGTAGAGGGTGGCGCCCAGGCTGTAGACGTCCGTGCGCCGGTCCAGCAGGTGGAGCTCGCCCCGGGCCTGCTCCGGCGACATGAAGGCCGGGGTGCCCAGCACCGAGCCCGTCTCCGTGACGTCCTGATTCCACTCCCGGGCCAGGCCGAAGTCCATGACGAAGGTCCGCAGGGCGCCGTCCTCGGCCCGCTCCACCATGATGTTGGCGGGCTTCAGGTCCCGGTGGATGATCCCCACCTTGTGCGCCTCCTGCACGCCCAGGGCCGCGTCCCGCAGCACGATGACCTTCTGCTCCAAGCTCAGCGTCGGCGCCGCCTGCTCCAGGGAGTGGCCGGCGATGTGCTGCATGGTGATGAAGACCCGGCCCTCCACCTCGCCGACCTCGAAGACCTTGCAGACGTGCTCATGGTCCACCCGGGCCTGGGCCCGGGCCTCGACGAGGAAGCGCTGGAGGTGCCGCTCGTCCTCCAGGCGCACGAACTTGATGGCCACCTCGCGGCCCAGGCGGCGGTCCCGGGCCCGGAAGACCATCCCCATGCCGCCCTGGCCCAGGAAGCCCAGGAACTCGTAGCGGTCCCAGTCCTTCACGGGGAAGTCCGGC
>JAAXXS010000194.1 GCA_013334395.1 Holophagaceae bacterium | reverse complement strand
GCGGACGAAGCGCGGGATTCTCAACTGGGGTGTAGACTTCCCCCCTCTCCCGAGGTGGCCATGCGTCGAACCCTGCTTCTGACCCTTGCCTGCCTCCTGGGCGCAATGCCCCTGGCTGCCCAGGCCGCGCCGCCCAGCCTGCGGACCTACTTCGCGGACACCTCCAAGCTCAAAGAAGGCGGCGTCAAGCTGATCCCCATCCAGACTCCCAAGGGCAGTTTCAAGGTCTGGACCAAGCGCTTCGGCCACAACCCGCGCATCAAGGTGCTGCTGCTGCACGGCGGCCCCGGCGGCACCCACGAGGTCTTCGAGTCCTTCGAGGGCTTCCTGCCCGCCGAGGGCATCGAGTTCATCTACTACGACCAGCTGGGCGCGGGTAACTCGGACCAGCCCAAGGACAAGGACCTGTGGACCACCGCCCGGTTCGTAGAAGAAGTCGAGCAGGTGCGGCTCGCCCTAGGTCTCAACAAGGACAACTTCTACCTGCTGGGCCACTCCTGGGGCGGCATCCTGGCGGCGGAGTACGCGCTGAAGTATGGCGCCAACCTGAAGGGCCTGATCATCTCGAACATGATGATGAGCCTCCCGGACTACAACCGCTACGCGGAGCAGGTGCTGGCCAAGCAGATGGACCCGGCGGTGGTGAAGGAGATCAAGACCCTGGAGGCGGCAGGAAAGTACGAGGACCCCCGCTACTTCGAGCTGCTGCTGCCCCACTTCTACAACAAGCACCTGTGCCGACTGCCCCAGTGGCCCGACGCCATCAGCCGCATGTTCGGCCGGATGAACAAGGACATCTACGTGCTCATGCAGGGCCCCAGTGAGTTCGGCGCCACGGGCCGCCTGGAGCACTGGGACCGCAAGGCCGACCTGCCCAAGCTGGCCATGCCCACCCTGGTCATCGCCGCCACCCACGACACCATGGACCCCACCCACATGAAGTGGGTCGCTGGCCAGGTGCAGCACGGCAGCTTTCTGCTCTGCCCGGAGGGCAGCCACTGCGCCATGTGGGATGACCAGCCCCACTACTTCCCGGGCCTGCTGAAGTGGCTGAAGCGCACCAGCGCGGCGGCCAAGTGAGTGGCCCCACTCAGGCGTAGAGGTCGATCCGTCCCGCAGTCAAGGCGGGGGGCACTTCCTGAACCTTAGCCTCCGTGGCCTTCGCGGCCTCGGTGGCCTCAGGCTTCTTCGCCTGGGGGTGGCGGATGGCGTAGGCCTGGATCTCCGTTGCGGACACCTTGCCGTCGCTGTTCAGGTCCCGAGGATCGGTGGTGAGGGCGGCGGTGCTGTTCACTGCGCTGACGCTGCCAATCGCCATGGAAACCTCCCCGGGGGACTTATCGGCGCCTTGGCGCGTTTCCTTGAGGGGTCTGGCGGGCTGGGCCCCCCTCAGTCATCAGCCCCCTGGGGTTCCCCGGCCGCCCCGCCCCGGTAGTGCACCACCCGCTGCTGGTAGGGGATCACGATGTCGTTCTCCCGGAAGGCCAGGAGGATGCGGCGGCGCAGCTCCCGCTGCACCTCCCACTGGGACCCCGGAGCCGTCTTCGTGAGGGTGCGGATGGTGTAGCCGCTGTTGCCGAAGGCCTCGACGCCCTTCACCTCCAGCGGCTCCAGGGCCAACTCCGGGCGGTCTGCATGAAAGCGGCGGCCCACCTCCAGCAGCACTTCGAAGGCCTGGTCCGGATTGGTGTCGTAGCCCACCTCCACCTCCACCAGGGCCCGGGCGAAGTCCTTCGACAGCACCACCACGCGCAGGATGGAGCCATTGGGCACGTAGTGCGCCCGGCCCTCGAGATCCCGCAGCTGGGTGATGCGCAGGGTCATGCGCTCCACGGTGCCGATGTGCTTGTCATCCACGCTGATGATGTCGCCCACGCCGAACTGGTTCTCCATCAGCAGGAAGAACCCGCTGATGACGTCCTTCACGAGGCTCTGGGCGCCGAAGCCCAGGGCCACGCCGGCCACGCCGGCACCCGCCACCAGGGGGCCGATGTTCACGCCGAATTCCTGCAGGGTCATCAACAGGAAGAAGCCGATCACCAGCACCCGCGCGGCGTTGGTCAGCACGGAGCCCAGGGTCTCGGCGCGCCGCTCCGCATCCGAGGTCACGCCGTCGTTGCCGTCATCCACGGCCCGGCGCACGGCCCGGGAGACCAGGTGCACCGCACCCAGGATCGCCAGGGAGGCCGCCGCCACCAGCAGCAGGTGCCCCACCCGGGACCACCCGGGGGCATCGAACCAGCCCAGGGGAATCCGGGTCTCCCCCACAGCCTGCAGCATCCCGTTCATCCCAACCCATCCACTCATGCGCATCTCCACCAACAGCCTAGCAAACCCTCTGGGAACTCAATCAACGCACCTGCGGGGCCGATACCATGGCCGACCCCCTGGGAGTGGCATTGGCGAGCGGCTGGACCCCCACAGTGTTCCTGGATCCCTCCAGCCAGGAACCGGTCTACCTGCAGATCGCCCACGCCCTCATGCACGAGATCCACCGCGGGAGGCTGAAGCCCGGCGACGGGCTCCCCGGCTACCGGACCCTGGCGGCGCAGCTGGGCGTCAACCGCAACACCGTGATGGCGGCCTTCCGGGAGCTGCAGGTGGAGGGCTGGGTGACCTCCCTGCCGGGCGAAGGCAGCCTCGTGGCCCTCCACCCGCCCAACCGGCTGCCCGGCGAGGACGCTCCCCCTGTGGCCATGGGCTTCGACCTGGGCGGCGCGGCCCACCCCGAGGCCGATGCCGCCCGGACCGATCTGCTCAAGGTCGGCAGCGGCGTCCCGGATCCCCGGCTGCTGCCGGGCGCAGCTCTGGCCCGGGCCTACCGGCGCGCCCTCACCCTCAACCACCAGAGCGCCCTCTGCCTCGAGGATCCCCAGGGCCACCCCAAGCTCCGGGAGGCCCTGGCCCGGATGCTGGCCAGCACCCGGGGCATCCCCGCCGCGCCGGACCGCCTCCTGGTCACCCGGGGCAGCCAGATGGCCAGCTTCCTGGTGGCCGAGGCGCTCTGCCGTCCCGGCGACACCGTGGCCGTGGAATTCCTCGGGGACCGCCGCACCTGGGAGGTCATCGTCAAGACCGGCGCCCGCTGCCTGCCCGTGCCCGTGGACGAGGGCGGCCTGCGCATCGGGGCCCTGGAGTCCCTGCTGCACGAGAGCTCACTGCGGGCCGTGGTGGTGACCCCCCAGCGCCAGTATCCGACCTTGGCCGTGCTGGCCCCAGAGCGCCGGACCCGGCTCATGGAGCTGGCGGCGAAGCACCGCTTCGCCGTCATCGAGCTGGACCAGGAGTCCGAGTTCCAGTTCGAGGGCCGGGCCAGCGCCCCACTGGCGGCGGACGACCCGGTCGGGGTGGTGATCCACGTGGGCACCCTGAGCAAGATCTTCTCGCCGAGCCTCCGCCTGGGCTTCGTCCACGCCCCGGCCCCCCTCATCCAGCGCATGCGGGAGCTGCGCCTGGCCTTCGACCGGCAGGGCGACATGGTGCTGGAGCGCGCCATGGCCGACCTCATGGAGGACGGCGAGGTGGCCCGCCACCTGAACCGCATGCACCTGGTCTACCGCCACCGGCGCGACATCCTCTGCGCGGCCCTGCGGCGCAAGCTCGGAGACAGCATCACCGTGGAGGCCCCGAGCGGCGGCCTGGCCCTGTGGGTCACCGTCCAGGAGGGTATCGACGTGGAGGCCTGGGCCGCCCGGGCCCTGGCCCATGGCGTCGCGTTCCAGCCCGGGCGGCAGTTCGCCTTCGACAGCGGCCCCGTAGCAGGCCTGCGTCTGGGCTTCTCGAACTACGCGGAGCCCGAGCTGGAGGAAGTCGCCCGCCGCATGAACGCGGCGCTGAGGGACCTGCCTTGAGCCGGCTGCTGCTCAGAGGGCCAACCTGAGGGCTCCCAGCGGCTGCGGCGCGGCCCGGAGAGAGGAGAGCGCTCAGCGAAGGCGGATGCTCCCGCAGTGTCATTCAAGAATTCTGCTGCCACGATTTAAATCATAGAAAATATCTAAAATTATCTATTTTTTATTGTTAGACTTGTTAAAATTCATGAAATCTGCAGCCGATAATTGAAATCAAGAATTCGAAAGCACCCATGGCCACCCCCTCCCCAGATTCGATTGATCGCCGGCGCCACCGCGGTGTCTGGCGGTTCCTCTACATGGACCTGAAGGCATTTCTGCGCCGCTACCTCGGCTGGGGCTGAGCGGACCCGTCAGGCCTGCTTCTGCAGCCACCGGTTGTACACCCACAGGCTCAGGGCGCTTCCCAGGCCGAACAGGGTGAGGATGATCCACCCGGTGGCCGCGGCCTTGGGATCCAGCTGGAGCAGGCCGTCCGCCTGTTTCACGGCGCCCTTGCACATGACGTCGTTGAACAGCCAGGCGCCCGCAGGGCCGCCGATCAGGCTGCCGATGGCCATGGGCAGGTTGGCGTAGCCCAGGAAGAGGCCCTCCTGGCCCTTGGGCGCCAGGGAGCCGATGTACTCGTAGAGGCGGCTGGAGGCAAAGAGCTCGCCGAAGGCGATGAGGGCCACGGTCATGACGATGAAGAGGCTGCCCACGGGCAGCAGCACCTTCGCCGTCACGCCGCCCGCCATGAAGAGCGGTGCCACGTTGATCAGCATCGACAGACCGATGATGACGGTGCCCACGATGATGGACTTGATGGGTGGGAGCTTGCCGAACAGCTTCGTGATCAGCAGCTGGAACAGCACGATGGTGATGGGGTTGGCCATGGTGTAGAGGTCCATGGCCGGGCTCAGCTCCACGGTCTTCTTCAC
>JAAXXS010000030.1 GCA_013334395.1 Holophagaceae bacterium | reverse complement strand
GCCTGCGCTGGCTGCTGGACTACGCCTGCCGGGACGACTACGGCTCCCGCCTGGAGACCACCAGCGCCTGGGCCGGCCTCTTCTACTTCGCCGCCCGCAAGCAGGGCCCCGGCGAGGACTCCCGGCCGCTGCTGACCTGGCCCCAGGGCAACGGCTTCCTGGTGGACCACCTGCGCCGGGCCAGCGGCGAGCGCCTGCGCTGCGGTGTGGCCGCCACGGCGATCCGGCCGGACAAGGACAGCCTGCTGGTCACCGCCTGGGACGCCGTGAACCAGCGCCGCCTGGGCTGGCGGGCCCGCCGGGTGATCTTCGCGGGGCCCCAGCATGTGGCCAAGCACGTGGTGGAGGGCCTGGCCCGTCCGGCCGCGGCCCGCATCCGCAACGCCCCCTGGCTGGTGGCCAACCTCACGCTGCGCGGGCGGCCGAAGGAGGCCACCTTCCCCCTGGCCTGGGACAACGTCCTGCGCGACAGCGAGGCCCTGGGCTACGTGGCCGCCACCCACCAGAGCCTGCGCGACCACGGCCCCACGGTGCTCACCTGGTATCGCCCCTTCGCCGGCGCTGACTGCGACGCGGAGCGCGCGCGGATGCGGGCCCTGGACTGGCCCGCCTGCGCCCGCATGATCCTCGATGACCTGCGGCCCGCCCACCCGGACCTGGCAGAGCTGGTGACGCGCCTGGATGTCATGCGCTGGGGCCACGCCATGGTCCGCCCGACCCCGGGCCTGCTCTGGGATCCTGAGTTCCTCGCCCTGGCCCGGCCGTTCGGCGCCGTGCACTTCGCCCACACGGAGCTGAGCGGCCTCGCCCTGTTCGAGGAGGCCCAGGATCATGGCGTCCGGGCCGCCGAGGAAGTGCTCGCGGCCCTGGGCCGGGCCGGCGGGACCTGGCGCTGACAACGCCTAAGCAAGAGCCCATCGCGTTTTTGTTTGGAGATTGGGGCCTGGGGACACGTTCGCTCCCTCCCTCGCCCTGCCCTGACAATCAGGGCCCATGTTTCAGGTGCCAGGGCCAGCATGGAAAGACACCGAAGGAAACCAGTGAGGAATGGTGAGACTGCCATGAACTGAAGGTTCTTTCTCACCGGCCCTCACCGTTCCTCACCGGTTCATGAGCTTTTCTTGGATCAACGTGCCCCCATGGAGATGCGACTGCGCCAGGGATGACCAGCTCCGGGTCATGATCCCTTCAGCGAAGAACACTCTCACCCGGGCTCCCCGGTTTGATACACGCTATTCCGCGAAGACCTTAAGAAACCCCGTGGGGCGGCGCGGTTTATTTCGGGCGTCGAAGTCCCTGGCCCGGCCCCGAAAGCTGTTGTGATGTCCAGCACATGCTGGTCCGGACACACCTCGATGGCGACAGGTGTGCCCATCTGTTTTTTCTGACAAATCCCTTGCAGATTGAATCTCTGGAACTTCCTTGCGTCGGCCCTGGCGATCATTGAATCTTTTATGAATTCATTGGAATATTTGATTTTATCTTGACCAATCGAGGCCGCTGTCGTGGCATGGGATTCATCAACTCACCCCACAGTCTCGATTGCGCCCCCCAGGAGCATTGCCTCGTGTCCACTCCCTCGAGTCAGCCCGGCGTCACCCCCCCGGGCGCAGGCCTGGAGGCGCGGATGGCCTCGCTGGAGACGGCCCTCGCCGCGGTGCTCGCGCGCGTCGCCGTGCTGGAGGCGGGTGCCCCGCTGGCCCTGCCCAAGGCCAGTCCGGTGGAGACGCCCGCGGCCCTCGTGGAGCCACCCCCGGCCCTGCCCAGCGGGGTGCAGATCATGGGCCTCATCGGCAAGGTCTGTCTCATCCTCGGCGGCGGGTTCTTCATCCGGACCCTGGCCGAGGCCGGCCGCCTGCCCAACGCCATGAGCGTGGCCCTGGGGCTGACCTACGCCCTGGCCTGGGCGCTCATCGCCCTGCGCGACAAGCAGGCCATGGTGGCCACCTTCGACGCCCTGGCCTCCATCCTCATCGCCTATCCCCTCCTGGTGGAATCCACCGTGCGGTTCAAGTGGCTGGCCCCGGAAGTCGCGGCCCCCCTCCTCCTCGCGGTCACCGTCATGCACACCGTCGTCGCCTGGCGGCGGGACCTCCAGCCCATGGCCTGGATGGCCACCCTGGGCGCGCTCGGCTCAGCCCTGGTCATGATGGCCGCCACCCACGCCCTGGAGCCCTTCCTGGTGGTGCTGCTGGTGCTGGGCCTGGGGACACTCTGGCTCACCTACGACCGCCGCTGGCAGGGCCTCCGCTGGCCCACCGCCCTGGCCGCCAACCTCGGTGCCCTGGTGCTGGCCTACCTGGCGGGCTGGACCGGCGGCCCTCCCGAGGGCTACCTGCACCTCAGCGCCACCCGCGCCATGGGCTTCACCCTGGCGCTGGCGGCGGGCTACCTCGGCAGCTTCGCCTGGCGCCTGCTGAGGCAGCGCCGGGTGGTCGGCGCCTTCGAGCGGACCCAGACCTGCCTGGCCCTCGCGGTGGGCTTCGGCGGCGCCCTCCGCCTCGCCCTGACCTCCGGGTCCGGGGGGGGCTTCCTGGGGGTCGCCGCCCTCCTGGCCGGGGCGGCCTGCTACGCCGCCGCGGTCCCCTTCGCCCGGGACGAAGAAGCCACCCGCGCCAGCTTCACCTATTTCTCACTCCTGGCCACCTTCCTGCTGCTGCTGGGCGGGGCCATGGTCGCCCCCCTGCCCTGGTTCGCCGTGCTGGCCGGGGTGCTCGGCCTTGGCGCCCTGGTCGGGACCGTCCGGACCCAGCGTCCCATCCTCCTGTTCCAGAGCTCGGTCTACTTCGCGGTGGCCTGCGGCGGCTCGGGCCTGTTCCGGTGGACCTTTCAGGCCTTCCTGGGTCCCACGGGCGCCGGAACCGCCCCCGCGCTGGCCACGGGCTGCGCCCTGGCGCTGCTGGCCGGCACCGTCGCCTATGCCCTGACACGCTCCCCGACGCCGGAGGCCGGGCCGAAGCTCCAGCCTTTCACCCTCATGGCCGGGGGCTTCACGGTGCTGAGCCTGGGCGCCCTGGCGGTCTGGGTCATCGGCCCCGCCCGGGCCTCGGGACCCGCGGACCTGGCCCGGCTGGCTGTGGGCCGCACAGCCGTGCTCACGGCCCTGACCATCGGCCTGGCCTGGTCGGCTCGCCGGATTCCCGCGCTGGATCTGCGCTGGCTCGTGTATCCCTTCCTGGCATTGGCTACCATCAAGTTCCTTTTCGAAGACATGGCGGTGGGCCACCCGCTGACCCTGTTCCTGGCCTTCATGTTCCTAGGCACCACGTTCATCCTCGCTCCCCGTCTGCTGAAGGTGACTCCATGACCCGACTCCTGCGCTTGAGCTTCCTCTCCGGGCTGGCGACCTGCCTGCTGGCCTTCGCGGCCACCGCGGTGACCGCCGAGGAGCACAAGAAACCCCGGGCCGCCGGGGCGGAAATCTCGAAGGATCAGGTGCAGGTCCCCAAGCCGCCCTTCAGCGAGGGGATCTTCCCCTGCAGCCAGTGCCACGACCCCAAGGCCATGGCGCCGAACACGAAGCGCCGCGTGCTGAAGGACATGCACACCGACATCTCGCTCAACCACGGGCCCGACACCCGCTGGTGCCTGGACTGCCATGACGCCTACAACCGCGACAGCCTCCACCTCGCCAACGGCAAGCTGGTGTCCTTCAACACCTCCTACCAGCTGTGCGGCCAGTGCCACGGCGACAAGCTGCGCGACTGGCGCGTGGGCATCCACGGGAAGCGCACGGGCAGCTGGAACGGCCCGAAGCAGTACCTCCTCTGCGTCCACTGCCACAACCCCCACTCACCCCACTTCAAATCGCTGAAGCCCATGCCCCCGCCCACGCGGCCCGAGGCGATCCAGCTCAAGAACGGAGGTGCCCGATGACGGCCCAGGATTCTTGCCAGCCATCCTCTGGCACCCCCTGCCCCTCGAGTGAGAGCGGCGGCCGCCGCGAGTTCCTCGGGGCCGCCGTGGCCGCCGTGGCCACTGCCCTGACCGGCTGCGGGAAGCTGAGCAAGGAGGAGTTCCTCCAGCACAACTTCCGGGAGCTCTCCAAGGAGGAGGTCCTCTCCGTCATCGACCGGCTGGAGAAGGAATACAAGGAGAAGTTCGGCAAGGACGTGAAGGTCGCCAACACGCCGGCCATGCCCGGGGTGATGTTCGGCTACGCCCTGGACCTGAGCCGCTGCATCGGCTGCCGGCGCTGCGTCCATGCCTGCGTGACGGAGAACAACCAGTCCCGGGATCCCGAGATCCAGTGGATCCGCGTCATGGAGATGGAGAAGGAGGAGGGCGTCAACCTCCAGCACGCCGAACACTACTACGACCCTGCCGAGGTCCCCCGCGAGGGCCACTTCTACATGCCGGTCCAGTGCCAGCAGTGCAAGAAGCCGCCCTGCGTGAAGGTCTGTCCCGTGGGCGCCACCTGGCGCGAGAAGGACGGCATCGTGGTGGTGGACTACAACTGGTGCATCGGCTGCCGCTACTGCATGGCCGCCTGCCCCTACGGCGCGCGCCACTTCAACTGGGGCGATCCCAAGCTGGCCTCGAAGGACGTCAATCCCGACACCCACTACCTGGGCAACCGCCCCCGCGCCAAGGGCGTGGTGGAGAAGTGCACCTTCTGCATCCAGCGCACGCGCAAGGGCCTCTACACGGCCTGCGTGGAGATCTGCCCCACCGGTTCCCGCAAGTTCGGCAACCTCCTGGACAAGGAGAGCGAGATCCGGCAGGTCCTGGAGACCAAGCGCGTCTTCAAGTTCAAGGAAGAACTGAACACTCAACCCAACTTCTTCTACTTCTACGGGGTGTGAGCCCATGACCACGCTGAGGAACTTCTCACGGTTCATCACCGATACGCTCCGGATGATCACCACCGGGGGGCCCGTCTACTACACCTGGGTCGCCCTGCTGCTGCTGCTCATCGCCTTCGGCGCCAATGCCTACATCGGCCAGGTCCAGAACGGGCTCATCGTCACGAACATGCGGGACCAGGTCTCGTGGGGCTTCTACATCGGCAACTTCACGTTCCTCGTCGGCGTGGCCGCCGCGGCCATCATGCTGGTCATCCCCGCCTACATCTACGACTGGGAGCCCATCAAGGAGATCACCATCCTGGGCGAGATGCTGGCCATCAGCGCCCTGGTCATGTGCCTGGGCTTCGTCATGGTGGACATCGGCCGGCCCGACCGCTTCTGGCACATCATGCCCCTGGTGGGCCGCCTCAACTGGCCCCAGTCCATGCTGGCCTGGGACGTGCTGGTGCTGAACGCCTATCTCGTCCTGAACTACTTCGTGGTGACCTACCTGCTCTACTGCGCCTACACCGAGCGCCACTACGTCAAGAAGCTGGTGACGCCCCTGGTGCTGCTGTCCATCCCCATGGCCGTGAGCATCCACACCTGCACCGCCTACCTCTACAACGGCCTGGCCTCCCGGCCCTTCTGGAACTCGGCCATCCTGGCCCCGCGCTTCCTGGCCTCGGCCTTCTGCTCGGGCCCTGCGATCCTGCTCATCCTGCTCCAGATCCTGCGCAAGACCACCAAGCTGTCCATCAAGGACGAGGCCATCTTCAAGATCGCCGAGCTCATGGCCTACACCATGGGCTTCAACCTGTTCCTGACTGCCGCGGAGACCTTCAAGGAGTTCTACTCCGGTACCGAGCACGTGGTCTATTCCCAGTACCTGCTGTTCGGGCTCAAGGGGCACAACACCCTGGTGCCCTACGCATGGGCGTCGATCATCTGCGGCGCCGTGGCCTTCATCCTCTTCCTGGTGCCCAAGACCCGCACCAACTGGGTGACCCTCAACATCGGCTGCGTCCTGATCTACGCCAGCGTCTACATCGAGAAGGGCATGGGCCTCATCATCCCCGGCCTCACCCCCGATGCCCTGGGCGAGATCTTCGTCTACCGCCCCTCCATCACGGAACTCTCCGTTGCCGCCGGCATCTTCGCCCTCGGCTTCCTGGTCTTCACCCTCATGCTGAAGGCCGCCGTGCCCATGATGCTCGGCGAGTTCACCATCAGCCGCGGCCGGAAGGGCGCCCAGCCCGTGAAGACGGAAGGGCACGCCTAGTCAGCTTCGCACCGAAGAGAAAACCACCAGGAGCCTCCTGGTGGTTTTCTCTTTCTCCGGACTGAATAAACGGCAGCGGCCTCTATAACCCCGTGAACCCGGGCAGGGGCCCGTTGGGGTGGGCGGCGAGGATCTCCCGGAACCGGTCCAGGTTTTCCAGGAAGAGCTCCACCAGGTCGGGATCGAAGTGGAGGCCAGCCCCCTCCCGGATCACCTGGATGACCTGATGTTCCGGCCAGGGCTCCTTGTAGTGGCGCCGGTTGCTGACCGCGTCGTAGACGTCCAGCAGCGACGTGATCCGGGCCTCGATGGGGATCTCCTTCCCGCGGAGGGCGAAGGGGTAGCCGCTGCCATCCCACTTCTCGTGGTGCCCCAGGGCGATGCGGGCACCCATCTGGATGAAGGGGACCGTGGAGCCCTTGAGGATGGTCGCGCCCATGGTGGTGTGCATCTTCATGGTGACCCACTCATCGGCCGTGAGGGCCGCGGGCTTCTGGAGGATGGCGTCGGGCACGCCGATCTTGCCGATGTCATGCATGGGGGCGGCGGACTCGATGGTCTCCACCGCCATCTCGCCCCAGCCCAGCAGGCGCGCCATTTCGGCCGCGTAGAGGCCGATGCGCCGCACGTGCATGCCCGTCTCGTTGTCGCGGTGCTCGCTCGCGGAGATGAGCCGGAGGGCGATCTCCTCCCGCGACAGCCGGATCTCCAGGGTCTGCTCCCGCACCTTCCGGGCCAGCTGGGCCTCCCGGTCGCGGAAGGAGATCTCAAGCATCCGCCGCCGCAGGGCGCTGCTCACCTGGACCAGGATCTCGCGGGGCTGGAAGGGCTTCAGCACGTAGCCGAAGGCGCCCTGCTGGAGGCACTCGATGGCGGTCTCCGCGTCCTCGGTGGAGCTGACCATCACCACCGAGATGTCGGGGATGCGGTCCTGGATGGCCCGCACCAGATCCAGGCCCGAGGCGCCGGGCATCTGGATGTCACAGAGGATCAGGTCCACGCTGTCCCGGGCCAGCACCGCCAGCGCCCCGGCCACGTCCTCCGCCTCGAGGCAGCGGTAACCCGCCTTGGTGAGAATCCGCTGGAGGGCGAGGCGGACGATGGGCAGGTCATCGACGATGAGCACGCTGGTCTGCTTCGGCCCCACCCAGGCATGGTCCGCCATGGCCTCCCCGTTCCAGTTACTCAACGGCTCCTGTCCCGGATGACTGTAGTTCAAGCTGCCCCACATGGCGGAAAAAATCTTCATTGATTGATATTTTGTTACCAATGAACAACCACTTGGAGCCGGGATTCCCTAGCGGGCCCACTCCAGGGAGTCGCGCTTGGCCGAGTAGTGCGCCCCCAGGTCCAGGGCAATGGCCCGCTCGCAGAGCTCCAGGGCCCCGTGGAAGTCGCCCAGCTCGCTATGGGCCTGGATGCCCCGCTCGAAGCAGGTCAGGCCCTCCAGCAGCCGCCGGTACTCGTGGGGGAAGGCCGCCTCCAGCTCCGGGAGACGCTCAAGGGCCAGGCCGCAGGCCTCGGCGGCCTCCTCCCAGCGGCCGAGCTGGCCGAGGGCGTCCGCCACCAGATCCTGGGCCACCGCCTTGACCGCGTTGGGCAGGCTGCCCTGGCCCTCCAGGGTCCGGCGCAGGTACTTCAGGGCGGACTCGGGGCCGCTGAAGGCCGCTTCGCGATGCCCGGCCTGCAGGTCCTCGAGGACATCCTTCACGGACTTGCGGTTGGGCTCGATGCGCTTGGCCATTACTCGTACTCGATCGTCGCCGGCGGCTTCGAGGTGATGTCGAAGAGCACTCGGTTGATGCCCTTCACCTCGTTCACGATGCGCTGGGCGATCTTCTCCAGCAGCTCGTGGGGCAGCCGGGCCCAGTCGGCGGTCATGAAGTCCTCGCTGGTCACGGCCCGCAGGGCGCAGATGGCCTCGTAGGTGCGCTCGTCACCCATGATGCCCACGGTCTGCACCGGCAGCAGGACCGCGAAGGCCTGGCTGGTGCGGGCATACCAGCCGCTCTCGCGCAGCTCCTGGAGGAAGATGGCATCCGCGTTCTGGAGGATGGTGACCCGCTCCCGGGTGATGGTGCCCGGCAGGCGCACCGCGAGTCCCGGGCCGGGGAAGGGGTGCCGCTGGTTCATCTCCTGGGGCAGGCCCAGCGCCAGGCCCGTGGCGCGCACCTCGTCCTTGAACAGCTCCCGCAGGGGCTCCACCAGCTGCATGCGCATGCGCTCGGGCAGGCCGCCGACGTTGTGGTGGGACTTCACCAGGATGGCGCCGCCGATGCCGCTGCTCTCGATCACATCGGGGTAGGTGGTGCCCTGGCCCAGGAAGTCCGCCTGCACCTTGCCCGCCTCCCGCTCGAAGACCTCAATGAACTTGCCGCCGATGATCTTCCGCTTCTGCTCGGGATCGGTGATGCCCTCCAGGGCGCCGAGGAACTCGTCGGCGGCGTCCACCCAGATCACCTTCAGCTCGAAGGGCGCGAAGTAGGCCTGCACCTGCAGCCGCTCGTCCTTGCGCATGAGGCCATGGTCCACGAAGACGCAGGTGAGCTGCTTGCCGATGGCCTTGTGCAGCAGCAGGGCCGCCACGCTGGAGTCCACGCCGCCGCTGAGGCCCAGCACCACGGTGCCATTGCCCACCTGCTGGCGGATGACCTTCACCTTCTCCTCGATGAAGTTGCCCGCGTTCCAGTCGAGGCTCATGCCGCAGGACTTGAGGAAGTTCAGCAGCAGGGGCGTGCCCTGGGCGCTGTGGGTGACCTCGGGGTGGAACTGGATGCCGTAGATCCGCCGGGCGGCGTCCTCCATGGCGGCCACGGGCACGCTGGGCGTGCGGGCCGTCACGGTGAAGCCCGGGGGCGCCACCTCCACATGGTCGCCATGGCTCATCCAGACCTGCTGGGTGTGGGGCAATCCCTCCAGGATGACGGACTGCTCGGGGAAGGCCTGGATCTCCGCCTTGCCGTACTCGCGGCTGGTGGCCCGGTGCAGCTGGCCGCCCAGGTTGCGGGCGATGATCTGCTGGCCGTAGCAGATGCCCAGCACCGGCACGCCCAGCTCCAGGATGGCCATGTCCAGCTCCGGCGCCCCGGGCTCCAGGACCGAGTTCGGCCCGCCCGACAGGATCACGCCCCGGAGGTCCGGGCCCGCGATCTCCGCGGCGGTGGTGCCGCTGTTGTGGACCAGGCCGAAGGCCCCCAGCTCCCGTAGCCGCCGGGTGATCAGCCGTGTGTACTGGCTGCCGTAGTCGATGATCGCGATCCGTTCGTGGTGCATGGGGGCCTCTTCAAGTGCTCTTGAACCGCAGATGACGCAGAGGTAAGGCCACGTGACCCTGTCGTTGTCCTGGTTACTGCCAAAGACTGAAATCCGCCACGCGCAGGAAGGCCTGGCGGAGGCGGTGCAGGAGGCTGAGGCGCGTGGCGCGGAGGGCCGGATCCTCGCACTTCACCATGACCGCCCCGAAGAAAGCCTCCAGCGGCTGCGCCAGATCCGCCAGCACACCCAGCAGGACCTGCTGGTCCGCAGTCCCTTCCAACCGCCCCAGCTGCCCAGCCAGTTCTATCTCTTCGCCCTGCACCAGCAGGGCGCCATCGAAATTCCCGGAGGGAATTTCGTCCTTCAGGATGTTCCCGATGCGCTTCGCGCTCTGGGCCAGCGAGGCGAAGCGGGCATCCTCGGCGAAGCCCGACAGGGCCTCGCAGCGGGCCTTCAGGTCCGCCAGGTTCTCCCAGCCCGCGGCGAGGGCCGAGCGCCGCACGGAGCCCGCGTAGCCCGCCAGCTCCAGCTGGTAGGCCACGCGATCCTTGAAGAAGGCCAGCAGGGCCTCGGTGGTCTCGGCGGCGGGCTTCGTGGCCTTGGGGCCGACGATGCCGAGCACCACGCTGATAAGGTCCGCGGGCGTGAGGGCCCAGCCCCGCTCCCAGAGGATGCGCACGACGCCCTGCCCCGCGCGGCGCAGGGCCAGGGGATCCTTGGAGCCGCTGGGGATGATGCCCACGGCGAAGCAGCCGCCCACGGTGTCCAGCTTGTCGCACAGGGAGAGCAGGCAGCCCAGGGCCGTGGTCGGCAGCGCGTCATCGGTGCCGACGGGACGGTAGTGCTCCTTGACCGCCATCCAGACGTCCTCGTGGGCGCCCTCGTGGCGGAGATACTCGCCACCCATGATCCCCTGCAGCTCCGGGAACTCGCCGACCATGAGGGTCCGCAGGTCGCACTTGGCCATGCGGGCGGCCTCCAGCGCGCGCTCGATGTGGGCCTCGTCCTGGGACAGCCGCATGGCCAGCGCCTTCGTGATGGCCACGACCCGCCCCGTCTTGTCGTAGTAACTGCCGAGATCCCGCTGGAACGTCAGCGCCTGCAGCTTCTCCATCCGGACCGAAAGCGGCAGCTTGCGGTCTTCGGCAAAGAAGAACCGCGCGTCGTAGAGCCGGGCCTTCAGCACCCACTCGTTGCCGGCCTTCACGAAGCCCGCGGGGTCATCCGTGCGGTTGGCGGCGGTGAGGAAGAAGGGCAGCAGGTCGGTGCCATCGGGCTGCTCGATGCAGAAGCTCTTCTGGTGCTCGCGGAGGCTGGTGACCAGCACCTCCTTGGGCAGCTCCAGGAAGGCCGGAGGGAACTCGCCGCAGACGATCTTCGGGAACTCCACGATCTCCGCCAGGGTGTCCAGCAGCTCCGCGTCGGCGACCACGCGGCCGCCCACGCTGGCGGCCAGGGAGTCCAGCTGCGCAGCGATGCGGGCGCGGCGCTGGTCCACGCTGACGACCACGCCAGCGGCCTCCAGGGCGGCCTCGTAGGCCGACGGCTCAGGCACGACCACCGGCTCCGGCTGGGCGCGGTGGAACAGGCGGTGGCCCCAGGTGGTGTTGCCGGCAGTGACGCCGTCCACGGTGATGGGCACCACCTGGTCGCCCAGGAGGCAGAGGATGCTGCGGATGGGGCGCACGAACTCGAAGTCCGAGTTGCCCCAGCGCATGGCCTTGGGCACGTGCAGCCCGGCGATGAGGCCCGGCAGGGCCTCCTGCAGCAGGTCCACGGTGGGGCGCCCCAGCTTGGTGACGGTCACCACGGCGCAGGGCTCCTTCTTGCCCGCGGGCTGCTCGAAGCGCACGGCGGCGAAGGGCACACCCCACTTCTCGGCGAACTTCTGGCCCTGGATCGTGGGCTGACCGGCGTCGTCCACGCACATGCGCTGGGGCGGTCCCACCTGGGTCTCGGTCTGGTCCGCCTGGGCCACGGGCAGGCCCGCGGCGCGCCAGGCCAGCTTGCGCGGCGAGTAGAACACTTCCAGGCCGGCGAGCTCGAGGCTCTGGCCTGCGGCCCAGGCTGTGAGGGCGGCGCTGAAGTCCGCAGTGAGCGGCCGCAGGAAGCGGGCGGGGATCTCCTCGCAGTGCAGCTCCAGCAGGAAGGGCTTCGCGGCGCTCACAGGCCACCCCCCTTCCCGGCGGAGGCCACGGTGGCGGCGCAGGTCTCCTGGTGTTCCAGGTAGGCCTTGGCGCAGCCGCAGGCCAGGTCCCGGACCCGCTTGATGACGGCGGGCCGCTCCGTGGTGCTCACGGCGCCGCGGGCATCCAGCACGTTGAAGGTGTGGCTCATCTTGAGGGCCTGCTCGTAGGCGCTGAGGAAGTGGCCGTGGTCCGTCAGGAGCCGCCAGCCCTCCTTCTCGAAGGCCTCGAAGAGGGTGCGGTGCAGGTCCAGGTCCGCGTGCTCGAAGCTATAGGCGGACAGCTCGAACTCTTCGCGCTGGCGCATCTCGCCGTAGGTCACGGGGAAGACGCCGTCGTCGGTCTTCACCTCGCCATGGACCAAGTCGAAGATGTTGTCGTAGCCGCCGAGGAACATGCAGATGCGCTCAATGCCGTAGGTCAGCTCGGCGCTCACGGGCCGGCAGTCCTGGCCGCCCACCTGCTGGAAGTAGGTGAACTGGCTGATCTCCATGCCGTCCAGCACCACCTGCCAGCCCACGCCCCAGGCGCCCAGGGAGGGGGACTCCCAGTTGTCCTCCTCGAAGCGGAGGTCGTGCTTGGAGAAGTCGATGCCCAGGGCCTCGAGGCTCTCGATGTAGAGGTCCTGCACCTTCGCGGGGCTGGGCTTGAGGATCACCTGGAACTGGAGGTGCTTGTAGACGCGGAAAGGGTTCTCGCCGTAGCGGCCGTCCGCCGGACGGCGGGAGGGCTCCACGTAGGCCACGTTCCAGGGCTTGGCGCCCAGGGCGCCGAAGAAGGTCAGGGGATTCATGGTGCCCGCGCCCTTTTCCAGGTCGTAGGGCTGGCCGATGAGGCAGCCGCGATCGGCCCAGAACCGCTGGAGGCGGAGGATCAGTTCCTGGATGTGCATGGAGGCTCGCCAAAACGAGTATTTTAGCCTGTTTTCACCACTTTGGTAACCTCTAGGCATGCTGATCCGCCATGCCCTGCCCGCCGATGCCCATGCCTTCGCCGCCCTGGCCGAGCGCCTCTGGCGCGGCACCTACGCGGACCTGATTCCCGCCCCGGACCTGGAGGCGCACCTGGAGGAGGCCTTCGGCCCTGCGCAGCAGGCGGCGGAGCTGGCCGACCGCGCCTGGCGCACGCTGCTGCTGGAGGGGGGCGGCGAGCTCCTGGGCTACGCGCAGCTGCGGGCCCACGGCCCCGTTCCCGGAACGCCGTCCATGGCCTTCACGAAGCCCCTGGAGATCGCGCGGTTCTACCTGGCTCCGGCCACCCACGGCACCGGCGCCGCCCGGGAGCTCATGGAGGCGGTGCTCGCGGAGGCCGCCGCCGCAGGCCACGATGGCGCCTGGCTGCAGGTCTGGGAACGCAACGCCCGCGCCCGCCGGTTCTACGCCAAGATGGGCTTCACGCCGGTAGGCGCCACGGACTTCCGCGTGGGCAGCCGGGTCTACCACGATCTCGTCCTGGTCCACGGGCTGGAGCTGCCCTTCGACTGACCCGGGCTTCTCATGGCGGGCCATCCATGTTCAGCTGGGGCGATTCCCGGAGCCCCCATGTACGCCGTCATGCTCGTCCGCTACCGCCGTCCGCTGCCCGAGGTCGAGGCCATCACCGAGGCCCACCGCGCCTACCTGCGCACGCTGAAGGAACAGGGCGTCCTGCTGGCCTCGGGACCGCTGGATCCCCGCACCGGCGGCCTGCTGCTGCTGCGCGTCCAGGATGCCGCGCCCCTGGCGGACCTGGACACCATCCGCGACAACGACCCCTTCTTCAAGGCCGGCCTGGCCAACTACGAGCCCCTGGTCTGGAACCCCGGCATCGGCAAGGACGCCCTCGACCGGTTGTAGGTCCCCGCGCGGGGGATCCTGCGAAGAATCGGCTCAGAGCGCCTCGCGCACGGCGTCGAGAAGCTCCTCGGAGCGCAGGGGCTTGTGCAGGACGCGGTTGACGGCCTCGATCAGCAGGGCCTTCATGACCATGGGATCGTGGCTCGCGGTCAGCACGAGGACCGGCAAGCCAGGGATCACTTTCCGCACCAGCCGCGTCACGACCACGCCGTTGTAGAGCGGCATCTGGAAGTCGGTGATCACCATATCCGGAGCCAGCTCCAGCACCTTGGCGCCGAGCTCCGCGGCGGGCACCTCGCCGAGGGAGATCACCTCGTGCCCCGCGCCCTCGAGGAACCGCGTGAGCAGGTTGCGCATGAATTTGCTGTCATCGATGACCACGATCTTGGACATGGTTCGGCTCCATGGCTCCCATCGGCAGAGAGTGGTGTCGGCATGAATCAAATCATGCGCTCAGGGCCGTGTACGCTCACTCTTCGGGAAGGATATGTTGTCCAGCTTCCGCTGGAATTCTTTCATGCTGAACGGCTTCCTCAGGATGGAAACCTCCGGATGACCGGCCAACAGCGGTGCGATTTCGTGGTCACTGAAGCCTGTGGCCATGACCACAGGCATTCCTGGACAAATCTCCAAGACCCTTGGCAGCGTGTCGGCGCCGCTCATGCCGGGCATGTTCATGTCCAGGATCACCAGGTCCATGGCGCCACTGGCTTCGAGCAGCCGCAGAGCGGAGGCCCCGCCCGAGGCCGTCAGCACTTCGTGACCGAGCAGCTCCAGCATGGGGGCCACGGACTCGCGGATGAGCTCGTCATCATCCACGAGGAGGATCCGCAGCTTCGGCTGCACGGCCTGTTCCGGCACCACCGACGGGACGGGCTGGGCGTGCCGCGGCACCACGCGGGTGGGCGGGAAGAACAGCACCGCCTCGGTGCCGACCTCCATCTGGCTGAGCAGCTCCAGGGTGCCGTCATGGGCCTTCATGGTGCCGTAGACCATCGCGAGTCCGAGTCCCGTGCCCTTGCCCTGCGGCTTGGTGGTGAAGAAGGGCTCCATGGCCTTGGCCAGCACCTCGGGCGCCATGCCCGCGCCCGTGTCCTGGACCCGCAGGAGGATGCCGCCCTCCCGGGTGGAGCAGGTGTGGATGTGGATGCTGCCACCGCCGGGCATGGCGTCCATGGCATTCACGCAGAGGTTCATCAAGGCGTGGCTGAGGGCCCCGCGCTCGCCTCGCAGGAGGCCCATCCCCTCCTCCAGGTCCATCTCCAGGTGGACCCGCTGGAGCATGGCGTGCCCCAGGAGCTGCCCCATCTCCCGCACCAGGTCATTGAGGTCGAGGGCTTGTTCCTCCTGCAGGTCCTTCCGCGCGAAGAAGAGGAGGCCCTTGACCACGCTGCGACCCCGCATGCAGGCGCTGATGATGGTGTCGAGGTTCCTGGCTTCGCTGCCGAAGGGGTCGGCGCCTTCCCGGAGGGTGCAGGAGAGGCTGAGGATGGCGCCCAGCACATTGTTCATGTCGTGCGCAACGCCGCCCGCCAGGCTGCCAAGGCTCTCGAGCTTCTGGGACTGCTGCAGCTGGTGCTCCAGCTGCAGCCGCTCGGCCTCGCTGGCCCGCCGCTCGGTGATGTCCTGGATGACCCCCGTCATGGTCAGGGGCTGCCCATCGGCATCGTAGTGGATGAGGCCCCGGCCGTGCACCCAGCGGGGAATGCCATCGGACGGGCGAACGATGGGATAGTCCAGGTCGAACCGCTCATGACGCGCCAGGATCCCGGTCACGTAGCGGTGCATCTCCGGCCGGAACTCCGGGGCCACGATGGCGACCCAGCCGTCGAAGTCCTTCGGGTACGGGCCATCGATGCCGAAGATCCGGTCCAGGGAGGCACTGCTCCGCCAGCGGTTCTCGGGGATGTCCCAGATGTAGGTGCCGATGCCGCCGGCTTCCTGGGCCTCGCTCAGGAACTGCTCGCTCTCGCGCAGGGCGGCCTCGGTCTGCCGCCGCTGGGCCTCGCCCTCCAGGTGCTCGAGGGCATAGGAGATGTCCGTGGAGGCCTCTTCCAGCAGCTCCGCCTCGTGGGTGCCGAAGAAGTCCCGCTCCCGGGCATAGACCTCCAGCGCGCCCCGCACCTGTCCGCCTTCGCGGATGGGGAAGGCGGCCGTGCTGGCGAATCCCGAGGCCACCAGCTCGGCGCGCCAGGGCTTCGAGACCGGTCCATCCAGGAAGTCGTTGATGATGCAGGGGCAGTTGGCGCGGAGGGCCGTGCCCATGGCTCCGCAGCCTTCCGGCGTGTCATCGCTGCGGGCCTCCACCCGGTCCAGCATGCCGAGGTGGTCCCCGTACCGGGCGACCGCGGCCACGCGGTGGGTGGTGGGATCGTCCCAGCCGATCCAGGCCATGGCGAAGCCGCCTGACTCCACCATGACTTTGCAGATCCGGTCCAGCAGCACCTGCCGCGAGGGGGACTGGACGATGGCCTGGCTCACCTGGCCCAGGGCCGCGTAGAGACCGGTCATCCGCTTGAGCTCGCGATCCTTGGCCACCCGGTCGCTGATGTCCCGGATCAGGCTGCTGAAGCGGGGTCCGTCCGGCGAGGCGAAGGACCGGGCACTGACCTCCACCGTGATGAGGCTTCCGTCCTTCCGCTGGTGGACCGTCTCGAAGCGCAGCGCGCCTAGCGCCTGGACCTGCTCAAACTGGGTCCGCGCAGATGCCCTGGTCTCGGGCGGCCGCATGTCCAGGATGCTCATGCCCTTGAACTCCGCCTCCGAGTAGCCGTACTGGGCCACGGCCTGGGCATTGGCCTCCAGGATCCGTCCCTTTGAATCCAGCAGCAGGACGCTGTCATTGGCCTCGCGGATCAGCCACTCAAACCGCTGGGAGAGCGCCAGCTGGGCGCGGACCGAGGCCCCCTCCCGCAGCCGCACCAACATCACCAGGCCAAGGGCCGACAGCCCCAGCAGGGACAGCAGCCCGACGGCGCTGATCAGGGCGCGGCGCCGGATGGGGCCATAGAGCTCCTGCTCATCGACCTTGGCCACCAGGGACCAGGGCGTGCCAGCCACCCGGCGCACGGCGGCCACCACGGGCACCTGGCGGTAGTCGGGGCCCTCGGCGAGCCCCTCCTGCCCCAGGGCCGCCATGGCGACCGGGCGCGAGGTGTTTGGACCAAGGGATGTCCGCAGCGCCAGGGGCGCCCCGGTCTGGTGCCGCAGGTCGTTCAGCACCACGGCCTCGCGCGCGTCCCGGCGGATGAGCATGATTTCCGCAGTCTGGCTGGGAGTGGGCCAGGCCTTCAGCAGCGGATACAGGCCCTGGGCGGGGTCCACGATGAACAACAGCGCGCCCACGGAGGCGGACTCCGTCCCTGGCCCCGCGCCAATGGGCACCCAGATGCTGAGGTGGACCTCCTCGTGGCCAGGATCCCGGTGCAGGTCCGAGACCGTCTGCTCGGGCGAGGCCATGGCCCGACGCCGCTGCGCCTCATCGTAGGCCAGCGACGAGGGGACCAGGTCTGCGGGCACGGACAGGAGGGAGCGCCCCTGGGCATTGAGGAGCAGGATGCGGGTGTAGGCTCCCTGGTGCAGGTGCTCCAGCCAGAGCCGTACTTGCCGCTCACGGGCAGGGTCCGAGGCCCCCAGCAGGAAGCGGCGCAGCACATCCTGGTCGATGGGGCCGCGGGCGATCCGCTCCGTGTCCTGAACCCGATCCCGGTACCAGTCTGCAGCCTGGGAGGCTTTCAGGTCCGCGATGGTGCCCAGCTCGTTCCGGGCCTGCAACCTGGCCTCAATGGAGTGGCTCTTCAGCAGCAGGTACCCGCCGCCGAGGATCAGCACCCCCAGGACCAGGGCCGCGCCCAGCACCCAGAGGGCCACCACCGCCTGGCGTCGTCGGGATGGCTGCTGCCCTTCTGCCTTCATAAAGGACTCTTGGTTCCGTATATCAAGACCCGAGTAGGTCTTTTTACTTACAAGAGAATGTCACGAATGCCCCGGGGGAAGACCGGAAATCCCACGGTGCCGGTGGCGGGTCGGGCGAGCCCTCAGCCCCGGCGCCACACGTAGCGGTCGATGGTCTCGGGCACGAAGCCCACCTTCAGCCAGAAGGTGCGGGCGGTGAACCGGACGCGGTCGGCGATGATCATGGGGTGGTGGCCCTTGAAGTGGTCAATGACCGCCCGGGCGTAGCCGTGCCCCTCGAACTCGGGGTAGACCATGATCGAGAAGACGGTGAACCGGCCGACCTCGATGCGGCAGCGGGACTTGCCCACCTGGGTTCCGTCCTGCTCGATGTCGAACCAGTCATATTCTCCCAGGTCCGCGGAGCGGGGTCGCTGGATCAGCTCGAGGCCCTGGCCAATGGTTTCCGTCATCCCGCGAATCCTTGGCAAAAGGCCAGCACATTGGCTCCCAGATCCTTCAGATAGTAGCCGCCCTCCAGCACCGCGAAGCGGCGGCCGCGGCAGAGGCGCAGCGAGGCCTTCCGGACCAGCGCTCCGATCTTTCCGAAGTCCGGGGTATCCAGCTTGTGCCCCACATCCAGCTTGTAGGCATCGAACCCGGCCGAGACGGCGAAGATGTCGGCGTGCTGGATGCCCGCCAGCCGCGCCTCCACCAGCGCCAGATACTCCTCGGCGGTCGCCGCGAAGGGGTTGAAGATCTCGGCCTGGGGCCAGCCGGCGAGCACCTCCCGGGTGCCATCCCCGGTATGGGCGTCGAAGTCGATGACGAAGGCGCTCTCGATGCGCCGCTCGGCTCGCAGCACGAGCAGGGCCAGCGCCAGGTTGCTGAAGGTGCAGTGGCCCCAGGCGCCCATGCGCGAGGCGTGGTGGCCGGGCGGGCGGATGCAGGCGAAGGCCGGGTCACCGCCGTGGGCCAGACGCCCGGCGAGGATGGCCCCGCCCGCGGCCAGACTGGCCATGGCGAAGCGCTCTGGGTCTTCAACCACCTGCTGGACGTAGCCCGGGTCATGGGCCAGGTGCAGCTGTTCCACCGTGGCCGCCACCGGGGCGACCCGCTCCCAGGCGCTGCCCCCGAGGCCGCTCAGGGCGGCTTCCATGCGCCCCGGCATGGCGGCGTTGTCCTGGGCGTAGGAGGAACCCCGGAACCGCTCGTCGGTGACCAGCTTCATCTCAGTCCTTGATCAGGGAGAGGTGCACGTTCTCGAGACAGCTGCGGATGAAGCCCATGGCGTCCCTCAGGATCGGTTGGCCATGACCGGGATAGATGCGCTTGATGTCGAGGCCCGCGAGGCGCTCGAGCGAGCTCACATAGGCCTTCGGATAGGCGCCGAGATGATCTGAGATCCGGTACAGGGTGTCCCCGGAGAAGAGGGTGCCCGATTCCGGCAGGTGCACGCAGATCGAGTCCTCCGAGTGGCCCGGGGTGTGCAGCAGCTTCCCGAGCTGGTCGCCCACCATGAGGAACATGCCGTCGTGGACCGCGTTGTAGCGAGCGCCAAAGGGCTTCCAGGCAAAGGTGTCAGGGCGGAACTGCTGCTCGATGCCGGGCAGGCCGCCCGTGTGGTCGAAGTGTTCGTGGGTGAGGATGACCTGCTCCACGGACTGCTTGCCGATGCCCTTGGAGGGCAGCGCCATCTCCCGCAGGAAATGGGCGAGGTTCTCGGGGTTCGTGCTGCCGGTGTCGATGAGCGTGTTGCGGTCCGAGGCGGTGTTGTTCTCGCCCAGGATCCAGTAGGACACGCAGGCATAGTCGGAGGGGTCATCCCGATGGAGGGGAATGACGCGCATGGCTCAGGCTTCCGGCTTCTGGTAGAGCGGCGTGCCCCGTTCGATCTGCAGGAAACGGGTGGCGAAGGCTGGCGGGATCGCCTGGTTCCCGTCCACCGCCAGGAAGCCCCCGGGCAGCAGGGTCTGGTGGAACATCTCCAGCACCTTCACCTGGTCGGCGGGGGAGAAGTGCATCAGGACGTTCTTGCAGACGATGAGGGAGTAGCCGGTCTCGGGGGGCTCCAGGGTCAGCAGGTCGTGCTGGATGTAGCGCACCCGCTCCCGGATCGGGGGGGTCAGGCGGAATACTTCCGGGTTCTCCGTGGCCTCGAAGTACTGCTCCCGGTGGACCTGGGGCACCCAGAAGATGTCCTGGCGGCTGTATTCGGCGGCCCGGATCTTGTCGGCGAACTGGGCGTAGTTGCTCTCCTCGTAGTCCGTGGCGAGGATGTCCAGGTTGCGGAAGTGGAAGGCGCCCAGCTTCGAGGCGAACAGGATCGCCAGGGTGTAGGGCTCCTCGCCGGAGGCGCAGCCGGCATCCCAGACCCGCATCACCCGGGAGTGGCTGATGGCCGGAATGACGTGCTCCCCAATGGCGTTCAGTGCGTCGGTGTCACGGAAGAAGGAGGTATAGGCCATGGCTCACGGCAATCAATAGAGAGAAGGAAGAAGGCGTGGCAGCGATAAGCCACCGGGGAACGAGGGCAGACAGTCAGACCTGATCTGGGCTTGGAGCCTCGAGAGCTTCGGTCATGCCCTCGGAATCGGCGAGGGTGACCTGGGACATGAGGTTGGGCCATTCCGGCCAAGCCATGGACCTGCGCACGCCTTTTTCGGAACGGGCCGAAGCGATCAGTGAAAGAAGTTTTATCGTTTTTTTCATTAAAATAGACAAAAATTTGATCAACAAAATAAGGATTTAATTTATTTACAATCATTCATAAAAGCAATCTTTTTTACACTTGCTATCGATTTATATACATCCGAGTCGATATTTAACTTAATTGAGCGGGACGTCGATTGGAGAGGGACAGGCTTCTTTACCCCCCTGTCTTTTGCTGGTCTCTCCATGATACCTGCACTCCCCAGCCTCCCCGTCGATCCAAGGGTCGGTGATCGGCCTGCCTCCACGCCGGGGTCCGCAAGCCGCCCGTCGCATGGGAGGGGGGCCGTTCCCACCCCGATGTCCCGTCACCGGAGCCTCCCCCTTCTCAGCGGGTAGGCGCAAGCCCTGCCCTCCCGCGCTGATCCCACGCCATTCCCTCTCTCTACCCACGTTCTTCCAGGAGATCCACCATGCGATTCCTCGATAACACCAAAATAGGACCCAAGCTGATCGGGGCCTTCCTCGTCGTGGCCGCCCTGCTCGTCGGCATGGGCTTCATGGGCAGCAACAAGATCCACGCCATTGAAGAAGCCGACACCACGCTCTACGAAAAAATGACCGTGCCCCTCGGCGAGCTGGGCGACATGATGCAGCTGTTCCAGCGCCAGCGGGTGAACGTGCGGGACGCCCTCATGACCGGCGACGTGGAGCGCTACGGGAACCGGATCAAGGAGATCGACGCCCAGCTGGGCAAGGTGGAGGAAGGGTTCCAGAAGACCCTCCTGTCCGCCGAGGGCAAGGACATGTACAAGCAGTACAAGGATGCCAGCAATAAGTACGATGCCATCTCCGAGCGGGTCATGGCCATAGCCAAGGCCGGGAAGCTGAAGGACGCGGAAGCCCTGCTGCGGGCGGAAGGTGCCGGTGCGCAGACCGAAGTGAACAAGGCCCTGGAACACCTCCAGGACATGAAGCTGAAGCTGGCCAAGGCGGCCGCCGAAGGGAACACCGGCCTGGCCAATGCCGCCGCGCGCATGATGTACACGATCATGGGCGTCGCGGTGCTCTTCGCGATCGGCATAGGCCTGATCCTCACCAAGTCCATCACGGGCCCCCTGACGAAGGGCGTCGAGATGATGAAGGAGATGGCCAAGGGCCACCTGGGCGTGCGCCTGCACATGGACCGCAAGGACGAGATCGGCGAGCTGGCCGAGGCCATGGACGGCTTCACGGACAACCTCCAGAGCATCGTGGGCGGCCTGCAGCTGATCTCCAAGGGCGACCTGAGCCGTGAGTGGGTGGCCGCGGACGACAAGGACGAGATCGCGCCGGCCCTCAAGCAGGTCCGCAGCAACCTCCAGGCCCTCGTGGCCGACGCCGCCCTGCTCAACCAGGCGGCCGTGGATGGCAAGCTGGCCACCCGCGCAGACGCCT
>JAAXXS010000342.1 GCA_013334395.1 Holophagaceae bacterium | reverse complement strand
TCAGCGTGATCAGGAGGGCATAGGCCTCCGGGGACGCGGCCTGGGCCTCATCGCGCTTGGAGGACCCCAGGGCGGTGTCCAGCCGGTTGAAGGCGAGGATGCTCTGGTTGAGGAGCACCTCCATCTTCGGAGCCACGGCCTGGGCCTGCTCGAAGACCCGCTGGGCACCGGCCACATCGCCCGTCTGGAATTTCGCGACCCCCAGGTTGTTCAGCACCTCGGCCTGCTCGGGATGGCGGCTCACCAGGCTGCCGAAACTCGCCTCCGCAGCCTTCCACTCCTGGTTCTGCAGCTGAGCCCAGCCGGCGAGGAACACCTGGTCCGCCGGAGCCAGATGCCGGAGGGTCGCCGGTGGGACCGGGTAGACCTGGGGCTGCAGTTGCAGGGTCAGCAGGCTGGGCTGGGGCTCCCGGGCGGCCCAGGGCTCGAGGGCGGCCAGGGCCGGATGCACCAGCTGGAGCCCCAGGATGAAGGCGGTGACGCGGACTTCCGCGGGCATCAGGAAGGGGGCCAGCAGGAACAACCAGAGGAAGGCGGCGACCATCGGATCAAGGCCGAGGATCACCGGCCCGGCCATGACAACGGCCCCCACCGCGGCAGCGAGGGAGGGGGGAATCTGGCGACGCTTAAGCGGGTCCTCCCAGAGGTGCCTGAGGACGTTGCGGTAGCGGAGCCCCATGGTGAGCGCCCATCCCCAGAGCACCAGCGTCGCGGTCAGGCGAAGCATGCCCAGGTGCTGGACGAGCCAGAGCCAGCGGTGCACCGGATGCTCGACCCGAAGCCGGGTGAGGCGAAGCAGATCGGGGAAGCTCCAGAGCCAACCCTGGATGCCCTGCCGCCGCATGAGCGTGATGCGGGTTCCGAGCAGGGTGGGGTGATCGGGCGCCCAGCGCTCGACGGCCTGCAGCCCCTCCAGGCCTACCGCAGTCTTGCCAGCCAGGCCTTGCTGGCGGGCCCAGAACGCCACCGCCTCGACCAGCGGCGACATGTCCAGGGTCGAGTAGGTTCGACGCAGCGCTTCCACTTCCAGTTGGGCCGCACGAATGGCCTCCGGGTCGGCGGCCGCCACGGCATCCATGAGGTGCCGGGCCCGGTGGCTGAGCGCGATCGCCGGGAGGGTTTCCACCGGAGTGGGAGCCGGGATTCCGACCCCGGCTGCGGTCAGCTCCGTGAGAGGGAAGAAGAGCGAGGCCACCACCAGGAGGGTGATCTGGATGCCCCGCTTGAGTCCCATGCCGAACCTCCTGCCTGGCAATGCCTTCATGATTTAGGACCGGCGGTGGCTTCGGGCGCGGGCTTCAGATCCATGGCCCGCATCCTCAGCTGGTAGAGGATCTCCTGCAGTTCCGCCGACTCGCTCTCGCTGCGGGCGCCTTCCGTTTTCTCCTTGAGCACACCCAGCAGGTCTACGTAAAACCTCGCGGCGGAGGGGTTCGCGGGCGGCACTTCCTTCATCATCGGATGCGGCACGCCCATGGCGAGCAAGGCCTGCTCGGTCAGCAGGTGCATCAGAGCGGTCAAGGATGCCTCGGGCATGGCTGGACTCATGGGATACCTCGAACACTTT
>JAAXXS010000193.1 GCA_013334395.1 Holophagaceae bacterium | reverse complement strand
CCGAACTGGTCGTAGTCCGCCAGGGCCTGGATCCGCTGGCGGGCCCAGAGCCTGGGCAGGGCGGCGTGATTGCGGTCCTTCACCTTCCCCACGGCGAAGGTCTGGCTCCAGGGGCCGGCGCCGCTCATGCCCGACAGCGTGAGGGTGCCCCGGGCCTCGCCCGTCCACTTGCCCTGGCAGACCACAGGCCGGTCCGCCAGCACGTCCGGCAGCTGCAGGGGCTCGAGGTCCTGGACCTGGAAGCCGCTCGCGGTGAGCTTGAGGTTGGTGAGCACCGGCGAGGAGACATAGGCCCGGAACCGCTGGGCCTCAGCGGCGGCCTGCTCGGGCCGGGTGATGACGAAGGCCTCGCCCTGCCCCGCGTGGGCCATGCCTTCGATGAGGTGGCGGTTCACGGCAGAGCCGATGCCGAAGGCGAAGAGGTTGGCGGAGCCGAGGTTCTTCCGGATGAGGTCGAAGACCTGGGCATCGGCGCTGATGTAGCCGTCCGTGGACACCACGAAGGTGCGCGAGACGCCGGGCAGCCGGGGCAGGCCCAGGGCCTTCCGCAGGGCGCTGGCCAGCTCCGTACCCCCGCCGCCGTTCTGGGAGCGCACAAAGGCCAGGGCCTGCCGCAGGTTCTCGGGCGTGGCGGGCTGGGAGGCCCCGGGCGACCAGAAGGCCGAGCTGCCCTCGAAGACCATGACGTTGAAGAGATCCTGGGGGCGCAGGCCCTGGATCATCTCCTGCATGAGCACCTTTGACACCTCAATGGGGAAGCCCATCTGGCTGCCGGAGACGTCCATGATGAAGACATATTCCCGGGGCGGCAGGTCTTTCGGCGCCACGCGCTTCGGCGGCTGGGCCAGTAGCAGGAAGGTGTTCTCGCCGGTTCCCTGGTGCAGCAGCAGACCCGACTGCACCGCGTCCCCCGCCAGCTGATACTGCACGATCAGATCGCGGTTGCCTCCGTGGGCCTCGCCGGACTCCAGCCGCAGGGTTGCGTCTGCCTTCCCGTCGTAGGCGATGGCGGTCTTGTGCGTGGCGCAGGCCATGCGCTGGATGGGCAGCCCCGCCGAGAGGCGGAGCTCGAAGTCAAAGGTGCTGGTGGGCCGCTGCCCGGCGTGGGTATAGGGGTTGGCCACCCAGCCTTCGCCCGTGGCCGCCTCGGTGCCAGGCCGGCCCGCGTAGCGCGGCCCCACCACGGTGGGGTAGATGAAGCGGTACTGGCCATCCTGGGGGACCAGCAGCTCCGTGTAGGCCAGCTCCACGCGGATCTCGTCCCCGGGCAGGATGTTGGCCACGCTCATCTGGAAGACGTTGGGCCGGTGTTGCTCCAGCAGGGAGGCACTGCGCCCCTGCTGCTTCGCCTGCTCGTAGTCGGCCCGGGCCTGGCCCCGCTCCTTGATCCGGGCCTTCAGCACCCGGTCCCCCAGGGTCATGGTCAGGCCGTGGACCGCAGCGCGGGTCGAGCCCGGGAACACATAGACGGCCTCCAGCGGCTTCGTGCCGGTGTTGCGGTAGACCTGGGTCACCGTCACGTCCGCGATGACGCCCGCGATGGCCACCCGGGCCGAGGTGGCCTTCAGCGGCAGCTGGTCCAGGGCGGCGTCGTCGCCCTTCACGAAGAAGTAGGGGGAAAGGGTGGCGTCCGCGCGATCCGGAAGTCCCACCCCGGGCGCGGGCCGGGGCTGGCTGCGGGTCTGGGCCTCCCCCGGGATGAAGAGGGCGAGACCCGCGCAGGCGGCGAGCAGGGTGGCGAGGGAGCGGCGCAGGGACATGAGAGCCTCCGAGGGGCCGCGCCCGAAAGGCGCGGTTCAGGAGGGAATGTCGCGAGATCCGGGTTCCTTTCAGGGTTCTTTCGACGGGGGATGGATCCGGGCCCGGAAGCCGTCTACGGAGCCGGTCTCCGGCAGGTTCGCGGGGACGGCCACGGGGGCGTTCAGCAGGTAGAGGTCCAGCACATCGCCGGCCTCAAGGCGGAGCAGGCAGCGCCATTGGGCCCGGCTGCCCCCGGGGTCCCCGAAGGCCTCCAGCCCCAGCACCCTGACGCCACCGGCGCCCCGCTGGAGGAGCACCGCCCGCACACCCCGGGGACCGGTCACGGTCACCAGGGTGGTGCCATCCGGGCGCGGCTCCAGGGCCCAGCGGGGCTGGGTGACTGCGGAGGCTGCTTCCGCCAGGTCACGCTTGGCCTTCGCGGGGGGCGGCGCAGACGCGGCCGCTGCCCGAGCTCCTCCGATCACACCGCCCACCACGCCCCCAGGGACGCTGCCGGGGGCCACTCCTGAGCTGTCCTGGGCCTCTTCGGCCTTGGGCGGCGCATCGGCCTGCTTGCTGGCCAGCGCGGCCGGTCGGGGGGCCTCGGCCCGTTTGTCCTCCTGCGCCTGGGCCTTGGCCTGGACGTTCCGGCGCGCCGCGTCTTCGGGACTGGGCGCCGGGACGGCCTTGGGTCGGGCTGGCGTCAGGGCCGGGGTGGGTTTCGGCGCGGCGACAGCCGGTACGTCCACCGGCTTCGGCGCGGCCTTGGGGGCCTCCTGCAGGGCCGGCACGCGGCCCGCCTCGGGGCTGCGCAGGTAGACCAGCCCGGCGGTGGTGCCCACCAGCAGGCTGGCCGCGGCGGCGAGCAGGCCCGGGCGGCGCCAGAGGGGCACCACCTTGGGCGCAACGGGGGCCAGGGCCGCCAGGAGCTGGGCCCGGGCCACGGGATCCGCCAGCAGCTCCCGCAGGCCTTCCTGGTCGGCCAGGGCGTTGAAGAGCTCCTGGTGCTCCAGGGCCGCCGCGAAGAGCAGGCTCCGCTCGGCCTCGGTGAGCGTCCCCGTGGCATGGCCCCCCAGCAAGCGCTCGGCTTCAGCGCGGTTCACGGTGCCCCCCTTCCGGCGACAGCGTCCCAGCTGCCGCCCAGGGCTTCCAGCAGCTGCTTCCGGCAGCGGTGGTCCCAGGTATAGACGGTGTTGAGGCTGGCGGCGCCCAGGGTCTGCTGGATCTCCGCGAAGGTGCGCCCCTGCAGCTTGAGGCGGAACAGCTCCCGGCAGCGCTCGCCCATCTGCGCGATGCCACCCATGAGCCGCGCCAGCAGCTCCTTGCGCTCCAGCACCGCGGCCGGGTCCGGCGCGTCCGAGGCCGGCGGAAAGGTGTCCACGTCCACGGCATCGTAGTCGCCGTGGCGATAGGCCTTGCGGCGGTGGGCGGCCAGCTTGAAGCGCAGGATCTGGAAGGCCAGGGGGACCAAGTCCTCCAGCCGGTGGAGGTGCCCGTACTTCTCATGGATCACCACCAGCACCTCCTGCGCCAGGTCCTCCGCATGGGCGCCGGCATAACGGGATGCCGCGAAGGCGACGATCCTTTCACGGAGGCGGGCCAGGATCCCGGTCCGGTCCGCGGCCACGGCCTCCTCCTCCACGGACGGGAGCGACGGGGCGGTGCTCAGGGGGAGGTCGGAGTCCACGGGGGGCCTGGGTGGGTTCCATCCTGCCAGCGATTGCCAGTCCGGCCCACCGGCTACACTGGTTGCATGTCTGAACGCCTGATCCTGCTCACCAACGACGACGGCCTCTGGGCCCCCGGCATCGCGGCCCTGGCCCGGGTGGCCTCCCGCTTCGGCCGGGTGGTGACCGTGGCGCCGGACCGCAACCGCTCGGCCATCTCCTCGGCCCTGAGCCTGCACAACATCCTCCGCCTGAACGAAGTGGGCCCCGGCCGCTATGCCTGCGACGGCACCCCCGTGGACTGCGTGCTGCTGGGGGTCTGCGAGGTCCTGGACCGCCGCCCGGACTGGGTGCTCTCGGGCATCAACCACGGCTTCAACCTGGGCGAGGACGTGTTCTACTCCGGCACCGTGGGCGCGGCCTTCGAGGGTCGCCTGCAGGGCGCCCGGGCCGCGGCCTTCTCCATCCACCCCGGCGGCGACCTGGAGGAGGGCGAGCCCTGGATCGGGCGCTTCCTGGAGCGCTGGGAGGCCATGGAGCTGCCCGCCAACCGCATCTGGAACGTGAACCTGCCCAAGGGTGAGCCCCGGGGCTTCCGCCTCACGGGCCAGGACAGCCGGGCCTATCACGACCTGGTGGAGCGCCGGGCCGATCCCCGCAGCCTTCCCTACTACTGGATCGGTGGCGACGCGGGCCCCACCTACGCGAAGGGCGCCGGCAGCGATGCCGAGGCCGTGTTCGAGGGCTACGCCAGCGTGACGCCCCTGCGCCTGGACCTGGGCTGTCCCGAGACCCTGGCCCGGCAGGCCGACTTCCATGCCGCCTTCAACGGCTAGCATTGCGACCGGGTGGGACCTGGGTCCACGGCTGGACTGGGAGACCCCGGCCGTGCGATCCTCGCTTCCCTTTCCCTTCGAGCTCCGCAGGTAACCATGACCCACGCCAACCCCTTCTCCTCCTATGTCAGGGACGTGCCCGACTTCCCCAAGGCCGGCATCCTGTTCCGCGACATCACGCCACTGCTGGCCAATGCCGCGGTTTTCGGGGAAGCCGTGGCGGCCATGGCCGAGCCGGCGCTGATCCTGGAGCCCACCCACGTGCTGGGCCTGGAGTCCCGGGGTTTCATCTTCGGCAGCGCCCTGGCGCAGAAACTGGGCGTGGGCTTCGTGCCCGCCCGCAAGCCCGGCAAGCTGCCCATGGCCACGCACAAGGAACCCTACGGCCTGGAATACGGCGAGGACGCCCTGGAGATTCACATGGACGCCTTCAAGGCTGGCGACCGGGTGCTCATCGTGGATGACGTCATGGCCACCGGCGGCACCGCCGCCGCGGCCCAGCGGCTCATCCGCCTCACGGGCGCCCAGCCCGTGGCCCTCACGGTCTTCATCGAGCTCTCCTCGC
>JAAXXS010000192.1 GCA_013334395.1 Holophagaceae bacterium | reverse complement strand
CCTACACGGCCGGAGCCAACGGCACCCTCACGGGCACGGCGACGCAGACCTTGAACCATGGCGCCAGCGGCACCGCCGTGACCGCCGTGCCGAACACGGGCTACCACTTCACCACCTGGAGCGATGGACTAGCCACGGCCTCCCGGACCGACGCGGCCGTGACTGGTGCAATCTCCGTCACTGCCAGCTTCGCCATCAACACCTACACCCTGTCCTACACGGCCGGAGCCAACGGCACCCTCACGGGCACCACGCCGCAGACAGTGAACCATGGCGCCAGCGGCACCGCCGTGACCGCCGTGCCCGCCACGGGCTACCACTTCACCACCTGGAGCGATGGGGTCGCCACGGCCTCCCGGACCGACGCGGCCGTGACTGGTGCAATCTCCGTCACCGGCAGCTTCGCCATCAACACCTTCACCATCCAGCCCTCCGTGGTGGGCTCTGGCCAGGCCTATCCGGCTGGAACGCAGGTGGTCGCCTTTGATTCAGAAAGAACCTTTATCTTTGTCCCAGGTGCTGGCAAGCGGGTGGGCAATGTCCTGGTCGATGGGGTGTCTCTTGGGCCTGTTACGTCCTACACCTTTACCAGCGTTCGTGCCAACCATGTAATCGCGGTTGTGTTCGACGAGGTCGGCAGGTTCACGGTCGTGGGCAACCCCGCGCCGCTGGGCAGCATCGCTCCCGGTCAGACCTTTGCCAACGCCGGAGACTGCCTGAGTGTCTACATCACGCCTGATCGTGGCTTCCATGTCACGGATGTCCAGATAAATGGGAGCTCCGTTGGCGCTGTCACGGAATACCGGATCCCTTCGATAAAGGAGAACGTCATGGTTACGGCCACCTTCGCCGCTGATGAGTTCAAAGTCACCACCACCGCGATCGGGAATGGAGAGATCTCACCAGCCTTCGTGCAGGGCCTCAGTTCGGGTGCGGACTTGACCATCCACTTCCTGCCTGCAGAAGGATTTGTCGTCCAGGACGTACAGCTCGACGGCCGCTCCATTGGGGCCGTCAGCAGCTACACGCTCCGGAATGTCCAAACTGACTGCACGGTGGTTGTCAGGTTCAAATCCCGATAATTCCCCTCTTCCACAACCCCCAGCACTGCCATCCGACGGGGGAAGCACGCTGTCGATTCCAGGGCTGAACCGTCCCCGGGGGCCTGTGCTCACCTGGAAGGTTCAGGCGGGGTCGATCCTAGGAGGGTTCTTCCGGACCACCGGGTCCGCGCGTACAAGTCCCGCAGGGCAGCACCAGCCTGGCTGTGGTGCCCTGACCCTCGACGCTCTCCAGGTCCAGGCGGCCCCCATGCAGGATGGCGATGGTCCGCACCAGATCCAGGCCGAGGCCCAGCCCCGGGATGCCTCCGGTGTTGCGCCCCCGGAAGTAGCGCTGGCCGATCTGTGCCATCTGGTCGGCGGGAATGCCCCGGCCCTGGTCAGCGACCTCGAGGTGGAGCCAGCCGTCCTGCACCAGTCCCCGCAGCTCGATGGGACTGTCCTCGGGGGAATATTTCAGGGCGTTGGCAAGCAGGTTCTGGAGAGCCGCGCCCAGCAGGTCACGATCGCAGGTGTAGGTGGGGGGCAGAGCTCTGAGCTCCATGCGGATCACCCGCTCCGGCAGGGTGTTCTGCTTGCCCTGAATAAGCTCGGCCAGCACTTCGGGTAGGACGACGGGTTCCAGCCGGAGGCCATGCAGCCCGGACTTGATGCGGTCGGCGGCAAGCCAGGTGTCCAGCAGGCGCGTCAGCCGCTGCACACTGCGCTGGATCACCCCGGCGCGGGCCTCCGCCTCCTCGGGATCGCTGGCGGCAGCCATATGAACCACCTGGGCCGCGCCATCGATCACGGCGAGTGGGGTGCGGAATTCGTGGGAGACCATGGCCAGGAATTGGCGCTGTTCGGCAACCACCTGGCGCTCCTGCTCCAGCGCGACCAAGGATCGGGCCTGCGCCTCCTGCAATTGCAGGGTCCGCTGGTCGACGCGGTGTTCCAGTTCTTGGTGATGCTCCGTCGCGGCCTGCTGTGCCGCAAGGATGACCTGATCCCGTTCGCGCTTGAGGCCCGCCAGTCGGTCGGCCAGGGGCAGGTTCATCAAGCAGAAATGAAAGAGGGCGCCGAGGTGCATGCCGTGTTCCCCCAGGAACCCGCCCGGGAGCCACGCCAGGTTCCGGGACAATCGGAGGAGGGCGCCGATCACGTAGGGGCCGAAGGCCAGGAGGTAGAGCCAGGCGGCGCGATGGCGGCGCAGGAGCAAGGCGAGGGCTAACCCGAAGTTGCCCAGCAGCAGGAGCAGGACGGCCAGGCTCAGGAAGGGGACCACCACATAGAACCGGCCCAGCAAGGTCGCGAGGAGAGCCAGGGCGGAGAGACCGAAGCCGAGTGCCCGATAGGCCCGGTCCACCCGTGGCAAAAGCTTCCCGAAGGCGGTGAGGGCCGAAAACAGCATCACGGCAAACCAGGGCTGGAACGCCATGGTGATGGGGATGAGCAGCGCGGTCGCCCTGGCCGTACCGGGGAACAGGACCTGGGCGGCGAAACCTTCGGTGCCGGCGAACAGCAGAATCATGGACAACAGGTAAGCGGCGTACAGCAGCTGGATGTGCTCGCGCAGGCGGAACCAGTAGATGAGATTCGCCAACATGATGATGAAGGCGATGCCGAAGAATCCCCCGAAGAGCAGGCCTTCCCTGGCCTTGGCCTCGCTGAAAGCCTGGGGGCTCCACAGGGTGGGTTCCACCACCAGGGCGCTCTGACTGCGCACCCGCAGGTAGCAGGTGGCCACGGGCCCAGGCAGGGGCTGGTCAGGCCCCCCCAACCGGAACACGGGATTCCGGTAGGCGATCGCGCGTGAGGCAAAGGGCTGCAGGGCCCCGGCAGTGGTGGCAACATAGCCGCCCTCGGGTTGCGGCACGAACAGGGTGACCTCATGCAGGAAGCTGGGACTGACCTCCAGCCAGGCTTCAGCGGGGGAGGTGGCCGTCACGAGCACGGCGAATCGGAGCCAGACCGCCTCGCTGACATAGCCTCGACTGGCATACCCCGGCAGGGTCTGAAACCCGCCTGTGGTGGCCGGTTGGAGGGTCTCGTCCAAGGTGGCCGCGGAGCGACCGGTCAGGATCTCCAGATGCCCTGCCAGCGGCTGCCGACTGAGGTGACTCAGGTCGATGGGCTCGGCGGCCCAGGCGCTGATGCCAATGATTGCGGCCAGCGCCCAGCGCAGGAGATCCGTCATGGTGCGGAGTCCTCTTCGACCGCGAACACATAGCCAGTGCCATGGCGGGCCCGGAGCGGCAGGATATAGGCCGGCGTGGCCCTGCTGACCTTTGCGCGCAGCCGGCTGATAACCGTGGCCAGCCGGTGGTCGGCCTTGTCGTCCTGCGGCCAACCCAGGGCCAGCAGAAGGTCGGTCCGCTCCACCGTGACTCCGGGCGTGGCCAGCAGGCGGTCCAGGAGCTGCAACTCCGGCTCGGTGAGCGCAACTCCCACGCCATCGGGCGTCTCCAGCGCGGCCCGGCCTTTGGCCAGGTGCCAGGGTCGGAGGGGCTTCCTCGTGCTGGTGACGAGGCGCCGGTGCAGGCTTGCGAGGGCGGCGGCCAGCTCGCCCAGATCCACCGGCTTCAAGAAATACAGATCCGCACCCTGGTTCAGCCCGCGGATGCGGTCCTCGACCATGACCCTGGCCGTCAGCATGGCGATGCCCAGCTGGGGGCGTTCCAGCCGCAGGCGTGCCGCCGCCGAGAACCCGTCTTCGCCCGGCAGTCCGATATCGAGGACGACAAGATCCACCTCGCGCTCGGCCAACAGGTGATCCAGGGCCTCCGAGGACGACACGCCAAACGCCAGCAGGCCCAGCTTCCTCAGTCCATACAGCAGGATGTCCCGATAGTCGTCGTCATCCTCGCACACGGCCACACGGATGGGGGCTTCCCGTTGGGTCATGCTGTCGCCTCCCTTCAAGGCACGCGCTTCAGGGCCTCGAGGACCCGCTCGGGAGTGAAGGGCACATGGGTCACCCGGGCGCCGGTGGCGTCGTAGACGGCGTTGGCCAGGGCCGCGGCCACGGGCACCACGGGGGGTTCACCGATGCCCTGGGTGGTCGAGGTGCCACTATCCGCGAAGACGACCTGGATGCGGGGGATGGCCGAGAAGCGTGGCAGGAGGTAGGTGTCGAAGTTCTTGTTGAGGATGCGGCCGCCCTTGAAGTGGATCTCCTCGCTGAGGGCCTGCCCGATGCACATGGTGATGGCGCCCTCCACCTGCTGGCGGGCCCCGTCGGGGTTCACCACGAGGCCCACGTCCACAGCCTCCAGGAAGCGCAGCACCTGGACCTTGCCGGTGGCCTTGTCCACGGCCACCTCGGCCACGGCCACCACCAGGGCCTGGCGCCAGGCGCCGCAGGCCAGGCCGATGCCCCGGCCCGTGGGCCCGGGGGCGGGCTCCCAGCCGAAGGCCCCCAGCGCCAGGTCCAGGAGGCGGAGCAGCCGGGGGTCGTTGGCGAGGCGGCGGCGCAGGGTCACGGGATCCAGGCCGGCCTTGGCGGCCAGCGCGTCCAGCTGGCACTCCCGGGCGAAGGCATTGGTGTGGGCGTTGGGGGCACGCCAGGCGCCGACCTTGAGCGGGTGGAGGTCTGGGACAGCCGGAGCCTGGTACCGGTTCGTCTGCATGTCGTAGGCGAACTCGGCCTCGCCCTGGGAGACGCCGGCCGCGATGTTGTCCCAGAAAGTGATGGCACCGCGCCCGGCGTCCAGGCCCGAGCGGATCTTCACCACGGCGGCCGGCCGGTAGCCGTCCAGGAGGAAATCCTCCTCCCGGTTCCAGGCCACCTGGA
>JAAXXS010000341.1 GCA_013334395.1 Holophagaceae bacterium | reverse complement strand
TGATGGACTTGATGGGTGGGAGCTTGCCGAACAGCTTCGTGATCAGCAGCTGGAACAGCACGATGGTGATGGGGTTGGCCATGGTGTAGAGGTCCATGGCCGGGCTCAGCTCCACGGTCTTCTTCACGTAGAGCGGCAGCACGTTGTAGACCTGGTTGTAGATGAAGTAGAAGCCGCTGCTCACCACCAGGAACATGGCGAAGCGGCCGCTGCCCAACACCTTGACCATGCCCAGCAGCACCTCCGGGATGGAGCGCTTGGGCTTGGCGGGTTCGCCGGTGGTGTCGGGGTCCCGGTAGCGCAGCAGCACCACCAGGAAGGCCAGCACCGCCGCCACCATGGAGACCACGAAGATGGTGTCGAGCTTGCCGAGCTTGGTGCGCACGAAGAAGGCGGTGAGGCGGCCGAACACGCTGCCCAGGTTGATAACCATGTAGAAGATGGCGAAGGCTAGGGTGGCCTTGCCCAGGTGGGTGCGCTGGACGGTGCCGGCGATGCAGGGCTTCACGAAGGAGCCGCCAATGCCAATGAGCACGATGGCCGCCGCCACGGGCACCATCACCCCCGCCCCGGCGGTGACCTCCTTGCCGGCCTGCAGGGCCAGGGTCTGGCCGCCGAACCACACGGGGTAGCCCATAAGGAAGTAGCCGCACACCAGCAGCACGCAGGCGATGAGCAGGCTGCGGCGGAAGCCGATCTGATCGGCGATGGTGCCGCTGAGGATGGGCAGGAAGTAGACCAGAAACCAGAGCACGCCGTTCAGGGTGCTGGGCCAGTAGTCGCCCAGCCCCAGGCGGGCCAAGTAGATGACGATGAAGCTGGCCATGGAGTAGTAGGCCGCCCGCTCGAAGAGCTCCGTCAGGTTGGCGTTCCAGTAGCTGGCCGGGAAGGCGTATTTCTCGCGGAAGGTCGGTTCCTGGCTCATGCACACCTCGTAATCCGCCCAGTGTGCCAGAAGCAGCCTCCGCCGCCCTTCCCTGAAAGGCCGGGCGGCGGCCTTGTATACTGCGGTTGGAGGGGCCGGTGATCCGAGCGCAGGTCATGGACAAGCTGAGGGAGAGGCTGCCCGGGCTGCAGACCCGCTATGGCGTCACCTCGCTGGGCCTGTTCGGCTCTGTGGCCCGGGACGAAGCGGGCCCCCACAGCGACGTGGACCTGCTCGTGGGCTTCCTCGGCGATCCGACCTTCGCCCGCTACATGGGGCTGAAGGAGGAGCTGGAGGCTCTGCTGGGACGCAAGGTGGACCTCGTCACCACCACGGGCCTGAAGGCCCGCATCCGGGACCGGGTCCTCGCCGAGCTGCTCGATGTCGCGTGATCCCGGTCTCTACCTCCAGGACATCGACGCAGGCTGCGAGAAGATCCGCCTGCTGGTGGAGGGGATGGATTTCGAGACCTTCACGGACGAGTGGCGCACCCGGGACGCGGTGCTCCACAACCTGAAGGTCATCGGCGACGCCGTGCGGCGCCTGCCGGAGTCCTTCAAGGCCCGCCAGCCCCAGATCCCCTGGTCGCGCATCGTGGGCTTCCGGGACGTGCTGGCCCACGCCTACTTCACCCTGGACGACACCATCGTCTGGGACATG
>JAAXXS010000191.1 GCA_013334395.1 Holophagaceae bacterium | reverse complement strand
GACCCCGTGGCCCTGGCGAGCCTGTTCGGATGATCCTCCTGGCCATCACCCCGGGGACCGGCTTCGAGGCCGGCCGCTGGAAGTCCGTCCTGCACTCGGGGGTGGACGCCTTCCTCATCCGCGAGAAGGAGCTGTCCACGCGGCACCTGCTGGACGCCGCCCGCTGGTGCCAGGACACGGCGCCCGAGGTGGCGCTCTGGGTGGCCGGGCGGCTGGACGTGGCCTGGGCTGCGGGCTGTGGTCTCCACGCGCCCGAGGCCTACCCGGATCTGGAACCAGGGCCGGTGCCGCTCTCCCGACCCCTCCACGCAGAGAGCCAATGGGCCATGCGCAGCACCGCCGAGCAGCTGCTGGTGTCCCCGGTGTTCAGCAGCCCCGGCAAGGGCGCCCCCTGGGGCCCGGAGCGGCTGCGGCGGTTCCTGGACGGCCTGCCCCCCGGGGGGCCCCGGCTGCTGGCCCTGGGCGGCGTGGAGCCAGGCAACGCCACGGCCTTGAACCATCCCCGGCTCGCCGGGCTTGCCGCCATCCGGCCCTTCTGGGCAGGCGACCCCGAACGGGCGATCTCGGCCTTCCGCGGGGCTTGAGCGTATCCTTCCCCTATGTTCCGGGACCTGCGAGAGAAGGTGAGCACGCCGCGGCGGGTGGTGGCCTGGGCGGCCCTGGGTCTGCTCCTGGCGGCCACGGCCTTCCTGCTGCCCCGCCTGTCACCTCACCCCATGCTTCGGCTCACCCGGGATGCGCTCCTCTGGTCCCTCCTCAGCTACGGTGCCATTCGGCTGATCGCCTTCCTGCTGCTGGATCCCCTGCTGAGCCAGCGGAAGACCGCCACGCCCGGCTTCGCGCGGGACCTCCTCATGGTGGCCCTGTACCTCCTGGCCGCCGGCGGCATCCTCCGCGAGGTGCTGCAGGTGAGCCTGGGTCAGCTGCTGGGCACCGGCGCCATCGCCGCCGCGGTCGTCGGCCTCAGCCTCCAGGAAGTGCTGGGCAACCTGTTCGCGGGCATCTCCCTCCACCTGGACCCGGCCTTCCAGGAGGGTGACTGGGTCGAGATCACGGGGACCCTCCGGGGCGGCCCGGGCCGGGAGACCCTCATCGGCCAGGTGGAGGCGATGACGTGGCGGACCGTCCAGCTGCGCACTGAGAACGGCGACATGGACATCCTGCCGAACCGGCTCATCGCCCAGGCCGTGGTGACCAACCTCTACGTGCCCTCGGGCCTCCACCGCCGCACCACCAGGATCGTGGTCGAGCCCCGTCCCGACCTGCATCGGGGCATGGAGAAGCTCAGCCTTGCCCTGGCGGGCCTGCCCCATCTGTCCCAGCACGCCCCCGAGGTTGTGGTCCACAGCTCCGACCTGGGCGGCGCGGTCCTCGAGCTCCGCTTCTGGGCCCTGGGCTTCCGCCACGGGCGCCAGGGGGTCTTCCAGGCCACGCGGCTGGCGGCCACCGTGCTGCCCCGGGAGGGCTTCCGACTCATGGGACCCCACGGCCCGACCCCCCTGGTGGTTGCTCCTGAATCCACCCCCAGCGCCTCATTCATGGAGGAGCTCGTCCACCAGTTCGGTCTGCCGGACCACTGGGCCGGGGAGCTGCGCACCCACCTGCAGCGGCGGACCCTGGCTCCGGGCGAGGGAGTCATCCGGGCAGGCGATCCGGGGGACTCCCTCTTCGCCGTGCACCGCGGCACCCTGCAGGTGGTGCGGGCCGAGGAGCGCCTGGAGCCCTACACCGGACTGTTCTGGAAGCCGCTGGCGGAGCTGGGCCCCGGGGAGTGGTTCGGCGAGGCGAGCCTGCTCACGGGCGCGCCGCGCAGCGCCACGGTGGTTGCCCTCACGGAGGCCGAGGTGCTCGAGCTGCCCAAGGCCGCCTTCGAAGCTGCCCTGAGGCGGGAGCCCGAGTGGCTGGAGCGGCTGGTGGACCTCATGGAGCAGCGCGGCCACGAGGTGTCCGAGGCCGCCGCCCCGAGGGAGAGCCGCCGGGCCCACTGGACCCGCCAGGTCCGGGCCTGGTTCGGGCTTGCGGGAACCAGCTGAGCCCGCTGGTATCATGGGGCGCGGAGGCGCCATGGACTTGCCAGAGCACTTGCACAACCTGGTGAGCGAGCTGGGGGATTCCCTTGTGAAGGCTCTGTCCGAGGATGACCACTGCCGCGATCTGGCCTTCCAGATCCAGGCCAAGGGCTACGCGCTGATGCTGATCCTTGAGGCCGCGCCCCACAGCGCCGGATCCCAGGAGACCGCTGAGCACGAAGACGCCGAGTCCGCCGCGCCCTTCTCCGAGGACGACCTGCGCCTGATGAAGTCCTTCAAGATCCGGGTGGACTGACCTTGTCCCCACGGTGGGATGCCCCGGCTCCCGAAGCCGGTCCCGCGTCGCGACCCAACGCGGCGGGCCTGACCCGGGCGGCCCTGGGCGATTTGCTTGTGAGCCTCGGGGAACCGGCCTGGCGCGGCAGGCAGCTCTTCAGCGGGCTGCTCCGCCAGCGGTGGACCCGCTGGGAGGCGTTCTCGAACCTGTCCAAGCCCCTGCGGGCGCGGCTGGAAGCCGAGGTGGATCTCCACTGGCCGACCATCGTCCAGAGCCAGGCTTCTGCGGACGGCTCCACCAAGCATCTCTTTGGGCTCGCTGATGGCCACCAGATCGAGGGCGTCCACATGCCCTACGAGGACCGCGTCACGCTCTGCCTGTCGAGCCAGGTGGGCTGCGCCATGGGGTGCACGTTCTGCGCGACGGGCCAGATGGGCATCCTCCGCAACCTCAGCGCCGCCGAGATCGTAGGCCAGGTGGTGGCCATGCTCATCCACCACGGGCACCCCGCCGACCGGCCCATCAATCTGGTGTTCATGGGCATGGGCGAGCCCCTGCACAACCTCGACCACCTCATGACCGCCTTCGAGGTGCTGACCGATCCCGAGGGCCTGGCCATTCCGCCCCGACGCATCACGGTGTCGACCTCCGGCCTGGTGAGCGGCATCGACCGCCTGGCCAGCTATCCCCGGCGGCCCCGGCTGGCCCTGAGCCTGAATGCCACCACCGACGAGCACCGCTCGCGGATCATGCCCGTGAACCGGGTCTGGAACCTCGAGGCTCTGGCCGAGGCCCTGGGCCGCTTTCCCCTGCAGTCCGGGGAGCGCATCACTCTGGAATACGTGCTGCTGAAGGGCGTCACCGACAGCCTGGAGGATGGCCGGCGCCTTGCGGCCTACGCCCGCCGCTTCCCCTCCAAGGTGAACCTCATCCCCTTCAATGCCCATGAAGGCTCGGGCTTCCTGCCGCCGGATGAGGCCCGCATCCGGGCCCTCTGCGGCCTGCTTGCCGATGCGGGGATCACCGTGAGCGTCCGGCGCAGCCGGGGCCAGGACGTGGCGGGCGCCTGCGGCCAGCTGGTCCGCCCGAAATCTCCGCGAATGGCCCCTTCCGGGGACGAAGACTGAGGGCCTCGGCCCGGTTTCAGTCATGCTTGGAGAGTGCAACCCATCCCGAAGCCCTTTTTCGAGACCCTCCACGCCCTCCTGGACGCGGAAGGAGAGATCTCGCTTGGCGAGCTGCTGGACGCCGCGGGTGAGCAGACCTACGGCCTGCTGGTGCTGCTGCTCTCGCTGCCGAACCTCATCCCGGGCCTGAACGTGGGCCTGGCCCCGATCGGCGGCATCGGGCTCATCGGCCTCGGGGCCCAGCTGGCCTGGGGCACGCCGCATCCCTGGGTGCCCCGCAAGGTCCAGGCCCAGCCCATCCACAAGGGCCGGATCAAGGAGGCCCTGGCCAAGCTTGAGACCCAGCTCGACCGGTTCCGCTGGAGCGGGTCCGAGCGGCGCCCCCTCAACCACCGCTGGATCGGCGCCTGCATCTCCTGGACCGGCCTCCTGCTCGCCGTTCCCGTGCCACTACCCTTCGGCAACCAGCTGCCCGCCGCCATCCTCTGCCTGGTGGGCGCGGCCCTGCTGGAGGAACGGCCCACCTGGGCCTGGATCGGCGCCGCCGGCGCCCTGGCCAACACCCTCTACTTCGCTTCCTCCTTCGGGTTCATCGCCAGGACTTCGGTGAAAGCCTTCGACGCCCTGGTGCGGTGATGCGCTTCGACGCCCTGACCCTCTTCCCCGAGTTCTTCGAGACCGCCCGGCTGGGCGTCACGGGCCGGGCCTTCCGGGAGCTGGGCCACGGCCTGCATACCCACAGCTACCGGGCCTTCGCGGACAACACCTTCGGCCACGTGGACGACAGTCCCTTCGGCGGAGGGCCCGGCATGGTGCTCCGGCCCGAGGTCCTGCGGGACACCCTGGGGGCGGTGCCGCGCACCGGCACCAGCCGCATCATCCACTTCAGCCCCGCCGCACCGCCCCTCACCCACGCGAAGGTCCTGGAGCTGGCCCGGCTGGATCAGCTGATCCTGGTCTGCACGCGCTACGAGGGCCTGGACCAGCGGGCCGTGGACCACTGCATCGACGAGGAGCTCAGCGTGGGGGAGGCCGTCCTCAGCGGCGGCGAGCTGCCTGCCCTCTTCCTCATCGACGCAGTCTGCCGCTGGCTGCCAGGGGTGCTGGGCAACGAGGCCTCTGCGGACCAGGACAGCTTCGCCACGGGCCTGCTGGATCACCCGCACTTCACCCGGCCCGCGGTCTTCGAGGGGCTGGAGGTGCCCGCCGTGCTCCAGGGCGGGAACCACGGCGCCATCCGCCTCTGGCGCCTGCGAGAGGCCATGGCCCGGACGAAGCGCCTGCGCCCGGATCTCTGGGCCGCCTTCCTGCGGGATCGGCTGCCGGACCTGGACCGCCCCGCCCAGTGGTGCGCCTGGCAGGTGGAGCACCCCCAGGACTGGGAGCGGCCCAAACCCAAGGGCTGGCGGTGGTTCCCGC
>JAAXXS010000029.1 GCA_013334395.1 Holophagaceae bacterium | reverse complement strand
CAGGTGTGGAAGCCTGTTTTGGACACCGTTATGAACAAGTCAACCAGAAGGCCCGGTCACTCGGGCCTAAGGACTTTGCCGCCTTATAGGCTAACGGGATTTGAACCCGTGTTATCGCCGTGAAAGTTCTCGGGATAATACAACCACGGACATTGACGGACACTTCGAAGTGTTTGCAATTGAATATGTTGAGCTGTTGGTGTCTACTCCTGCTTGGGGTCATCTGGGAACATTTTTTTCGGATGATTTTCGGATGGAGGACATCGTGGTTAGGATTAAACGGAGCGGCAAAATAGACACTCGATCGGCGAGGCTGAAGCTGTCGGCTCAGAAGGAACCCTACTGGACCTCGCTGGCTCCACGCGAGGCAATGGGCTACTACCGACCGGTGCATGGTGGGGCAGGCACCTGGAGCGCCCGGATCTACGATCCAACCACGAAGAGAAGTCTCAGGAAGGCCCTGGGAACTGCGGACGATTTCACGGATGCGGATGACCGTGACGTATTCAGCTATGCCCAGGCCCAGGTGAAGGCTCGCGAATGGTTTGAACAGGCGCGTGCCGATATCAGAGGAGAGCCGGTTCGACGTGGCCCCTTCACGGTGAAAGATGCTTGGGAGGCCTATGCTGAACACGCTGAGCATAGAGGAATGAAGAGCCTGAATCAGACGAGGGCAGTCGTTGCGGCGCACATCCTTCCTGCATTTGGTTCGGTCGATGTGTCAGAACTCACCCAGATTCGGGTGGAGAGATGGCACCTAAAGCTGTCTCAATCCTGCGCCCGACGGCGTTCGAAAAAGGGGGGTGAACTCGTCTTCCGCGCAGCGCCCTCTACGGATGAGGAGAAGCGGGCTCGAAAGGAGACTGCCAATCGAGTGCTAGCTGTTCTCAAAGCCATGCTCACTTTTGCCAAACGCCGAAGGCTGACTCGGGCGAGCGGGGAGGCCTGGCGTGAGGCACTTCCATTCCGTGGGACCACTTCTTCCCGTCAGCGCTTTTTGAACCCAGAGGAGGCTCAGCGCCTTGTGAATGCCTGCCCTGCGGACTTTCGGCCCCTTGTTCAGGGTGCGCTGTTCACCGGTGCGCGATTCGGGGAACTCTCGAGGTTGATCGTGTCCGACTTCAATACCGCCAACGGGACGATCTACATCAGCCCTTCAAAAAACCTGAAGACCCGCCATGTAGTGCTCACAGAAGAAGGCCAGATGTTCTTCAAGGCGCATACGGCCGGTCGTAGGGGGGATCAGCCCATGTTTCTCCGGGAATCGTTCACGACCCGAAACTCTAAGAGCCCCAAGGTCATTCGCCCTTGGAGGAAATCCGAACCAGCTCGTGCCGTAGTGGTGGCTTGCGAAAAGGCTGGACTTGAGCCTCTGACCTTTCATGAGCTCCGCCATACCTATGCTTCGATGCTCGTTAACCGTGGTGTTCCGCTAGCCTACGTGGCGGCGCAGCTTGGTCACAGCGGCACATTGATGGTCGAGAAGCATTACGGGCACCTGGCCCCAAGCGCCCTTGCTGAGTCCATCCGCACCCTCGCCCCGAGAATGGGAATTCTTGGTGACGGGAACATTGCAGGCTTGGAGATCAAGAAGAGCCATCCAGCTTGAGGCTCTACATTGTGGGAGCTATATGGCCTTCGATGGGATCCTTCCTCGGTTCGCCGCAAAGAATCTGTTTTGGAAGCCAGGTTTGTTACTCCAGATTGACCCAAGCGATTCCGCGAAGCGGCACAAGCCATGAGGCCACGGGCATCCCTTCTCGTTCAGCCAACACTGCGGAATATCGATGAAGTTGATCCCGGTATGTTACAAGCTCCTCCTCCCCGAAGGTCTTGGAGTGCTTGAAGTCCAAGAGGTGAATGCAGTCCTTTCCCCAGACGACAAGGTCGGCGCGCCCGAGACCGCCGCTACTGGCTGCGCCCGCGAGGGGTAGTTCTGTGCGGCGACGAAGGTGTCGCCAGCCCTTTGCCTCGAACTGCTCCAGGAAGCGCAGGGCATTTTCGCGAGCGTGGGCCACAGGGGGGGCGCCATCGAGGCAGGCCTGGAAAGCCTCTGGATCCTCCCAGCGCACCAAGAGGTCCCGGAGGAAGGCATGCATGGCTTCACCCTCTTGGCGGGCCTTGCTGCGGGTGTCACCGGGAAGGTCGTCATGGGCGTCGGGTGGCAGTGGGGCCTCTACAAGGGCCGTTCTCGCAGGTGGTGGGTCCGGCGTAAAGCTGATCCGGGCCGGTAGGGTTGCTGGCGGCGGTGCATCGGTCAGCATCTTCCAGTCTAGGTGAGCGCTGGCCAGGACCTGGCCCCACTTCGCCCAGGTCTTGAACTCGCTGGGGGGGACTGGCTTCTTCGGATCCTTGGGCTCCTGGAGGAGCAGGCAGAGGCGCCCCTTGGCCCGGGTGAGTGCCACATAGAGGAGGTTGAGTTCGTCGCGCTTCTGCTTGGACAACACCAGGGGCTTGAGCTCGTCATACGCGCATCCGGTGAATTCTCCCAGCTTCCAGGCGAGCAGCAGCTCACCCGTCGAGGGGCAGGTGCGCAGTTCACCCTTGCGGAAGTTTCGCGGGTTCACATTCAGCAGGGGCAGGATGACGTCGTCGTATTCGAGGCCCTTGCTGCTATGGGCGGTCTGGATCAGCAAGTCAGCGTCCTCGGCGGAGGCGGGCAGATCACCTCGCTCCAGGCCGTTCCGCTCGTCATCCAGGAGGGCATAGGCGACGGAGGGACTGGCGGGCAGGTCTTGAAGCCGGGCGAGCAGCCCCGCCAGGTTGCGCCGCGCCCGCAGGGGCTCCAGTGAACCGTGAACTGTCAGGGCTGCAATGGCCTGGAGGAGGGCTCCCTGCCGCAGCAGTCGACCCGCGATGGTCTGGGTGGAGGCCTGCCGCAGATCCAGGAGGAATCGGGTGGCGTCTCGGTGCACATCAGGAAGTCGCTCAGGATCCAGTTGACCTAGTCCGGGTATTCCAGGGCGGCCTTCGCTGCCTTGGGCCAGGGCTGCCATTTCGGCATCGGTCAGGCCCACCACTTGGCGCAGCAGCGCCGCACAGGGAATGGGGCGTTCAGGGTGGGCCACGGCCTCAAGGGCCGCCAGGATGAGCCGCACGCCAGGGCTGTCCCAGAATCCCTCCTTGGCCACCACGTAGGGCTGGATGCCCTGGGCCTTCAGCCGCTGGAGGAGTCCTGGCAGGCGCGTGCGCTGTTTAAGCAGGAGCGCCCTGGTGCGGCTGCCAGTCTGCGGGGGATCGCCAAGGGACTCGGTCCAGCCGGCTTCTCGGGAGAGGCCCGAGATCCAATCCGACAGTGCCGGAAGGTCGCCCGACGTCGATGGCGCAGGTGTGCGGACCAACCCCACCGGAGGCCCGGGTGCAGCCACAGGCTCCTGGGCTCCGTCGAGGTCGCCGACCGCAGGATCCAACTGTGGCCAGACCTGGTCAACATAGGTATTGGCCAGGGTCACGATCTCCGGTGTGGAGCGGAAATTGGAAGCGAGGCGGAAGGCGCCCTCTCCCGCTGCGGCTAGCCGATTACGCAGCAGGTCGGGGTCGCCGCCACGGAAACCATAGATGGCCTGCTTCACGTCGCCCACACGCACTATGCGCTCAGCGCCGAGGGCCTCCAGGAAGGCATCCTGAACCTTTGAGGTGTCCTGGTATTCGTCGATCAGGAGCAGCTTGGGCGCGGGGGTCTCCAGTCCATGGGTCTTGAGGCTGTCCAAGGCCTTGCGGACTAGATCACCGAAGGTGGCTAGCCCCTGGGCCTGCTTCTCTGCCTCGAAGCACTGGAGCGCATTCACCAGCAGGCAGCGCAGCCAAGCTTCCAGCGCGCTGGCCACGGGCTTGAGGGTCGCCATCGCCTCACAGAAGGCCTCGGAATAATAGGCAGGGGGTGGATTCGACACGCGCCCGCTCTGGGCCTGGGCCCATCGGAGGTTCGACTGCAGATCGGCGCCATCGAATGGGACCGGGAGGAGGTTTTCCTTCTTGAAGGCGTAGAGGCTCTTGCTGCTGAAGTTCTTGGCCAGCTCAGGATCTGTGGCAAAAGGCGCCAAGGCGGTCCGGGCTTCAGCCAGGGCCCGGGTCAAGGCTTTGCGGTAGCGGCTGGGGTCTTCGCTCTTCAGGTGCCCAAGGGCATCGAGGTGGTTGTCGAAACCCTGGGACAGTTCCTCCCAGTTCTGTTCGGCCCAGACCAGTAGCAACCGGGCAGGCACCTCATCGGGATGGCCGGAGGGCAGGGTCAGCGATTCACGCACTGTCAGCCGAAGCAGCCGCAGCAGGGAGGGGTGGCGCACATCGAAGATGGTGTCATTGCTCCCCTCACCCTTGCTCAGCACACGCATGGCTAGGCTGTGGATGGTGGACACCTGCAGCAACTCAGCCTCCCGTCGCACGCGGCGCCAGAAAGCGCGGGCTTTTGCGGGCGATACCATCCAGGGCGCATCTTGCCAGTGGGCGGCGGCCTGGGCCACCTCCCCGGCAGACTTCTTAAGGTGCTGGATAGCGGGCAGGTCCTTAAGGATGGCTTCGAGGTCCTTGGCGACGGGCGAATCGAGGTGGAACAGCAGCACCTGCCACGTAGCTTCATCCAGAGCCGACAGCAGGTCCAGGGGGCGGAGCAGACGCTCGCGCAGGTCCGCTGCTGAGGTCTCGCTGAAGGTGGTGGCGAGTATTTCCCAGGGGCGGATATCGCCACGGCCCAGCCGGGCGGTGACCAGCACCGTAAGCGTGAAGGTCTTGCCGGATCCCGCGCTGGCGCTCACCACCAGCGACTGGTCGAGGATGCTGGGATCGCTCAGGTCGAGGGTGCGCATGTCAGTCCCCCTCCCCATCGGTCTCAATGGTCACGTCCACGGGGCGCCCGCAGAGAGCCGCCAACTGACACTGGCTGCAGTGCTCGCCGGGCGTGGGTGGGAAGTCCCCGGACTCCAGCCGTGCATCGAAGCGGGCGAGGTTCTTCAGCAGCCGCTGGCGCCAGGCTCCATCTGGTCCAGCCTCGGCCAGGGTGGCCAAGTGCTTGGTGAAGGGCTTTGGCTCATCCTCCTTCAGGGGAAATAGCACCGCCGTGGCCCGTTCGCCCTCGTAGACCTGTTCTGCGAGGAGCATGTAGAGAGGGGTCTGGAGGTGAGACCCGAAGGGTGCATCCTCCTCGGCGTAGGCCTTGAGATACGTCTCCTTCGAGGTCTTGTAGTCCACCACCCGTAGGAAAGAGAGGCTGTCACTGGTCCAGCGCTCGATGCGATCAACCTTTCCACTGACGGCGAGTGTTTTACCGTCGCCCAGGTCAAGGGCGACTGGACCGAGGCTGCCCTCAAGGCTCAGCAGGGTCCGGTGCCATGTCTCCGGTTGGGGCGCGGCCTGGTTCTTGTCCTTCGGAACAGATAGGCGTGCCGGGTCGAGCAAGGCGAGTTCCCCCTTGTCGGGGGCTTCAGCTTGGACATCCCTCAGCAGCCCTGCGGCCAAGTTTGGCAGCAGGGATTCCAGGCGGAGCACGGCCTGAGGCCACTGCTCCTGCGGGATGTGTCGGTCCAGTTCCTTCAGCCAATGGTCCTGGTTATCCAGCCAGAGGGATTGCAGGTGGGGGATGAGGTCGTCGGCTCCGGCCTCGGGTCCCAGCCCAAGTGCTGATTGGAAGGCCGCAGGCCAGTCCTGCTCGCCCACGAAGGGCGCCAGGCTCTCTTCCATGATGTGGTGGACGAGGATGCCCACGGCCATGGACATCCGAGTGCGCGCATCGAATGTCTGCAAGCCCCACACTCGCTCAGCGAAAGAACGGAACGGGCACTTAGCGAGACCCTCGAGCGCCGTGGGGCTGGCACTATCCTGCCCCTTGAGCCAGGCGGCGCGGAGTTCCGGAGCACGGTCGAAGTCGGGTGCTTCCGCCAGCAAAACGTCGCTGGCTGGGCGAGCCTGGGCGGAGTTGGCTCGGGCTTGATGGTGAGGTGACTGATCGTGGCCCTCCCAGCGCCAGCGTAGGCGGCTGTGCAGCGTGCATTCGGAACGCCAGGGTGCCGCACCTTCCAGCGCGGTCCAGAAGGGTCCCTGGGACTTCATGCGGCCATCTTCATCCTGGGCGGGACTAAGCACCACCATGCGCTCCCGGGTCATGGCCAACACCTTGTTGAACGCGTAGGCCTCCCGCTGGAAGGCGCGGGGAACCTGATCGCCATCCTCGCTGCGGGGCAGCCAGAAACGTTGCAGGGCAGGGGGGAAGGTTGCCATCGGCTCTGCCTGACTCCAGGTGAGCAGTGCGCGGTTAAGGGCGGCCTTGCGGTCGCCGTCCAGGTCGGGGTTCTCGGAGGGGCGGCTCGGCCATGCGCCTTCGGAGAGGTCAAGGATCAGGGTGGCGCGGGCGCCATTCCAATCGTCGAGGATCGTGCCAGGAGTCACGAGGCGCAGGCCCTCGACGGCTCTGGGGATCTCGCTGCTGCGCGCGGCTTCCAGGAATGCCTCCAGCGCCAGAAGCATGTCGGCGAAGCTCCAGGTTTCAAGGCCCCAGGCCTCCTTGAGCAGGCCGAGCGGAGAATAGAAATCGTCGGGATCCATGGGCAGGCGAAGGGTGGTGGCCAGGGACTCCAAGCGCTCGGCCCACCGGTGGGCGGTCTGGGTGGTGCCCCGCAGGGCAGCCAGTTCCTGCCAGATGCCTTGAGCGTATTCCTTCGCGCGATCACGCAGGTGCATGAAGCTGTTGTCGAAAGCGAGCGTCCCACTCTGGTCAGCAAGAGCCAGGGCGTCCGCCCAGTGGCGCAGGTCGTCGCGCTTCGATGCGCGGAGCCCGGCAGACACGGCGCAGGGGTCCAGTCGCTGCACGCCCATGAGCAGGGTCCAGAGTGGACTCCAGGCTTCGCTGGCGAGTAGGGGGAGCAAACCACCGCGCACGTGGAGGGCCACGCCCTCCTCCGCCAGCAGGGGCGCCATGAAGGCGGCCACAGTTTGAGGCTCGGGATGGATGAGGGTGATCTCAGAAGGGGGGATCCCAGCATCCAGCCAAACACAAACCTGCTCGATGGCATGGCGCAGTAGATCGAGGGGGCCCTCAACGAGGGCCCGTTGAAATGTGTCTGCATGGTCCTTCAGATCCAGCGGTCCCTCGAACAGGGCCTCCAGAGCGGACGACCAGGGAGCCATTCCCCAGCCCTCTGGTTCAGAGAGGTTAAGGTCGTTGGGAAGGCTGTCGCCATGGGCTTCGAGCCCATCGAGGAACCACGCCACCAGGGGCTGGGCGCTGCCGAAGAGGCCGGAGGCTTCGCCTCCCTTCTGAGCCGCAAGCCTGAATGTGGCACCACCCATGCCCGGCACGCAGGCCAGGGCCCGCAGTCGGGATGGAATCAGGTCGCGGAGGCCCCCTTCGAGGAGTCCATCGGCTTCTGTTCGCTCGATCCAGAGCCCCCGCTTCCCGGCAAGTTCCAGGTCCACAGCCTGCCAGAGGGCCAGGTCTGGCTCCAGGTAGCCGCCCCCTTCCACCTCCTTGAGGTAGGCCTCCAGGTGCGCCAGCACGCTGGCCAGGCTGTGGGCGGCTTTGGGAAGGCCAAGGTCCAGACCGTATGTCTGCAATTCCCGCAAGGTGGCCGGCAGAAGGCCTTGTGCCAGAAGCTCCCGGCAAGCCTGAGCGCGTGCTTTCAATGCCTCCAGGCTGGGACCTGTCATGCACCCCTGAGCCTTGGCCAACCTCCTGGCCACCCGCAGATGCAGCATGAGGCTGACGGCACCCGACACTGGCGGTCGGGGGTCGTTCAGAAGCACGCCATCAAACGGGTCATAGCTCATGCAGGCAACTCGAGGACAGATTTGGTTCTAGATCATCCTGGCACAGCGATTTGGACAGAAAATGTCCGTGGGTAAATCCAGGCCTTCACCACCAGGTAGCCAACCCCCGGCAGGGACTGTCGAGGCTGTTCGGATCATGCTGCGAAAGCTCTGGAGAGCCGCAGGGCGCCTGAAGCCTGGATGTGATCAAAGTCACCCGGGCCTTATTTAGGCAACTTCCCTTCTCGAATCGCTTCGCTTGAGCTTTTCGACAGGTTGAATGTGCTTAGTTAAGCTAGAAGCCTGTTGTAAATTATTGAATAAGAAGATAGTTGGATGACCAATTGCTCTGGCGAATTGCCCCGGTCCGCCACATGCTCAGGGTGTCCGCCGAGATGGTGATTCCCACCTAGCTGGTTCAGGACATGGAGGTGTCAGATGCAAATTCAGAAAGTGGCGTTCACTATCAACGAAACGCTGCAAATAACCGGCCTGGGACGCAGCCGTCTCTATCGAGAGATAGCTGAAGGCAGGCTCCGCATTGCCAAATCGGGGCGCAGAACGCTCGTTACGGCCGAGGCGCTTCAGATATTCCTGAAGCTTATTGAAGTAAAGAAATAAGGTAAGTTATGAGCTCAAATAGAAAAAATTGGGAACTGGGAAACGTATTGCGCAGCGAAACAATGAACGGAGAAATCAGGGGCTGCCTTGAGGTGATGAATGGTGTGCGTTTCTTGGTGCTCCGAAGACGCGAAAATTATCGCGATGAAAGTTGCCTGTGCGGGTGGATTGCGATCCAGGCGCAGGACCTCGGCCTCCTCCACAGGAGGTTAAAGCTTGCTCATGAAACTGCAATCCGCTTGAGGTTGGACGAGCAGGAAGCTGTCGACATTCCCTGGACGTTTGGGGACCAATCCCTGGAGGGTCCAACCAGAGCCCTGGGAATGGTTGTTGAGCTGCAGAAGGATGTCAAAGCCATCAAGCTTCGTCACTACGACAAGGTGGATGGTGAATGGTGCCTTGATGGCCTCGAGTGCGAGCTTGGCTTGGATGATCTAGGCACCATCGTGGCAGCGCTGAAATTCAGGTCTGATCGCTTATCGACTCGTGCCTCCACGCGCGAGTGTTGATTTTCGGACGATCCCTCTTGGCCCCAAAAAACTGAAGGCGGTCACCTCTGCAAAGGTGGCCGCCCAATACAACGAGACTAGCTATGAGAACCCTATCATTTTCGCACTTCAACAGTGCTTCTGACAATGTGCCAAAGCGCCTGGAAATGACATGGCCCCAAACCGTGGCCTACATCCAGGCGCCTCGAAAGCCATCACTTATCGCTCCAGGAGATGACCCGAAGAAAGGGATGGCTGCCATCTGTCCCGCCGTCTTCAAACCCGGCACCACGCGTGCGGTGCAGAACGTGGTTGAGCTAAACCTGTTCTGCGTCGACTTTGACAATTCAGAGTCCGTTCCCACCGGGGAATTTCACCTCGACAAGGCTGGGAAATCTACCGGTCGCCCGAAGCTGAGGAAGGCCTGTATCTCAGAGCCAATTAGGATGGCGGACGTTTCCGAGGCCCTTCAGCGATCGGGTGTGGATCACCTCCTACACCCGTCCTGGTCCGACACGCCTGCCTGGCCCCACTTTCACTTGATCATTCCTCTCGCCCAGGCAATTCGTCCCGAACATTGGGACTTGGCCACGGCCTGGACCATCAAGCACATGGGACTCGAACCCTTCCTTCGGGGCGTAGATCTGCCTGTGCTGAAGGATGTAGCCCGAATCTACTTCCTGCCCGGTGGCCCCAATGTCCACTGAGGCTGGAGGCACACCGCTGGCAATTCCTCTCGATGCCCTACTGGCTCCACCCCCGCCGCCGCCTCCCAAAGATGAGACAACGGGTGAGGCCAAAGCAGATCAATCAACGCCTCCGAAGAAGGGCGGTAAGGCGAAGACACCTACCACTACAGGGTCAGAGACCAACTTGGGTTGGTTGAAAGACTGGCCATACGACCTCGCTGAGATGGCGATTCATGAGCTGTTACAAGCCATGGACCTGGATCCCGGACCGAAGAGGTCCCATGGGGCGGCGACGAAATTCACTTGTCGATGCATTCACCCGAACGAACACACAGATGCGAAGGATGGGCAGGATGCATGGGTGAGCGTGGAGCCGGGAAAAATCCCTCACTGGCACTGCTCCCACAGCTGTCACAAGGAATCCCTAAAACTGAGACATATCCTCGAAACGGCTGGGCATGAACTAGTCGCCCGATTCGCACCGAGGATGGATGTTGAGGACCTCCCCAAGCTGCCCGGGGGCCATCTACGCCGGTCCAAGCTGGGAATCCATTACTACCCCGACCACGATGGCGCTGCGCCTATTCACCTTTGTGGCCCCCTAAAAATCCGGGCACTCAGTCGCACCAAATCCAGCAATGAATGGGGGCTCCTGGTTCATTGGGTAGACCCTGATGGGAATGAGCATCTGGAACCTATTGGCCGAAAGATGCTGGCAGGCGACGGGTCGTTGCCTCGAAGCATCCTCCTCGATGGCGGCCTCCATGTGACGAACAGCCGCGTCGGGCGAGAACTGTTTTCCGACTTCCTGAATCAGGTCCATGTCAAAGCACGCGCATGCGCTGTCTCAAAAATCGGATGGAATGGCGACGACTTTGTCCTGCCCCAGGACACAATCGGCAACACTTCGGAAGAACTCATCGTCTTTCAGTCATCCCATCGGTCTGATCATTCGTTTAGAACGGCTGGCGAACTTATGGCCTGGCAGGAACAGGTCGGGAGATTTTGTATCGGAAACAGCAGGCTGATCTTGGCTACCTCTGCTGCATGCGCGGGTCCTCTGCTCAGTGTCATGAGCATGGAGTCAGGTGGAATCAACTTTCAGGGACCTTCTAGCACTGGCAAGAGCACTGTCCTTTACGTTGCGGGGTCATTTTGGGGAGGGAGCGGCTCCGGCAAAGGCCACCTGAAGAGCTGGCGCAGCACTTCAAATGGGCTAGAGGGGACAGCCTTGGCCCACAACGACACCCTGTTGCTCCTCGATGAGATGGGTGAAGTCGATGCAGGCCAAGCCGGGGAAATCGCCTACATGCTAGCCAATGGTCAGCAGAAGGGTCGGGCAAGGCCAGATGGCTCTGTTCGACCCATCGAAACCTGGGTGCTCTTCTTCCTGAGCAGCGGAGAAGTCTCCCTCGCCCAGAAAATGCTTGAGGCAGGGCGCCAAGCAAAGGTTGGGCAAGAGGTTCGCCTGGTCGATGTGCCGGCCGATGCTGGGAAGGGCCTTGGAATCTTCGAGAACCTTCATGGAGCCGCGGACGGTGCCCACTTCGCCGACCAGCTCCGCAAGGCTTCCCTGTCCTTCTATGGAACACCCTCCCGTGCCTTTCTGCAGGCGCTGGTGGACCAGGAGGACCGCTTCCGCCCCTTCCTGAAGGATCAGATGGCCATCTTCCTGAACCGTCATTGCCACAAGAATGCTGGTGGCCAGGTCCAGCGTGTCGCTCATCGCTTTGCCCTGATTGCCGCCGCCGGGGAACTCGCCTCAAAGCTCGGGATTCTCCCCTGGCCTGCAGGGGAGGCTCAGTCAGGGGTGGCGACTTGCTTCAATGCTTGGCTGAGTGATCGGGGAGGGGATGGTCCTGCCGAGATTCAGAAAGGGGTGCGTCAGGTCCTTAGCTTCCTGCAGGCCCACGGAAGCAACCGCTTCGAGGATGCCTGGGATAAGTCCAGCACGTTTAGACCCAGCAAACGTGCGGGTTTTCGCAGACTGGTTAATGAGCGCTTTGAATATTATATATTTTCTGAAACCTTCCGGACGGAAGCCTGCGCTGGGTTTGACTCCAAGCGCATCGCCAAAGCACTCCTGGATGCTGGACTGATCGTCGGGGACGGAGCCAAGACCTCTCGATCTGTGAAGGTCCCCCAACAAGGTTCACAGCGGGTCTACTACTTTCCCTGCCTGCCTACTGAGACCCTGGTTGATGAGCCCAAACCGGATGATCCCGTGTCCTGGGATTGAATTGGTGTGGTCGGTGTGCCAGGTGTGAGGTCCGCATCAGAACTGCCGATCTAGGGGAACACCCAACCTCATCCCCTGTGTGGATGGTGTGTCAAGGCACACTCCCCACACCTCTGCGCAGGCGAGGTGATTCTCCGAAAAGCTCATGGAATAAGCCATACACACCTGGCACACCGGACACCTACGTGGTTTGGATGAGCCACTGAATAGCTAAAGACGGCGAAATTCCGTCGTCTTTGGTGTGGATCCCTAGGCCCTCTGGAAGGGTGCGAACACAGCCACCTTATTCCGGGCCATCTCGTCGAAGAAGGCTGTCACCTTTTGGGACGTAGATCCCTTGAGGAAGTCCATGCAACGTTGGAGGGCCTCAGGAGTGATTTGTCCTTCCTGGGCTACGCGCATGAGCCATGCCTCCCGCTTCGGGGTGAGCAACTGGGTGTCCTTCGTTGGAAGCCTAGGTTTCCCTGTCACCACTTTAGTAGCCGATTGAGGCTCCAGCACCTCCGGCAGGTCCTCAAGATCCTGTGTGAAGATGTCGCTGGCAGCAGTTGCCATCAGCACCGAACTGACGAACGCCCGCTTCTCGGCCATCTTGAGGATGGTGTTCCGGATCTCGAAGAGGATCAGTGCACGATACTTCGCTTCCCGGTTGTTGCACCTGGCTGAACAGCGGCTGAGGACCTCGCCCTGGGGGCCGTGGATGGTGCAGGTGGCCTCCACTTCGAAGAACCCTATGCAAGTTCCCTGGACAATGGAGCCGTCTCGCTTGGTGGCGGTGTAGGGCCATTCCGAGTCGAGGTCATCTACCACCACATGGCTGTCCAGGATCGGGGCCAGTCGGAAAGTCATGCAGAGAACCTCAGCCCCGGCCTTCCAGAGTGAGGGTTTGGGCGTGCCAGGGATGGTGCCGTAGTGGGTGCCTTCCTTCATGACGCCGCGCATGACCTCCTGCACGGCCTGGGTTCGCTTGCGTATCTCGGACAGCCCGAATGGAGGCATGGCCGATGGGGGTGGCGGGGTTACGACGCCGTTGACAGACATGAGCTGACTCCTTTGCGGGAAGTGATACGGAGGTTGGTGAAGGTGGACGTTTTGAGGTAGCGGGAATAGAGCTCTGGCGCTTCTCGCTGTAAATCTTTGGCAGAGAATGATGTGCGGCTTGAGGTGACCATCTGGGCCGTGCCCCCATCCAGGTTCACCTTTTCGATCATGTAGATGGTGAGGGTCGACTTGATCTGGTCCCGCAATTCGGTCGTCCGCTGTTCGAGCGGCTTTAGCTGGCTTTCAACGATTCCCAGTTCCTCCACTTGGGCGGATAGCTGGAGGCGGATCACCTCAGGCACTTCACCGTGCTCCCCGGCCTTGCGAAGGGCCTGGTGCTCGGGGCAGTTCATGGCGAAGGGGCAGTTGAAGCAGAAACCCCGATCCGGTTCTCCGGGAGGGAGGCAGGAGGAATCCTCAAAGTAGGGCGCGGCCTTGCGGGCCCGGCCTTCCAGGAAGCGGAAGTGATCAGGACTGAAGGTGACCGGGAAGGTTGACATCTCAGCCAAGTTCTCGCGGGACACGAGCACGACCAGCCCCCAGCCAAGACCGGAGAGTCCCAATTGGGCCTGGACCTGGTCCAGGTAGTGCTGAGGGAGCCCGTCAGACTGGTAGCGCTTGAAGGTGGCGGCGCTGGCAGTCTTCACCTCCAGGACTCCGTCGCCGTTTTCCCCAATGATGCGGCCGTCAGGGTGAGCCCGGAATGGAAGGGTCGGATGCTCGTATTCACGCTGGACCCGGCCTGTGTCGCGGAGCTTGGAACCAAGGGCGGCTCGGACCAGCTGGACCACCTCGTTTTCAAGGGCGCGACCGGCAAGCATCCTGCCCATGGAAGCCGGATCCGGGGTCGTGCATTGGGTCTTGGCGGCGATTACGCTTCGCTGGCATGTGCCGACCTCCGAGGCACCAAGGTAGAGCCTGCGGTTGCCGAGCCTGGGGCTCCTCTTGTAACGAGAGAAAAGCGCTTCAAGAAGGGATAGGGAGACAAGGTCTTCTGCATTCATATAGTCAACTCCGGAAATGAAAACGCCGGCCCGAAAGGACCGGCGTTTGGTTTGTTAGAAATTTGCGAGTTCAGCCTAGGTGATTAAGGCAGTCTTAGATGTGGCTTGCTGGAACTATGGATTGCAGGAAGCCCTGGGGGATGCGGAAGGCCACCTTTTACCAGTGATGCGGCCACGCAGGCGTAGCAAGTCGGCGGCGCCGCCTTCGATGGCCAGGATTTCGGGAAGCTGGATCAGCGGGTCTAGGGACATGACCACGACCTGCTCGGTGGCATCGTTCCGTTCTGGGATAGCCATGTGGTCTACGAGGCGGGCTTTTACCCCGCCATTGCGAAGGGCCTTTCCCATGTGGACGACGCGACCATCACGACCCAGCAGGACATAGATCCCGGCCAAGGCCGAGACCTTGTCAATCTCGGCCTTGGCCACGACCTGGAGGTCGGCGAACTGGGCGCCGGCAAGTTCCTTGAGCCAGCGTTGGTGGTGGGGGCGGAAGGTGGGGTCGCTCACAGATCCATCCCCATGTCCAAACCGTCCAACTCCTGGAGGGAACCCTCCTGGCCGAATGCGGTCGGAGGCTGCACGACCTGGGATGCCGAGGCTGCCAGGGTGCTCAATTCCTCCTTGAACACCTTGAACCGTTCACGGAAGGCGGGCATCTCCCTCGTGTTGAACTGCTCCCAGGCGAGGACCAGAGTCCTGGCCAGATCCTTGGAGTCCTCTTCGCTCAAGGGCCAGACCTGCTCGCCGGTCTGGTTGGCAAGGACTTCTGCCGCGGCAGAAAGGTCTGCAGCAGCTCCCTTCAGGGTGTCCAGGCAGGGCGGGTTGAAGTTGCGGAGCACAGCCCCGACCTCCTGCGCCAGGTCGTCCAGGCAGTTGATGTAGTCCTTGCGGAGCCGGTCAAGCTGCTCCTTGGGGTCAACGGCGTCGACCAGGCCAGAGGCGGTCCGGCCGTTCTTGGTCAGTTTCGGGAAGACCCGATCGAACCAAGCCTTGTCAGCCACGGCGGGAAGGGGGAACGGGTCGTGGGTGACCTTGAAGGCCTTCGCGGTGAACGGCTCGCTCTTCTCCGGGTTGGCTTCAAGGTAGGCATCACGGGCAGCGAGGAGATTCTCAGCGAGTTGGTTCGCGAAGACCTTGGCCTGTGGGTGGAGCAGGGTCTGCAGTGCGTTCGAGGCCGTGCGGCGTTCATGAAGGGTCTCGAAGGTCCCGCCGTCATCGGTTGAGTAAGTGATCTCGCGGTTGGCCATGGAGCCGACGTCCGCTCGGACCAGGCCAGCGCCCACGAGGTAGGGCAGCAGTCGCCAGCGCCAGATCTCCTTGGCTTCGGTGACATTGTGCTGCGCCACGGAGAGATGGGTGGTGATAGACCGAACAGGATAGGGCAAGCCCTCCCTGAGCACGGATACCGGAACAAGGCCGTCCATCACACGGTCATTAATGTCCAGGTGAAGCAGGCCGGAGATGGCCGCCAGCATGACTGTCATACGTTTCTGGGCGTGAACGGCCAGAAGCTGGGACTTGGCAGGCTCCAAGAGGATGGTGCGAATGCAGTCTTGGCCCTCTTGGAAGTCCGGCAGAAAGATCGACCGGAGCAGGTCCACCAGGGCCACCTCGACGGCAAGCCTGTCGACCTTCCCGCCGTTAGCGGCGTCGAGCAACTTGAGGATGAGATCCCAGGACTCGTCCCCTGTCAGCACGAGTTCAAGGACCTCGGGGCCGCCCTTGATCATGAGGAGGGGGTGCAGCGGCGACAGCGTGGCTTTTTCCAGGATCTTGGATAAGTGCCCGTTTGCCGCAAAGTAGCCGATGACCTCCTTAGACTGAGACCGGGCCTTAGCCTGCTCCTTGAATTGAAGCGGAGGCCGACCGTGGTCCCTGTTGTTGATGGACCGCAGGCTTGCCAGAAGTCGCGCAGGGTTCTCGGCGCCGATGACGACGCGGGTGGGCACCTTCGCCAACTTGACGAGGGACTTCGCGAAGGCGTGCTTCGGGTGGTCCGGAGACTGATATGCGTGGTTCAGGAAGCCGGAGAACTGCCGGAAGGCCCAGTCCATGTTCAGGGTGGACCCGATCTCTTTGCCCCCGAAGGTGCGCTCCTGGAACCCCGTGAAATAGTGATGGTCTTTGGTCTCGTAGCACTTGCGGATGTGCATCGCGCGGTTGTTGCCGGCGAACTGACAGACGGTGCCCAGGTTCGCCTGGAAGAGGGCCTTGGCGTCATCAAGCTTTTGCTGGAGGTTCGCCCGTTTGATCGGGTCGGTTTCTGCGGCGATGGTGGCCTCCTCGCTGCGGAAGACCGCCTCCATGTCCGAGTCCCCCTCGAAGGCGAAACTCACTGCAACGGACAGCCCAGGTTGAAGCTGACCGGTCTCTTGGAGATCCTCCCGGAGCTGATAGTCGCGTTCCTTGTCCAAGCGTTCCAGCGCCTTTGAGCCTGTGTCCATGACCTGCTCCAGGGTCTTCCCCTTAGGGATGACCACCTTCAGGACGGCATGCTCGGGATCAGACGAGACCCGGGGCCGATCCACAAAGGAAAGCTGGTCCAGGAACCGCTCGTTGAGCGGGTAGGGGGTGGGGGTGTGGCCGATGACCTCGCACTTCAGGCAGAGGAGATGACCCTCCGGAGTCTCTACCACCTCCATTTGGTTCGGGTCCAGGTGCCCATAGACCATGAGGTCCTTGGGCATGATGACCTGCCGGGCGACTGCAAGAGCTGAGGGCAAGGGCATCGGGTAGAACTTGATGCCCTTAGCCTTGTCACAGGCAGCCACGGCGGCCTGAAGTCCGCCGGTCATGGCGTAGGCGAACTTCTCCTGCCAGGGGGCAGTCGAAGGCGGAGGAAAGGGGCCTTGACCCTTGGCCTTGGTGGGCCGGGAAGGCATTGCGGTTGACGGTCGAGTCGTCATATAGGGCTCCTATGGCAGCGCGCTGTTCTGCAGATCACCTGAGCCCATCTCGAGGTGTATCGTGGCGTCCAACGTGGAGGGGAAGGCTCTGCCTTATGTCTGCACTGTGGAACATCACTGCTTCGACCCGATCAACGTTCCTTGGGGTAGCCCACAGGGCCCCTTAACGAACTAGGCTTACGGTTTTAAGCGCATCACCCTGATCGAGCGTCGCATACTGACTGACGCTGTCCGTTACATACTGCAGTAACCCATGTCACCACGCAAGGGGTAAGAGATTTCATTGGGTAGCCACCCTTTTTTCATGCATTAAGCGTCGCTCCGTCACCGCCACTCTCTCCCCCATGAGCACCAGGCCTAGGCTGGCAGAAGCCTTAAGGAGATCGCCTTGAATACCCCCACTGCTTTAATGGCCAGGGCCCGCGACAAAGAACTGGATTCTGTTTGCACCTGGGCCGAGTCCATGAGCGAGGCCAGCCTCGGTGGACTATTCAGAAGCACTTACGACCAGGTTTACGATGGAGCCCGAACTGGACGCTACAAGCTAAGCCAACTCTATAAAACGGAGAAAATCTATTTTGGGACGATTATTGAAATTAATCTTCAACGATGGCAAAACCTAGAAGATGGTAATTTACTGGACTATAAAATTAATGGAATTGAAGTTGATTGCAAATATTCCATTAAGGAAGGTGGTTGGATGATTCCAAAGGAGGCTTTGGGTCATATCTGTTTGCTATGTAGTTCTGTGGATGAGGGACTAAAACGATCTACTTGGTCTCTTGGAGTTATTCGAGTAATTGATAGTGATTTAAGTGAGGGTAGGAATCAGGACAAGAAACATACACTTAATGAAGAAGCAAAAAATAAGATATGGTGGATTCATCATAACAAAGCGCTTCCGCTTAACTTATTCCTATCTATACCGCAGGATCACCTTGAATTAATTTTTAAAGACATTGATGTCGAACGTAAAGGTCAGGAGCGAGTAAATCATTTATTAAGATGTGTCCAGCAGCGTCCTATCCCACGTAATGCTATATGCACAGTTGCTCGACAGCTAGATCCAATGAAGCGAGTTCGAAAAAATGGCGGAGCGCGATCCACCCTTAAACATGAAGGAATACTTGTCTTATGTGGGCATTGGCAATCTCATCAGAAAATAGTTCATGAGCTTAATCTGCCCGCCATTGATAGCTCAGAATTTATCGCGACTAAGGTTGAGCAAGTTGATAAATCGGGCGACGGCGTAGCTTACATTGAAAACAACTACTGGCGCGCCGTGGATCCATCCCACCCAGTCAGGGGCCAAGCCCCAGAGCTACCGGATTGACAAAAAGAACATGTGTTAGGTTTTCACCTAACACATGTTAAATCATTTATTTACATGGCATTAGCCGTGAATAGCCTTGCGGATGGCCTTCCCCACCTCGGCAGCGACTGGTGGGGGGAAAGCGTTCCCGACTTGTCGATATGCAGCGGTCTTCCCCCCGAGGAATTTCCACTCTTTGGGAAAGCCCTGCAGCAGGGCCGCCATTTCCACCGTTAGGCGAGGCCTTCCATCAACTGGAAAGTCTGGCCCAGGTGGTTCATTCGCAAGCCCCATGCCGTCAACTTGGAGTTCTGCCCACTGGCGTTTAGCCCGGGTTGGGCCGAGATCTGCCCCCCCATGCTTCTTTGAGCCACCAACAAGTGTCGGCGCAATGGAATTAGCTGCTTGACTCCAATCGGAGGCTCCTGGCCATCCCCGTGAGGCCATCAACTCTTTTAATTCTTCCCCGACAGTAGGAGGAAGAGGTAGTTTGTTTGGCCAACTAAATCGTTTGGCGTATTTAGGCTTGAGTGCAACGAGAATAAACCGAGGACGGAGCTGTGGAACGCCATAATCGTTAGCATGAATGACTTCCCACGAAGATTCATATCCAAGGGCTGACAATTGTCTCAAAAGATCAGCACGATATGGTTCAAATTTAGAATTAGCTAGCCCTTTGACATTTTCTAACATGACAGCGATTGGTTTTGATTCACGAATAAGGCGAAGTGCAGCCGGAAATAAATCCCGCTCATCTTCATTGCCAAGCTGTTTACCTGCAATAGAAAATGGAGGGCAAGGGACTCCACCTGCGAACAATTCAATACCTTTGAACTGTTTGCCATCAAGTAACTTTACATCGTCTGGTAGTATATTCCAGTTATCTCGGTTGTGTTTCAGGGTCTTACGTGCGTGTGGATCAATTTCGACCAGGGCAACATGGTTGAATTCCGCCATTTCTAGGCCGAGTGCTTGTCCGCCAGCGCCGGCACAAATTTCCAAGGACGTCAGTGCTTCGGCGGTCATAACTTCCTTCTTTGTTGGTTCCATCGTCCTTCCCATTGTCACATGGCCTCCCTAAAGCCGGAACGCCCCAGGGGCGCTCACCATCGCCATTGCGACATCGAACGACTCCTGCTTGAACTCGGCCATCCTGCCGAACAGAATGCTGTTCGTCCGGCGGGACTCATCCATAGCCTGACCCTTTGCCTTCATGTCGAAGTCGGCGTATTCCACCATGGCATTCAGGGCCCACCAAGCGGTTCCGGAGACCCCAGGGAGGTCCACCCCTTTCCCAAAGGCAAGCCGCCCCTCAATGAACCGGATCCGGTTCTGCATGAGTGTGCGGGATCGCCCATCAGGCACCTGATCGGGGTCACCGATCATTCGCCGGAGGTATTCGTCGAGCCAGGCATCATCCACCCGAACGCTGGCCAGCTTGCTGAACTGATCTATGGTCAGATCGAAGTGATCCCGGTAGCGCAACAGGACCATGGCTGCCATCTCTAGCTTCTGGCGCATCTGGCTGGTGTGCCGGATGGAAATGACACCCCGGCTTCCCTGCATGGCCAAGTTGAAGGTGTTCTGGCAGACCACGCGGATATTGGTGAAGCGAACCTCGGTCTTGATGGTGCCGTCGTGGGAGGTGACGCCGAGGATGAATTGCTCCACGCCATCTCCGGCAATGGGGTAGAAGACTTCGGGAAGCTTGGCCAACATCCAGACCTTCTCCCCCTTGCCGATGGCCCCGGCGGTCTGGAGCTTGCCTCCGGATTCCTTCAGCAGGATATCGAAGAAGTCGAACGCCTCCCGGTTCTGGAGGATTTCGTAACCCTCGCCCACCACCCCGAGGACATCGTGGGTGTGGCCGTTGATGGTGGCGAAGGCATCGGTTGGCTCAAGGAGGCCGGGGCCCAGATCGGGGCGGACGCGGTAGAGCTGCTCCTTGAGGACGGGGTAGTCCAGCCGGGCGGCAGCGATGGCCTCCGCACTGGTGAACTCTTCGTCGAACTGAACGCCCAGCTGGTGCCAGGGACGCTGGCCAGTGAAGGCCATGGTGTCGAGGTAGAGGTTGTGTGCCACGGAATGTCCTTTCAGACAGAAGAAGGCCCCGCTTTGCGGGGCCATTATGGGGAGAGGGATTGGTCACTCCTTGTCTAGGAGCCACTCAAGCAAAACCTTCACGAGAATCCCGGCTGCGATGGGAATTGGGTTCATACGGACCTCCAGAAATGCAAAAGGACCAGCCGATATGGCTGGTCCCTGCATTGTTCTTATAACAAATTCAATGCCTTTTTTGCATTTCAGGGGTCAGTTCACATCCCTTCGATCAGTGCCAGTGCCTCCTTGGCCGCCTCAACCAACCAAGCTCTCTGGAATCGCTCGGCATAGTGGGCAGAGATGCAATCTCGGCCTCGGTTCGCATTACGTCGAACCGTTTCTTCGTAGTCACAGGTGATCAACTGAACATCGATCTCGTATCCAAGGGCATACATCGCATCCAGCAGCTCTTTGAGTGGTTCAAATGATGCTCCAATCAGCTCAACGACGATGTTTCGGAGCTGGAAGACAGCTCGCTTGGCGACCTGAATGCCGATGAGTTCCATCGGCTCCTCAAAGGCTGTTGGGAACGAGTAAAATCCACCTCTGCTTAGGTTGAGGAAGATTTCAGCAGCATCTACGATCACGTATCCTTTGGAATAGCGATCTTTCCTGATGGTTGTCTTCCCGACTGCGGGCGCGCCCATGAGAAGCACCAGACGAGGGCGTTGGTCTCTGGGAACGATTGAGGAGTCATCGAAGAAGCGATCGCGCTCCTCCAAGATGTGGAAACTGATATTTTCGGGCAGAGAAGTGTCCATGGCTGTGCGCCTTTCGCTGGGGGAATACCAGTGGCTCACGCCGAGGCGGAGAGGGCATTCCGAGTTGTTGGGGGATATCCCAACCTTACGCTCCTTCCCCGGCCAAGCAAGGGGAGAGCGTTACCATGCATGGCGATTTGACTCGCACTGTCTATTCGATGAGCTGAGTATGTAATTCGGGATCAACCATGGAACCCAAGAAGAAGCTCTTCAAGTCTTCCGTCCCCGAGCGGGATGAGAAAAGAAGTAGCCCGCCCAGCGAAGCTCAGGTCGAGGCCTATGAACTGCTTCCGAACCCAGGGTGGAATGAGGTCCGAATGTTGGCCGACAACCCCGAGTGGGCCCAGACACACCCATGGCGACTCCTAGGGGCGCGGGATGAAGACCGCCGAACCGAGAAACGGCACGCCAAGATGTCCGCTGCTGGGATTCTCGCAAGCCCATTCCAGTTCGGGCCTCTCCATGGCAATTTCTCTTGCTACTCACCGATACCCAACCCCGGTCCGCAGGAGGCCGCCCTCCTTGCATCACGTCCAGACTGGGTGACCTTGCACCCTTGGCGAATCATGAAGATGCGGGAACAGGATCAACATGCCGCAACCGGCCCGCAACAGATGGTTGATCCCCCAGCCCAACCCATTCCACTTCCTGGCTACACACCCGGGGCGCCGACCGAAGAGGAGATGGTCAAGTGGGAGAAGCAAAAAGTGGCCTATGCGGCTGAATTTGAAGAGTGGATGGCCCTCCGGAAGCGCCACCTCGGTAAATGAAGCTTGTGCGACCACCCAATGTGCGATTGGGGTGGGTGGATCCAGCCAGGGTCGCCAGCATTATCGAGAATCCAGACACGCCATTTTCGGATAATTACCGGATGGAGGTTTTTGAGCCAAATACGTAGTCGTTTATATACAAGAACACCCTAGATTTCTCTAGGGTGTTTTACTGGTAGGGCTAACGGGATTTGAACCCGTGTTACCGCCGTGAAAGGGCGGTGTCCTGACCCCTAGACGATAGCCCCCTGGGGTGGAACTTGGTGGGCCCTGCGGGATTTGAACCCGCGGCCAACGGC
>JAAXXS010000340.1 GCA_013334395.1 Holophagaceae bacterium | reverse complement strand
GCCATGCCGGTCTCGCCGTAGTGCTCGTGCCGGCTGCCCACCAGGTAGGTGATGTTGGTGGTGACCGTCGCCTTGCTGGGGTCCGGGAAGAGCAGCACCCGGAGGCCGTTGGCCAGGCGGTATTCGGTGATGCCCTCCACCGTCGTAACCTTGACGGGGTCAGGCAGGGCCGCGGCAGCAGCAGGCTTGGCCGTCTTGCCCTTGGTGATGGCTTTGGACGGGGGCGTGCTGGCCTTAGGGACGTCCCCGGCTACAAGGGCCAGGGTCAGGGCTCCGCACAGGGGCAGCAGCAAACGATGGAAAGGGGACATGAAACCTCCAGGCTGGGAAAGATACCCTCAGGGCAAGGCCCCAGAATAGCCCTGGGTACTGGGGGGGTGGCAAAGGAAAATCTCGACGCTGCCCCCTCGGGCGGCTGGCTTTAGGCGGCCTGCTCTGGAGTGCCCTCATGGCCTAGGCTCACCAGCTTGGCGATAACCAGATCCCCCGAGACATTGAGGGTGGTCCGGCACATGTCCAGGAAGCGGTCCACCCCCAGGATGAGGCCGATGCCTTCGGCGGGAATCCCCACCTGCACCAGGAGCACCACGATGAGGGGCAGGGATCCCCCGGGGACGCCGGCGGTGCCGATGCCCGCCAGCACTGACAGGAGCACCACCATCACCTGGCTCTCCAGGGGCAGGTGGATGCCATAGACCTGGGCCAGGAAGAGCACGGTGACCCCCTCGAAGAGGGCCGTGCCGTTCTGGTTGGCGGAGGCTCCCACCGTCAGCACGAAGCGGGCGATGCGGGGGGGCAGCTTGAGGGTGTGCTCTGCGGTCTCCAGGGCCAGGGGCAGAGTGGCATTGGAGGAGGCGGTGGAGAAGGCGTAGAGGTAGACCTCCTTGCACTGGCTGAAGAAGGCCCAGGGGCTGGTCCTGCCGATCAAAGCCAGGGCCGCGCCATACACCACGAACTGCTGGATCAGCAGGCCGAGCACCACGGTGCCTGCAAAGAGCGCCACATTGCCCAGGAACCCGCCCCCCAAGGCGTAGACGGTCTTGAAGATGATGCAGAAGATAGCCAGGGGCGCCAGCTTCATGCCGATCTCGATGACCTGCAGGGAGGCTTCGAAGATGGTCTCCAGGCCCCGGATGATGACATTGTCCTCGCTGTCCACGGTGAGGCTGAGGGCATAGCCGAAGAAGAGGCAGAAGAACATGAAGGGGACGATCTCCCCCTGGAAGGCCCGAGCGGCGGCATCCAGCGGGTTCTGGGGCAGGAGATCCACGACGAACTGATACCAGGGCTTGGCCTGGGCGGCGGCCACGGACTTCTGGATGGTGATGACGGACTGGTTCTGGGCCAGGGCCGCCCGGTCGAAGGAGAGGCCGGCCCCGGGCTTGATGAAGGCCGTGAGGCCCACGGCGATGAGCACGGCCAGGAAGCTGAACAGGAGGGTGTAGGAGACGGACCTCACGGCCACCTTGCCCAGGTTGCGGCCCTTGCTCAGCTCGAAGACCCCCACCATGAGACCCGCCCCGATGAGGGGTATCACCACCATGAAGATGATCCGCAGCCAGAACGAGCCCACCAGCGTCATGGCGTCCGTGACCCAGCGCAT
>JAAXXS010000028.1 GCA_013334395.1 Holophagaceae bacterium | reverse complement strand
TGGGTGGCGTGGAGCCGCACAAGGGAAACCCGATGATGCAGTTCTGCGCCGAGGCTGGCGCCCCCCGTCTGGATCGCTACCTCGCTGACCTCCACCCGGAGGTGCCTCGGGCCCGCTGGGATGCCCACGTCCGCACCGGCCTGGTGAAGGTGAATGGCCAGCCCGTGACCAAGGGCGGCGTTCGCCTGCGCCCCGGAGACGTGGTGGAGACGGACCTGCCCGTGATCATCGTGGCCGCGACCCACCTGGAGCCGGAGGCCATCGACCTGCCGACGCTCTATGAGGACAGCCTGCTGTGGATCGTGGACAAGCCTGCCGGCATGGTGGTGCACCCGGGCCCCGGCCATGCGGGCGGCACCATCGTCAACGCTCTGCTGCACCGCCTCAAGGTCCCGGTGGAGGTGGATGCCCTCGCCGAACCCTCGGAGGACGCCGAGGAACTGGCCGCGGGCTGGCCGGGCCTGGTCCACCGTCTGGACCGCTACACCACGGGCTGCCTCTGCCTCGCCAAGACGCTCGACGCCCAGCGGGCCATCCAGGAGCAGTTCAAGGCCCGGACCGTGGAGAAGCGCTACCTCGCCATCGTGCGCCATTCTCCACGCCTGCCCCAGCTGGGCAGCCTGCTGATTGATGAGCCCATCGCCCGGCACAAGCACGACCGCCTCCGCATGGTGGTGGCCGCAGGCGGCCGCCCGGCCCAGACCCGGATCCGGGTGCTGGCCCGCACCTCCAGCATCGCCCTCGTGGAGTGCGAGCTGCTCACCGGCCGCACCCACCAGATCCGCGTGCACCTTGGGCACCTGCGCGCGCCCATCATGGGGGACTCGCTCTACGGCGGACCGGGCCGCTGGCAGGACATCGACAGCCAGCCCCTGCTGCTGCCCCATCCCGCCCTCCATGCCTGGAAGCTCTCGGTGGATCACCCCACCACCGGGGAGCGAATCCACGCCGTCGCCCCCCTGCCTGAGGCCTTCCGGGCCCTCGCCGCTTCCTTGGGCTTGCCCGAGGCCTGAGCTGAGTGCATCATCCCACCGGGCGGTTCCGCCCCCGCGAGAACGCCTGCGCCCTGAGGATGGACTCCCATGATCGCCAACCTGACCGCACCCATCACCCTGGACGCCCTTCTCAAGGACTATCCCTGGCTGCCAGGGGTTTTCTTCGCGGCTCTCTGCCTGATTGTCGGGTTCCTGGTGTCCCTGCCCCGCATCGCCGCCTGGCGCCGGGCGAAGGGCCGCCCCGTGCTGAACCCCCTCCAACTGGAAGCCATGCTGACGGGGTCTGGCGCGCTGGTGGTGGATCTGCGGAACGCCCAGGACTTCGCCAAGGGACACATCCGGGGCTGCCTGCATGTCCCCTTCGCGGAGTTCCAGGCCCGGTTCACCCAGCCCGATCCCAAAGCCAAGCGGGCCATGATCCTGGTCGATGAGACCGACACCCTCTCCCATCAGGCCCTGGACCTGCTGACCGCGCGGGGCTTCACCTGGATCTATGTCCTGAAGGGCGGCATGGAGGCCTGGCGCAGTGCCAGTCGGCCCCTCGTCCGGTAGCGTCAGCCCAGCCTATTTCCCGGGCTCAGCCAGCAGGGCCGCGGTGGGGGCGCTCTGGAACTCCAGGTGGGTGATCCACCAGCGCTTGCCGTCCCAGCCGCACTGGAGCGCGTTCACGCCGGTGTACATGGCCGGGCCGTCGGCGCTCAGGTGGATCTCGTAGGGCGACCAGACCTGGGCGATCCCCTCGTGCTTCTGCACGGTGACGCTGGTTCCCTTCTCGAAAAAGCCCTTCTCCCACTGGGGGACGGCGAAGCTGAGGAAGGCCTCCAGCTCGAGAGGACGCAGGAAGGCTCCCTTCTCGGGATGGCGGGCGGCCACCATGATCCGGGCCTGGAGGTGGAAGAGGCTGCGGATCTTCTCGATATCCCGCTTCTGGTCCTTCGGGCCTGAGATGAACGAGTAGAGCGAGGCCGTGAGGGCCTCAGGAGTGCCAGCCTCGGCGGCGCTGAGGTCGGCGCGGACCACTTCCTTCAGGGGGTTCGAGCTGGCCTTGCCGCTCGGAGCGGGTGCCGGCAGCGGCAGCGGGGGCGGCCCCTGGGCGGCCAGGGTGAAGGCGGAGAGGCAGAGCAAGGCACGGAACATAGAACCCCCGGACTAGGACAATGTCACGCCGCCGGCTCTTCCGGAAGCCCCCAGCGATCCCAGAGCAGCAGCAGGAGCAGCCCCGGAATGGCCGCAGCGGCGCAGATCGGGAAGTAGAGCTTCCAGCCATAGGTATCGGCCATGAAGCCCGTGAGCCCCGCGAAGAGGCTGCGCGGGAGGGCCATCAGGGCGCTGAAGAGGGCGTACTGCGTGCCCGTGTAGGAGCGGTTGCAGCTGCCCATCAGCAACGCGGCGAAGGCGCTCCCGCCCATGCCGAAGGCCAGGTTCTCCAGCGTGTTGGCCGCCACCAGGAGGGGCAGGTGACGCCCCAGCAGGGAGATGATCCAGAACCCGAGGATGCTGCCGGCCTGCAGGAACCCGCACAGCCAGAGGGCTCGGCGCAGGCTCATGCGGGTGAGCATCCAGCCCCCCAGCAGCCCGCCGGCGATGATGGCCAGCATGGCCGTGGTCTTCTGTACGGTGCCGACCTGCATCTTGGAGAAGCCCATGCCCCGGAGCAGGAAGGGCATGGTCATCGACTCCGCGAGCCAGTCCCCCAGCTTGTAGAACACGGCAAAGCCCAGCAGGTAGCCGATCCCCTTCCGCTGGAGCAGGTCCTTCAGAGGGCCCGTGATGGCCTCCTGCAGGGTCTTCGGGGCGGAGGCGATGGTGTCGGTGTTCACTGCCAGCCAGGTGCCGAGGGTGCCCAGCAGGGTGAGGGCCGCCATGGCCAGGTAGGTGGCGCGCCAGCCCAGGGCCTGCGCCAGGATCAGGGCCAGGCCCCCGCTCACCAGCATGGCCACACGGTAGGCGGCGATGTGGATGCTGTTGCCCAGGCCAAGCTGCTTCTGGTCCAGGGCTTCGGCCCGCCAGGCGTCCACGGCGATGTCGAAGGTGGCGCTGGTGAAGGCCACGGCCAGGGCCAAGACGACCACCCGCGAGAGATCCAGGTGCGGCTGCGCAAAGCCCAGCAGGACCAGGGCCAGGGCCATGCCCACTTGCATGAGCGCCATCCAGCCTCGGCGGCGACCCAGGCCCGGCAGGGCATAGCGGTCCAGCAGAGGCGCCCAGAACACCTTCAGGCTGTAGGGCAGCGTCACGAAGCTGAAGAGGCCGATGGTGCCAAGGCTGAGGCCCTCGTCCGTCATCCAGGCCTTCAGCGTCGAGCCCGTCAGGTAGAGGGGCAGCCCGGAAGCGAATCCAAGCAGGATGAGGACCAACAGGCGACGGCGTGACATGCCTGATGGTAGCGGCAGGTCCGTCCTGCGTCAGGCGAACTGAAAAGGAGAAGCCCGGCTGCGCCGGGCTTTCTCGCGGGGGTCCGGGGGTGTTCGCGCAGCGAAGCGGAGCGTGAAACCCCCGGAGAAGGTTAATCCGCCAGGGTGCTGAGATCCCCCGGATCCTGGCCCAGGGCCTGAGCCTTGAGGGCCCGGCGGAGGATCTTGCCGGAGCGGGTCTTCGGCAGGCTGGCGCAGATCTCGATCTCGCTCGGCATGGCGATGCCGCCCAGGTCCTCCCGGACGTGGTCCTTGAGGCTGGCAATGAGGCCGGGGCCTGTGGAGACGCCCGCCCTGACCACCACGAAGGCCATGATCCGCTCGCCCTTGATGGGATCGGGCAGACCGACCACCGCACTCTCGGCCACCGCAGGGTGGCGGATGAGCGAGCCCTCCACATCGGCGGTGCCGATGCGGTGTCCGGCCACGTTCAGCACATCGTCCGAGCGGCCCAGCACGGCAAAGTAGCCATCCGAGTCCTTCACGGCCACGTCACCTACCGTGTAGAAGCCGGGGATCTCCTTCCAATACTCCTCGTAGCGCTTGTGGTCGTTCCACACGGTCCGCAGCATGTAGGGCAGCGGGAACTTGATGACCAGCAGACCGCCCTGGCCGTCGGGCACCGGGCTGCCATCGTGGTTCACCACGGCCATCTGGGCGCCGGGCATGGGCTTGCCGGCCTTGCCCGGGCGGGCTTCGAAGGTCGGCATGGTCCCGATCACCGGACCCGCGATCTCCGTCTGCCACCAGTTGTCCACCACCTGCCCGTTGCCCTGCCCGACGAGATGCTGCTGGGCCCAGCGGTGGGCCTCGGGATTCAGGGGTTCCCCGGCGCAGGCCATCAGCCTTAGCTTGGTGAGGTCGTACTTGCCCGGGGCCTCGGCGCCGTGGCTCATCCACATGCGCACGGCGGTGGGGGCGGTGAACATGACGTTGACGCCGAACCGCTCGCAGATCTCCCAGGTGACCTCGGGGCTCGGGTAGTCCGGCGCGCCCTCGCGGCAGAGCACCGTGGCGCCAATGCTGAGCGGGCCGTAGACGATGAAGCTGTGGCCCACCACCCAGCCGATGTCGGAGGTGCTCCAGTAGATGTCGCGCTCCTGGATCTGGTAGAAGGCCTTGCTCAGGTAGTTGACGCCCACCAGGTAGCCGCCGGTGGTGTGGACCACACCCTTGGGCTTGCCGGTGGTGCCGCTGGTGTAGAGGATGAAAAGTGGGTGCTCAGCATCCACCATCTCGGGATCGCAGTGAATCTCGCGCCCCCGCTGGATGTCGTAGAAGTCCTTCTCGCGCTCGCTGGCGAAGGTGACCGGATCGTCACCGGGGCGGGAGCCGCGGCGGTGGACGATGACGTGATCCACCGAGGTCAGGTCGCGCACGGCCTCGTCCACAATGGGCTTGAGGGCGATGGACTTCCCGCGGCGGTAGGTGAAGTCGGAGCAGACCACCACCTTGGCGCCGGCGTCCTCGATGCGGGTGCGCAGGGCCAGGGCGCCCATGCCCGCGTAGACCACGCTGTGGATGGCGCCGATGCGGGCACAGGCCAGCATCGAGATGATGCCCTCGGGCGTGAGGGGCATGTAGAGGATCACCCGGTCGCCCTTCTGCACGCCCAGGCGCTTCAGCGTATTGGCAAAGCGGTTCATCTCGCGGTAGAGGCGGTTGTAGGTGTAGGAGCGCTCGTCGCCATCCTCGCCCACCCATAGCAGGGCAGCCTTGTTGCGGCGGTCACTGTGCACGTGGCGGTCGATGCAGTTCACGGTGGCGTTGAGCTTGCCGCCCACGAACCAGGCATGGTTGGGAGCATTGAACTGAAGGACCTCGGTCCAGGGCTCGGCCCAATCGAGAGCCCGGGCCTTCTCAGCCCAGAAGGAGGCCGGATCTTCTTGAGCCAGGGCGCACTCCACCTCGTAGTTGATGGCCGCCTGCTTGGCCAGCCAGCCCCGCATGGGAATGGGCTGCTCACCTTTCTGCAGCGCATCGATGGTGGCTTTTTGGGTAATGCTGATTTCCACGTCGCTCATGAAGGGCTCCGGAAGGGGGGTGGAATGGATAAATGGGGATGTTAGGAGGGAAGGTAGCATGGGAAGCAGCCCAGTTCAGCCAAAATTGCGGTCACATCACCTCCCTCTCCCCTACCGGAAAGCCCCTATGTCCACCATTTACGACTCACCCATCAGCTATGACCTCCATCCGAGCGTGGCCCATGTGCAGGCCATCCTGGCGAACCTCCAGGCCAGGACCGGGCTTGATCTGGAGGCGGCCCTGACCTGGCTGAGGCTGGCCTATGAGCGGGACCAGCCCGCCTAGGAACCGCTCACGGGCACCGCGGCCTGCACCCGGTGGATCGTCAGCACCCGCTCCAGCTCCCCAGGGGCCAGACCCACAAGAAAGCCCCGGCTGCCGCCGTTGAGGTAGATGCGCTCCAGCGCGAAGATCGTCGCTTCGGCATGGATGGGCAGGGGCTTCTTTGTGCCCAGCGGGCTGGTGCCTCCCACCAGGTAGCCGCTGTGCCGGTTGGCCACCTCGGGCTTGCAGGGGTGGACTGATTTTGCGCCGACCTGACGGGCCAGCTCACGGGTGCTCACCTCGCGGTCGCCGTGCATGAGGATGATGAGCGGCGCGCCCTTCTCGTCCTCCATGACCAACGTCTTGATGACCGCGTGTTCCAGCACGCCAATCTCCCGGGCGCTGACGGCGGTGCCGCCGTGCTCCTCATAGCGGTAGAGGTGCTCCGTGTAGGCCACCCCGGCCTGCCGGAGCAGCCGCGTGGCGTTGGTGGAGGGGGCCTTGGACATGCCCCCATGATTCCACACCCTGCGCAGCGGCCGGGAGGATCAGCCAGCGGGCTCGGTCGCCGGCAGGGGCTCCCCGGGCTCCGGCACCGCCAGCCTCCGGAAGGCTGAAGCCTTGATGGCGGCGAAGAGGGTGCTGCCGGGAACGATTTCCAGGTCCTGGGCGGCGGCGGGAACGATCTCTGCGATCAGCCGCCCGCCACCCGAGGCCAGCTCCACCCCCAGTCGGCTGCCGCTCTCGAAGACGGCAACGACCGTGCACTCCAGCAGGTTGCGGGCGCTGATGGCCTCCGGGTGCCGCTTGAAGAGGATGATGTCCTTCGAAGAGAGCTCGAAGAGCCCGCCGGAGGCTTCTCCCTCCCCCTTCGGCAGCACCAGCTCTCCGCCTTCCCACCGATAGACCGAGGCGCCACCCTCCACCCGCATGTCCTCCAGGCGGAGCAGGTTGATGTAGCCCACGGGACTCAGGCCCATGCGCTCGCGGGCCAGACGCTCGGTGGTCGTCTGCGCAACGACCCGACCGCCAGCCAGGGCAATCACCTGGTCGGTCATGAGCCGCATCTCCAGCATGGAGTGCGAGATAAACAGGAAGGGGAGGTGGAACTCCCGGCACACGGTCTTCAGATGGCTGATGATCTGGAACCGGAGGTGGTCGTCCAGGGCCGAGAGGGGCTCGTCCATGAGGAGCAGGCGCGGGTTCGAGAGCACCGTCCGGCCGATGGCCACCCGCTGTCGCTCGCCGCCCGAGAGGTTGTTCACCCCGCGGTCCAGCAGCGGCGCCAGATGCAACACCCGGACCAGGCTGTCCAGGTCGATGCGCCGATGCTCGGGCGCGCAGCGCTTGAAGCCGTAGAGCAGGTTGCCGAGCACGTTGAGGTGGGGAAAGAGGCTGGGCTGCTGGAAGACGATGCCGATGCGGCGACGATCGGGTGGCACGTCAACCCGGCTTCCGCTGTCGAAGAGGGGTGCGCCGTCGAGGAGGATGCTGCCCCGGTCGGGCCTCAGCAGCCCGGCGACCAGACTCACCAGGGTGGACTTGCCGCTCCCGGAGGGGCCGAAGATCCCGCAGGCCTCTCCCTGGATCACCAGGTCCAGGTCCAGCGAAAAGGCGCCGAACTGCTTGTGGGTTGCCAGCTGTAGTTCCATGTCAGTCCAGCCTCGTCAGGCGGCGCCCGAGTTGCTCGTGGAGGAGCAGGACCGCCACCGAGAGGACAATGGAAACCAGGCACAGGGCCAGAGCCATGGGATCGCCCCCGGGGGAGCTCGCATAGTCGTAGATGGCGAGGGGGATGGTCTGGGTCACCCCGGGAATGTTGCCAGCCACGATGATCGTGGCCCCGAACTCACCCAGTCCCCGGGCGAACATGAGGAGTGACCCCGCCACCAGGCCCCGGGCAGAGAGGGGCAGGATCACGCTGAGCAGGCAGTCCACCGGCCCCGCGCCCAGGGCCCGTGAGGCCTGGAGCAGGCGCGGGTCGATGGACTCCATGCCCACGCGGATGGCCCGGACCATGAGCGGGAAGCCCACCACCGCGGTGGCGATAACAGCCGCCTTCCAGGTGAAGAGCACCGGCATGCCCAGAGAGGCCAAGGTCCGCCCGAGCCAGCCGTGCCGCCCCAGCAGGATCAGCAGCAGGTAGCCGATCACCACCGGCGGCAGGGTCAGGGGCAGGTTCACCAGGACATCCAGGGCCAGCCTGCCCCGGAAGCGGCCGAAGCTCAGGAAGTAGGCGGCCAGGAAGCCGAACGGGAGCGAGAGCAGGGTGGCCACCAGGGACACCTTGAGGGACAGCAGGATGGCGGAGTACTCGGCAGGGCTGAACGAGGGCATGGCAGCCTATTGTACGGAGAAGCCGTGCTTCGCCAGCACGACCTTCGCATCGGCCGACTGGAGGTGGGTGAAGAAGGCCACGGCCTCAGGCTTCGCAGCCCCGGATGGCGTCAGCGCCATGGGGTAGACCACCCGTGGATACAGCTCCTGCGGTACGCGGAAGAGCAGCCGGGCCCGGGTGGCCTGGAGGGCGTCGGTGGCATAGACGAAGGCCCCGTCCACCTCGCCCCGCTCGGCGTACATCAGGCACTCCCGGACATCCTTGGCCTGGACCAGCTTCTTCTCGAGCAGCCGGTCCAGCCCGGCCCGCTTGAGCGCTGCCAGGGCGTACTCCCCGGCCGGGACGCTCTTCGGACTCCCGATGGCAATCCTCTCCAGCTTGGCCAGATCTTGTAGGGTAGCGGCCTTTCCCGGGGCCCCCACAAAGACCAGCGCGTTGAAGGCCAGTGTCGTGATGCTGGAGGCCTGGACCAGGTTCCGATCCCGGAGGTAGTCCATCCAGGCCTGGTCCGCAGAGATGTAGAGGTCGGCGGGCGCGCCCGCTTCCAGCTGCTTGGCCAGGGTGCCCGAGGCCCCGTGGTTCCGGAGGATGGTCACCCCGGGATGGGTCTTGGCAAAGCTGCTGCTCAGCTCGCCGAGGCTCTCCCGGAGGCTCGCGGCCGCGGAAACGGACACCTCGCCAGCCCCAACCTGGACTCCCAGCAGCAGCAGGAGGGCCGTCAGCACCCGGGTGGCAAGCACCTTCATCACAGATCCTCCAGCCCCATGGTGACAAGAGACGCGGCTCTCACTGCTTCGAATTTCAGGGCGGGTCAGCGCAGGCTGCCGGAGCCGCGGCGGAACCAGTCCAGCAGGGGTCCCTCCGGCAGGTCCAACCCAAAGGCCTCTTGCAAGAGCGGAACCAGCTCCTCCAGCGCCACCTCGCGACCGACCACCTCCTCTCCCCGGAACTCGGCATAGGCCTGGTTGCGCAGGAGGCGGCGGACATCAGGACCGGGCTGCTGGACGATGAGATTCTTCCTGAAGCGGGAGTCCGGGTGGGTGCTGGTGAAGTGGTTGCCCACCTCGAAATCGATGGGGAGCCGCGCCTCCGGCACGAAGGCATAGAGATCCTCCCAGGCACCCCGATGGAAGCTCTGCAGAACCTGGAGCCCAGCCTCGGGAACGACCCGGTAGGTGTTCTGGAACTGGGCATGGGCCTCGCCATCCAGGGGCACGGGCTGCAGCAGCCCTTCGAGCCCGAAGCCCACGTCGCAGAGCCACGGCGTGCCTTCCACCTGCACCCGCAGGAGCATGTGGGTCCGCGGCAGGATGCCGGTCACCCCGAGCCGGACCCGCGCCTCGCAGGCCGCGACCTCGAAGCCAAACCCTTCCAGGACGGACTGGAACAGGGTGTTCTGCTCGAAGCAGTAGCCACCGCGCCGCCGCCGCACCAGCTTCTCCTGCAGCGAAGGCAGATCCAGGCGGATCGGCAGGCCCAGGACCACGTCCACGTTCTCAAAGGGGATCGTCTGGGCATGGGCCAGATGCAGAGCCTGGAGGCCTGCCAGGTCGGCGGTAGGCCGGTTGGCGAGCCCGATGCGCCGGAGGTAGGCCTCCAGATCCAGCTCAGCAGGCATTCGGGGCCATCCTGCGACCTCGGGAGTTTCGGACCCTGGGCATGCAACCTCCGCGTTTAGACAGACCGTTCCTGCCAGGCCAGGAGGTTTCTCTGGATCTGCCGGGCGTGGATCTCCAGGTGCTCGCCGTAGCTGCGCAGCCAGTCATCGGTGCCATAGGGACCGCTGTGGCTGTGGCGCCCCATGCGCCCCCAGGCCCCGTCGGAGAGCTGGGCCAGCATGGTCGAGGTGTGGGCCCGCACAGTCTCCACCAGATGCAGAGATGCCTCCGGGTCGCTGCCCTGGTAGTCGAAGCACCGGGCCCAGGCCTGCTCGTCATAGCCGACGATCAGGGGCTCCCCTTCGGCGAGCAGGAGGCGGATGCGGATGGCGGCGTAGGTCTCGGAGTCGGCGCAGTGGGCCACCACCTCCAAGGCACTCCAGGCTCCCTCCGCAGGCCGCCAGGACCTCATCTCTGCGGATGTCTCATCCCAGGCCCGCCGCAGCAGGCTCGGACCCGAGCGGTAGCGCTCCAACCAGGAGGTCCGGGTCGCGGCATCCATCGACATGGGTCACCTCCCCCTCCAGGATGGACGGATTGCGCACAAAATGAACCCTCATCTTGCGATGCAATTATGGTTTGATGAGGGTCTCGAACTCATCAGGAGCCTCTGTGACCCCTCGCCCCCTCACCAGCCTCGCCTTGGCCCTGGCTGCCAGCCTGCTGGTGGCCCAGCGCACCCCTCCGCAGACGCCCCCGACCGGGGCGCCGAATGCCGCGTCCCGCGCCAATGGCGCCCCCACCTCAACTTCGGAGGCGGGCGAGCCCAAGCCCTACGACAAGGTGATCACGGCCGAAGCCAAGTCCCAGGACGGCTTCATCAAGGTCCACCAGATGAAGGGCAAGACATACTTCGAGATCCCCAAGAGCCGCCTGGGCCAGGAGCTGCTGCTGGTGGTCTCCGCCAACCAGACGCCGGCCAACATCGACCACGCGGGCCGCGTGGTGGACTCCAGCGTGGTGCGGTGGGTCCTGAAGGAAAACCGCGTGCTGCTGCAGGAGGTCTCCCACGCCCTGGTGGCCGACCCGTCCCAGCCCGTGGCCAAGGCCGTGGCCGCCTCCACACGAGACACCATCCTCATGAGCTTCCCCGTGGAAGCCTTCGCCAAGGATGGCGCCCCGGTCATCGAAGCGACTCGCCTGTTCACCACGGAGGTGCCGGAGCTCAGCGCCCGCCAGCTCCTGGGCGCCCAGTCCTTCGACCCCTCGCGGAGCTATCTGGACAAGGTCAAGGCCTTCCCCGCGAACCTGAACGTCGAAGCGGTCCAGACCTACAGCGTGCCCTTCAGCATGGGACCCACGCCCGGCAGCTCCAGCCCCTTCGGCGCCCCCGGCCTGCGGCCCGGCACCAGCGGCTCGGTGACGATGTTCTTCTCCTTCGTGCAGCTGCCGGAGAAGCCGATGCTGCCGCGGATCTCCGACGAGCGACTGGGCTACTTCAGCGTGCGCAACACCGACTACGGGCGGCCGGACCACGAGGCCAGCCGCCGCAGCTACATCACGCGCTGGCGCCTGGAGAAGAAGGACCCCGCCGCAGCCCTCAGCGAGCCCGTGAAGCCCATCACCTTCTACATCGACCGCGCCACGCCGGCGACCTGGGTGCCCTTCGTGAAGAAGGGCGTGGAAGCCTGGCAGGCCGCCTTCGAGGCTGCCGGCTTCAAGCAGGCCATCGTGGCGAAGCTCGCGCCCACCCCCGAGGAGGACCCGGACTTCGACGCTGGCGACGCGCGCTACTCCGTCATCCGCTGGGTGCCCTCGCCCGTGGCCAACGCCTACGGCCCCCACATCAGCGACCCCCGAACCGGAGAGATCCTGGAAGCGGACATCGTGCTCTACCACAACATCCTGCAGCTCCAGCGGGACTGGTACTTCACCCAGGTCGCCCCGCTGGACAAGCGGGCCCAGGGGCTCCGGCTGCCCGATGACCTCATGGGCGACCTCCTCGCCTACGTGGTGACCCACGAGGTGGGCCACTCCCTGGGCTTCCCCCACAACTTCAAGGCCAGCTCGCAGTATCCCTTCGAGAAGATCCGGGACAAGGCCTGGGTGAAGAAGATGGGCCATGTGTCCACCCTGATGGACTACTGCCGCTTCAACTATGTGGCCCAGCCCGAGGACGGCTTCGAGCCCGCGGATCTGGTGCCCAAGCTCGGCCCCTACGACATCTTCGCGGTGAAGTGGGGCTACACGCCCATTCCCGAGGCCAAGACCTCCGACGACGAGAAGGCCACCCTCAACGCCTGGCTGAAGCCCCAGGAGTCCGAGCCCTGGCTCCGCTTCTCCACGCCGGGCACGTCAGGCATCGATCCCGGCGACCAGACCGAGGCCGTGGGAGATGCGGACCCCGTGAAGGCCACCACCCTCGGCACCCGCAACCTGCAGCGGGTCCTGGGCCTGCTGCCGAAGGCGGCCCTGAAGGACGGCCAGGACTTCAAGGAGCTCAGCCACCTCTATGACGCCATCTGGGGCCAGTGGCGGCGCGAGCTCGGTCACGTGACGGTCCTGGTGGGCGGCTACGACACCGAGAACAAGCACGGCGGCCAGGCCGGGGGGCGCTTCACGCCGGTTCCCGCGGCCCGCCAGGCCGAGGCGGTGAAGTTCCTCACCGGCACCCTGCTCAAGACGCCCGCCTGGATCCTCGATCCGGCCCTGCTCGCCAAGCTGGAGCCCGGCAGCGGCCAGCTGCGGCTGCTGGCCGCGCAGCGGGGGGTCCTTGGAGCTCTGCTGGACCGGGCCCGGCTCACCCGCCTGGAGGAACAGGAGGCCCAGCTCGGCGAGAGGTCCTATGCCATAGGCCAGCTGCTGTCGGATCTGCGGTCGGGCGTCTTCACCGAGCTCACCAGCGCGGCGCCCAAGGTTGATCCCTACCGCCGCAACCTACAGCGGGCCTATGTCGAGCTGCTCGGGAACCTGCTCAACCAGCCGGCGCTGCCGAGCATGGCCGCCGGAGGGCTGGGCATGACTGTCCTTGCGGTGAACACCAGCGATGACTGCCGGGGTGCTGTCCGCGCCGAGCTGAAGTCCCTGCAGGCGCTCCTGGCGAAGCCCGCCGCCCCCAAGGCCATCCGGGCTCACCTGGAGGACCTGAAGGATCAGATCGCCCGGGTGCTGGATCCCAAGTTCCAGGCCGCCCCACCCTCGGCCGCCGTCGCCACCCCGTCCCGCCGGCTGGAAGCCACCTGCTGGCCCAGCGCAGCCATTCTAGAGAACTGACCTCACGCCAGTCTGCTCGGCAAGCCCCCAGGGAGGCCCCATGCCCACCGCCCGGATCGTTCTCGCGCTCGTCCTGGGACTCGCGGCCACCCTGCCCCTCGGGGCGGGCGACCGCGTCACCGGCCGAGCCTTCGCCACCCGGTCCGAAGTGGCGGCCCAGCACGGCATGGCCTGCACCAGCCAGGCCCTGGTCACCCAGATCGCCCTGGACATCCTCAAGCAGGGGGGTTCCGCCGTGGATGCGGCCATCGCCGCGGACGCGGCCCTGGGCCTCATGGAGCCCACGGGCAGCGGCATGGGCGGCGATCTCTACGCCATGGTCTGGGAGGCCAAGGGGAAGAAGCTCCACGGGCTCAATGCCAGTGGGCGCTCGCCGAAGTCGCTCAGCCTCGATCACTTCAAGAAGCTGGGTCTGAAGCACATCCCCCCCCAGGGGCCGCTGCCCGTCAGCGTGCCCGGCTGCGTGGACGGCTGGTTCGAACTGCACCGGAAGTTCGGCAAGCTCCCCATGCCCCAGGTGCTGGCCCCGGCCATCCGCTATGCCCGGGAGGGCTTCCCGGTCTCGGAGCTCATCGCCTACTACTGGAATCGCAGCGTGCCCGCCCTGGGCCGCTTCCCCGGCTTCCTGGAGACCTTCACCGTGGATGGCAAGCGGGCCCCCCGCAGCGGGGAGGTCTTCCGCAATCCCCGTCTGGCCCGCACCCTGGAGCTCCTGGCCAAGGAAGGGCGCGACGCCTTCTACAAGGGCGAGATCGCCCGCAAGGTCGACGCCTACATGAAGGCCCAGGGCGGCTTCCTGAGCTATGAGGACTTTGCCGCCCACCGCTCGGACTGGGTGGACCCGGTTTCCGTGAGCTACCGGGGCTATGACGTCTGGGAGCTGCCCCCCAACGGCCAGGGCATCGCGGCCCTGCAGATGCTGAACATCCTTGAGGGCTACGACTTCTCGAAGATCCCCTTCGGCAGTCCCCGGCACGTCCACCTGTTCACCGAAGCCAAGAAGCTGGCCTTCGAGGACCGGGCCAAGTTCTACGCGGACGCCGCGTTCATGAAGGTGCCCCTGAGCTGGCTGCTGTCCAAGGACTACGCCGCCCAGCGCCGCGCCCTCATCGACGAGGGCCGCGCCGCCCGCCGCCTGGAGGCGGGTCATCCGCCCCTGAAGGAGGGCGACACCGTCTACCTGACCACGGCGGATGGGGACGGCAACATGGTGAGCCTGATCCAGTCCAACTACCGGGGCATGGGCAGCGGCATGACCCCGGGCGACCTGGGCTTCTGCCTCCAGGACCGAGGCGAGCTGTTCAACCTGGAAGAGGGCAGCGCCAACACCTACGCCCCCGGCAAGCGGCCCTTCCACACCATCATCCCGGGCTTCATCACCAAGGGCGGCGAGCCCTTCCTGAGCTATGGCGTCATGGGCGGCGAGTTCCAGCCCATCGGCCACGCTCAGATCGTCATGAACATGGTCGATTTCGCCATGAACGCCCAGGAGGCCGGGGACGCTCCGCGCATGAGCCATGACGGATCACCCGAACCCACGGGCGAGAAGGGCAGGCTGCCCGGCACCATCCAGCTGGAGAGCGGCTTCCCCTACGAGACCGTGCGCGAGCTCATGAACCGGGGCCATGGCGTGGCCTGGCTGCTCGGGGGCTACGGCGGCTACCAGGCCATCCGCTGGGACGGCAAGCAGAAGGTGTTTTTCGGGGCCTCGGAATCGCGCAAGGATGGCCAGGCCGCCGGGTATTAGAGGTAAACCAGCGGATCCAGGTCCCAGTCCCCGGGCTCCTCGTAGTCCTCGATCTCTTCGGGGGCGTGGAGGAGGTGCAGGTCCTTGACGGGCAGGCGCAGGCCCAGCTTGGTGTCGAACACCAGGCGCACCGTGGGGCGGAGGAGGTCCTCGCTCTGTTCGACGACCACCGCCAGGCGGCCACTGGTGAGGCGCACCAGCGCGCCCACGGGATAGATGCCCAGGGTGCGGATGAACTGCTGGACCAGGTCCCCGTCCAGGTGGGCGCCGCTCCACTCCAGCAGCTTCTTCAACACCTCGGAGGGCTCCATCCCCTTGTGGTAGACCCGGTTGGAGGTCAGAGCGTCGTAGACGTCGACGATGGCGGCCATGCGGCCGATCTGGGAGATGCCCTCCCCGGGGATGCCCGCGGGATAGCCTCCGCCGCCCATGCGCTCGTGGTGCTCGCCGGCGATCCGGATGACCATGTCGGAGATCCCGGGGACTCCCGTGAGAAGGTCCCGGCTGAGGGCGGCGTGGGACTTCATGATCGTGAATTCCTCTTCCGTGAGCTTCCCGGGCTTGTTGAGAATCTCGTTGGGGATCTTCATCTTCCCGATGTCATGGAGCAGCCCGCCGAGGCCCGCCTCATGCACCAGATCGGCCGGCATGCCCAGGGCATTCGTGAAGGACACCAGCAGCGCGCAGATGCTCACACTGTGCTGGAAGGTGTAGGTGTCTGCCTGCTTGATGCGGCAGAGGCTGAGGAGGGCGCCGGGATTCCGGAGCACAGATGCGTTGATCTCCTTCACCAGGGGCCCGGCCTTGGCGGGGTCCACCTGCTTGCCGAGCCGCACATCGAGGAGCAGGCCATCGACCATGACCGAGGCCTCGCCCAGGATCCGCCGGGCCTGGACCGACTCCTCCTTCTGGGAGACCCGGGCCGTCGGCAACGCGGCCCCGGCGGCGGCCGACTGCTTCAGCTGCTGGTCGAGCACCAGGTCGATCTCGGCCTTGGTCGGGGCCCCGGCCACATCGTCCCCGCGCTCGGTGTCGATGTAGAGCTCGAACATGCCCTGATCCCGCATCTTCTGGATCTGGTCCGGATGGCGCAGCAGGAAGCGCTGCCGCAGGAAGCCGTGCTGCAGCCACCCGCAGTTCAGGTCGTGGATGTACATCCCCGTCCTGAGATCCTCGACCCGCACCCGCTTGATCGTCATGGCCCTTGTCCACCGCCTACTTCTGGATCGGTCCGGAAGCACCCGAGGTTGAAAGCTGACCCACCTTGGCCCGATGCAGCGGCACACCTCTTCGCCAGCCGGGGGGTGGCCCCGGCATAGCATCTGGCTCCCTGGGACAGCGCTGGATGTAGAATGGGGGTTCGGACCGCGCCCAGCGGCGCTCTCAGGGGAGTTGACCGTGCTCGAAGCCTACCGCCTCCATGTTGCTGAACGCGCCGCCATGGGCATTCCGCCCCTCCCCCTCAGCGAGGCCCAGACATCCGGACTGGCGGAACTGCTCGCGAATCCCCCCGCGGGCGAGGAGAAGGTGCTGCTGGACCTGCTCACCCACCGCGTTCCCGCCGGCGTGGATGATGCCGCCCGGGTGAAGGCGGCCTTCCTGGCGAGCGTCGCCAAGGGCCAGGAGAAGGTGGCCCTGGTCTCCCCCGAGAAGGCCACGGAGCTGCTCGGCACCATGCTGGGCGGCTTCAACGTCAAGCCCCTCATCGACCTGCTGGACGACGCCAAGGTGGGAACCCTCGCCGCCGAGGGCCTCAAGAAGACCCTGCTGGTCTTCGACGCCTTCGCCGAAGTGAAGGCCAAGGCCGACGCAGGCAATGCCAACGCCAAGGCTGTCCTCCTGTCCTGGGCCGAGGCTGAGTGGTTCACCAGCCGCCCCGAAGTGCCCCAGAGCCTCACCCTGACGGTATTCAAGGTCACGGGCGAGACCAACACCGATGACCTGTCCCCGGCCCCGGACGCCTGGAGCCGCCCCGACATCCCGCTCCATGCCCTGGCCATGCTGAAGAACGCCCGGCCCGGCATCAACCCCGACGACGCGGGCAAGGTCGGTCCCATCAAGCAGCTCGACGCCCTGCGGGCCAAGGGCCACCTGATCGCCTACGTGGGCGACGTGGTTGGCACCGGCTCCTCCCGCAAGTCCGCCACCAACTCGGTGCTGTGGTTCACGGGCGAGGACATCCCGTACGTGCCCAACAAGCGCTTCGGCGGGGTCTGCCTGGGTTCCAAGATTGCGCCCATCTTCTACAACACCATGGAGGACGCCGGCGCCCTGCCCATCGAGCTGGATGTGAACAGCATGGACATGGGCGACGTCATCGAGCTGCGCCCCTACGAGGGCAAGGCCCTGAAGAACGGCCAGGTCATCTCCGAGTTCAAGGTCAAGTCCGAGGTCATCTTCGACGAAGTCCGCGCCGGCGGCCGCATCCCCCTGATCGTCGGCCGGGGGCTGACCGCCAAGGCCCGCCTGGCGCTCGGGCTGCCCGAGTCCACGATCTTCCGCTTCCCCGCGATCCCCACGGACACCGGGAAGGGCTACTCCCTGGCCCAGAAGATGGTGGGCAAGGCCTGCGGCGTGGCGGGCATCCGGCCCGGCACCTACTGCGAGCCACGCATGACCACCGTGGGTTCCCAGGACACCACGGGCCCCATGACCCGGGATGAGCTGAAGGACCTGGCCTGCCTGCAGTTCTCCGCCGACATGGTGATGCAGTCCTTCTGCCACACCGCGCCCTATCCCAAGCCCGTGGACGTGAAGACCCACCGGGAGCTGCCGCCCTTCATAACCAACCGCGGCGGCGTCTCCCTCAAGCCCGGCGACGGCGTCATCCACAGCTGGCTGAACCGCCTGCTGCTGCCGGACACCGTGGGCACCGGCGGCGACTCGCACACCCGCTTCCCCATCGGCATCTCCTTCCCCGCGGGCTCGGGCCTGGTGGCCTTCGCCGCCGCCACGGGCGTCATGCCCCTGGACATGCCGGAATCCGTGCTCGTGCGCTTCAAGGGCGAGCTCCAGCCCGGCATCACCCTGCGGGATCTGGTCAACGCCATCCCCTACTACGCGATCCAGCAGGGCCTGCTGACCGTGGAGAAGAAGGGCAAGAAGAACCTCTTCAGCGGCCGGATCCTGGAGATCGAAGGACTGCCCAAGCTCAAGGTGGAACAGGCCTTTGAGCTGTCCGACGCCTCGGCCGAGCGGTCCGCAGCCGGCTGCACCGTGCACCTGGACAAGGAACCGATCATCGAATACATGACGTCCAACATCACGCTCATGAAGTGGATGATCGCGAACGGCTACGAACACCGGGAGACCCTGGAAAACCGCATCAAGGCCATGCGCGCCTGGATTGCCAACCCCGAACTGCTGGCCCCGGACGCCGACGCCGACTACGCCGCGGTCATCGAGATCAACCTGGCTGACGTGAAGGAACCCATCGTGGCCTGCCCCAACGATCCGGATGACGTCAAGCTGCTCTCCACCGTGGCTGGCGACAAGATCGACGAGGTCTTCATCGGCTCCTGCATGACCAACATCGGCCACTTCCGCGCTGCCGGGAAGCTGCTGGATGGCAAGACCGATCTGGCCACGCGCCTCTGGATCGCCCCGCCCACAAAGATGGACGCCTATGTGCTCACCCAGGAGGGCTACTACGGCATCCTGGGCCGCACCGGCGCGCGCATGGAGATGCCCGGCTGCTCTCTGTGCATGGGCAACCAGGCGCAGGTCCGCAAGGGCAGCACGGCCATGTCCACCTCCACCCGCAACTTCCCCAACCGGCTGGGCCTGGACACCCGGGTCTACCTGGGCTCCGCGGAGCTGGCCTCCATCTGCGCCCTGCTCGGGAAGATCCCGACGGTGGCCGAGTACACGGAACTGGTCGGCGTCATCGCCAAGAAGTCCGCCGACATCTACCGCTACATGAACTTCGACCAGATCCCTGACTTCCGCGAGGTCGCCGATACGGTGACGGTCTAGGAACCCGTCGCCTCCATTCGGCTCACGCTCAGGTAGTTCAGGATGTCTTTCAGGAAGGCCTCGGCCGTAGGTCCGTTCGCCAGCCACGGGTAGAAGGTCTGCCCCTGGCTGGCTCCAGCGCCGCTGACGGGAACCCCGAACAGGGCCCGTGGGCAGCTGAGGTCGCAGGCGAGGAACCGCACCGCGGCGGGGACCTTGAGCAGCGACAGGATCCGCTGCTGGGCTCCTGCCCGGTCCTCGATGGTGGTGCCCATCCAGATGTTGCGGGGGGGCTCGCCGGCCAGCCAGCGCTCCAGCCACTCGACAAACAGGGGCTCCTCCCCGGTGTTCGGTTCGGACCGGACGAGGTCCATCGCGCCCTGGAGCAGGGAGGGGATGACCTTGGGCTGCCGGGTGAGCAGCATCCAGGTCAAGTTGGGGGTCTGGTGCATGGTCTCCAGCGCCACCCGCCGGGCCTGGTCCAGGGCTCTGTCATCGGCCCAGAAGTCCCCCATGGAGTTGGTGAAGATCTTCAAGCTTCGGCTGACCTCCCTCGCCTCCCTGTCGCAGCGGCGGGCCGCCTCGCAGGCGGACTCCAGGGTGATGCAGTGCTTGGGATGGGCGGCACCTTCTCCACCCGGAGAGAGGCCCGGGTTGGTCTCGTCGGCAGCCGGGTCCTTCGGGTTCCGGGACTTGCTGGTCCGGGATTCGGCATAGCAGATGGCACAGACCTGAGAGACCTCGTTCCGGGTTCTCCAGAAATCGACCGAGTAGCCATCACGAAGTGTGGGAATGACTTGAGCCATGCAACCTTCCTTGGAACCGGACGTGATTGATTCCATCTGTAAACATTTAACTTCGCGCGGTCGCAGGCCCTGTCAAGCGCCTGGGGGAAGCCTCCCTCCGACCTCCGAATTGGCTCTCTCCCCGCATACCCAGGCCAGTCCTGGCTCAGCCCGGTTTCAACCCCGAGCAGGGGAACTGCGGAAAAATTCTAGACAGCGCCAATTGGGCCGAAACCCTGATCTGGAGCGCGGATTCAGGGCTGCTGACTCCACCCCTGCGCGGGTCCGGGAACCCCACCCCCCAGCGCCCGCTTTTCGATTTGCATAACTTGAGTTCATGCTAGACTTTTTCCTCTTCCAACCACCTTTCGGGGGGTTCCCATGGGGATCTTTGAGGGCCACATCCGCGTTCATGAAGGCGACCGTTTCGCCTTGGTCGCGTCGCGCTGGAACGACTTCATCGTCGAGCGGCTGATCCAGGGCGCGCAGGACTGCATCCTCCGCCACGGCGGCAAGGAGGACCAGCTGGATCTCATCCGTGTTCCCGGGAGCTTCGAACTGCCCCAGGTGGCCAAGCTGGCGGCCCAGAGTGGCCGCTATGCGGGCGTCATCGTGCTCGGCACGGTGATCCGGGGCGGGACACCCCACTTCGACATGATCGCGGCCGAGGTCACCAAGGGCGTCGCCCAGGTGGCTCTGGACACGGGTCTGCCCATGAGCTTCGGCGTCCTGACCACGGACAGCGTCGAGCAGGCCATCGACCGCGCTGGCGCCAAGATGGGCAACAAGGGCTGGGAGGCCGCCATGAGCGTCCTCGAGATGGTGGACCTGACCCGCACCCTCGGTGCCAAGAAAGGGCGCAGCTAGATGGGTGTTCGCCGCCGGGGGCGGGAGTACGCCCTGCAGATGCTCTACGCCATGGACCTCACCGGCTACCAGCCGGACCAGGTCTTTGCAGGCTTCTACACCATCCAGGACCTGAACCGGGACGCCTTCTACTACGCCCGCCGCCTGGTGGATGGTGTGCACGGCCACCTGGAAGAGATCGATGGCGCCCTGGCCAAGTATGCCGAGCACTGGAAGATCCATCGCATGGCCGCCGTGGACCGGAACCTCCTCCGGCTCGGCCTCTATGAGCTGATGTTCGTGCGGGAGGTGCCCTTCCCCATCGTCATCAATGAGGCCCTTGAAATCGTGAAAGAGTTCAGCGACCAGGAGGGCACCCAGTTCCTGAACGGCATTCTCGACGCAGCAAGGAAAGAGTTCCGTCCGGAAGAAACCGGCCCTCGAATCAAGAAGAAGGCACCTGCGGCAGAATCTGCCGAAGATTCCTGACCTGACCAGCCTCCCTCGGTTTGCTATGCTCGATCCCTTCCCCCGACTGACCTGATCGTTGGAGCCTCGATGAGCACCCCCCGCAAGAAGTCCCCTGCCGCAAAACAGGCTCCAGCCCCTGCCCGGCCAGCCTCGCTTCCCCTGAAAACCCCCTCGAGCCCGCTGGGACTCGAAGAGATCAAGGCCCTCATTGCCCTGGTCGGCCGCGAACCCTTCCAGGAGTTCGAATTCGAGGCGGGGGACATGCGCTTCCGCATCCGCAAGGACGGTCCGGCGCCCGTGATGCAGGCCCCCGTGGCTGCCCCCATGATGGTGGCGGCTCCTTCAGCCCCCATGATGCAAGCCTATTCCGCGCCCGTGGCTGCTCCCGCAGCCCAGCCTGCCGAAGACCCCAGCATCCACTACGTCACGAGTCCCATCGTGGGGACGTTCTACAGGGCCTCCACGCCGACGGCCACGCCCTACACCTCCCCTGGAGACTACGTCAAGCCTGGCCAGACTCTCTGCATCATCGAGGCCATGAAGCTGATGAACGAGATCGAGAGCGACGTGGCTGGCGAGGTCATCAAGGTGCTCGTGGAGAACGGCACCCCGGTCGAGTACGGTGAGCGGCTCTTCGCCGTGAGAATCGGCTAGCCATGGGCTCAGCCATCAAGCGCAAGCCATCGGCCGCCATCGCGACCCCCCTCGATGCACCGCCCTTCAAGAAGGTGCTCATCGCCAACCGCGGCGAGATCGCCCTGCGCGTCATCCTGGCCTGCAAGGAGATGGGCATACAGACCGTGGCGGTCTACTCCGAGGCCGACCGCAACGCCCTCCATGTGCGGTTCGCGGATGAGGAAGTCTGCATCGGCCCCCCGCCCTCCTCCAAGTCCTACCTCAACATCCCCCAGGTCATTGCGGCGGCCGAGGTCACCGGAGCCGAGGCCATCCACCCTGGCTACGGCTTCCTCAGTGAGAACGCCCACTTCGTGGAAGTCTGCCAGGCCTGCGGCATCACCTTCATCGGCCCCAGCCCCGAGATCATCCGCAAGATGGGCAACAAGGCCCAGGCCAAGGCCACCATGCAGGAAGCCGGTGTGCCGCTCATGCCCGGCAGCGACGGCCTAGTCGAGACCGTGGAGGAGGCCCTGGTGGTGGCCGAGCAGATCGGCTACCCCGTGATCGTCAAGGCCAGCGCGGGCGGGGGCGGGCGCGGGATGCGCATCATCAACAACCCCGAGGAGCTGCCGGACCTGTACAATAATGCCCGCAGCGAGGCCAAGGGCGCCTTTGGCGATGACACCGTCTACATGGAGAAGTATCTCCTGGAGCCGCGCCACATCGAAGTCCAGATCATGGGCGACATGTTCGGCAATGTCGTGCACCTGGGCGAGCGGGAATGCTCCATCCAGCGCCGCCACCAGAAGCTCATTGAGGAGAGCCCCAGCGCTGTCCTCGCCCCGGCCCTGCGCCAGAAGATCTGCGATACCGCCATCAAGGCCGCCAAGGCCGTGGGCTACTACAATGCAGGCACCATCGAGTTCCTGTTGGACAAGCGGGGCGACTTCTTCTTCATGGAGATGAACACCCGCGTCCAGGTGGAGCACCCCGTCACCGAGCTGGTCACGGGCATCGACATCGTCAAGGAGCAGCTCCGCATCGCCGCTGGCCAGAAGCTCAGCTTCCGCCAGGAGGACGTGGTCCAGAAGGGCCACGCCATCGAGTGCCGCATCAA
>JAAXXS010000339.1 GCA_013334395.1 Holophagaceae bacterium | reverse complement strand
ACCACCATGTTGGCGTGGGTGGCCCAGGTCGGGTCGGGGATCAAAACGTCATCGCCGGGGTTCAGGATGGCCTGCAGGGCGGTGTAGTAGGCGTGGATGCCGCCGTGGGTGACCAGGATCTCGGCCGTCGGATCGTACGTGACGCCCTCGTCCCGCCGCAGCTTGGCGGCGATGGCCTGCCGCAGCTCGAGGGTGCCGCTGGAGGGTCCGTAGTGGGTCAGGCCTGCCTGCAGGGCCCGGGTGGCCGCCTCCAGGACCGGGGCGGGAGTCCCGAAGTCGGGATCGCCCACCTGCAGCCCGATGATGGGCTGCCCGCTGGCTTTCAGCGCCAGGATCCGGTCCGCCATGGCCACCGTGGCGGACTGGCGGATGAGCTCGAATTGTCGGTTCAGTGCGTTCATGGGGTTCCCGTAACCCCCATGTTCGCATCCCAGCCGCTGGATTGCAGGGGCCCCGGCCAATATTCCGGGTGAGCCTTTATCTGGGCCAACGCTTCGCCGGCTGGGATCATCAGAGGGTCATCGGCAGGATGAGATGCACAGGAACGGGAGCAGGGCATGGCGGCAGCAGAGCTGAAACGGGTGGTGGTAGCCGGAGGCACGGGGTTGGTGGGGCGACCCCTGGTGCGGGCGCTGCTCGACCTGGGGGCCGAGGTGACGGTGCTGACCCGGAATCCCGGTCGCACCGAGCTGCCTGCAGGTGCCACGGCCCGCGCCTGGGATGATCTGGCCGCCGCGCTGGACGGGGCCGATGCGGTCATCAACCTGGCGGGCGAGGGCATCGCGGACAAGCGCTGGAGCACGGCCCGCAAGGCCACCCTCCTTGCCAGCCGGGTCGAGACCACCCGGCGCCTGGTGGAGGCCATGCGGGCCTGCCCCCAGCCTCCCGCCGCCCTGGTGAACGCCTCGGCCATCGGCTTCTACGTCCCGGCGGGCGAAGAGCCCGTGGACGAGCTCTCGGACTCGGGGCTGGGCTTCCTGGCGGAGGTCTGCCGGGCCTGGGAGGTCGAGGCCATGGCAGCAGCGGCCTTCGGCGTCCGGGTGGCCCTGGTCCGCATCGGCGTGGTGCTGGCCCGGGAGGGCGGCGCCCTGCCCAAGATGGCCCTGCCCGTGCGCTGGTTCCAGGGCTGCAAGCTGGGGACCGGCACCCAGGGACTCAGCTGGATCCACCTGGACGACCTGGTGGCCATGTTCGTGGAAGCCACCCAGAATCCGGCCTGGCGCGGCGCTTTCAACGGCACAGCTCCGAAGCCCCTCTCCAACGAGGCCTTCACCCGCGCCATCGCCCAGCGGCTGCACCGGCCCATGCTGCCGGTGCCCGGCTTCGTCACCGCCGCCGCCACCAAGCTGGTGCTGGGCGAGCTGGCCGAGGCCCTGCTGCTGCAGGGTGCCTTCGTGAAGCCCACCCGGGTCCTGGCACAGGGCTTCCAGTTCCGTTTCCCCACCGCGGAACAGGCCCTGGCGGACCTGCTGTGAGAGAAGACGTCTTCATCTCCGTGCAGGACCTGCCCGTGCCCCGGTCGGAGGTCTTCCCCTTCTTCGCGGACCCCGCGAACCTGGAGGCCCTGACGCCGCCCTGGCTGGGCTTCGAGGTGCTCACGCCGCGCCCGCTGCCCC
>JAAXXS010000027.1 GCA_013334395.1 Holophagaceae bacterium | reverse complement strand
CCCTCAAAGGCTTCCTATCTTCTATCCGGTTTTCAAAGACGCCCCCATGCTTACACATGGTCAAAGCCGCCTCTCGGCCACTTCTGCACCCCGCAGCCTCAACTGCGCAGGACATCCAGACTAACACGCAGGTCCTCAATGGCAAGCGAAAAATACGGGAGGCCTCCTCCACTTGCGGGATCTGCTGCGGTGCAGTCAGGAATGCCGCCCACCCCGTGCCTGCGGCAGGCATAGAATCAGCCCCAGGGGGTGGGCGTGATTCATATCATCGGTGCGGGACTGGCGGGCTCCGAGGCTGCGTGGCAGCTGGCGTCGCGGGGGCACCGGGTCCGCCTGACTGAGATGCGCCCGGCCCGCATGACGCCTGCGCACACCACGGGCCATGCCGCGGAGATGGTCTGCTCGAACTCCTTCAAGAGCGACGACCCCAACTCGGCCACGGGGGTCCTGAAGGCGGAGATGCGCCGCATGGGGTCGCTGATCCTGCGCTGCGCGGAGGCCACTCGGGTTCCCGCCGGCAGCAGCCTGGCAGTGGACCGGGGCGCCTTCTCCGCCGCTGTGACCAGCTGCCTCCGGGAGCATCCCCACATCAGCTGGGAGGAAGCCCAGGTGGACCACCCCGAGCTGACCGAACCGACCCTGCTGGCCACGGGGCCCCTCACCGCAGAGCCTCTGGCTGACTGGCTCTCCACCGTCACCGGCAGTGGGCGCCTGCACTTCTACGATGCCATCGCACCCATCGTAGAGCGGGACAGCATCGACCTGGCGACCGCCTGGATGGCCACCCGCTACGACAAGGGGGATCCGGACTTCATCAACTGCCCCATGAATCTGGAGCAGTACGAGCGCTTCCTCGATGCGCTGCTGGCCGCGGAGCGCACCCCCCTCGCGGACCTGGACACGCCCTACTTCGAGGCCTGCCTGCCCCTGGAGGTGATGGCGGACCGCGGGCGCGAGACGCTGCGGCACGGCCCCCTGAAGCCCGTGGGGCTGGATGATCCCCGCACGGGCCGGTGGCCCCACGCGGTGGTCCAGCTGCGCCAGGACACGCTGGCCGGAGACCACTTCAACCTGGTGGGCTTCCAGACCCGCCTGAAGTGGGGCGCCCAGAAGGAGGTCTTCCGCCTCATCCCGGGGCTGGAGGCCGCCGAGTTCGCCCGCTTCGGCAGCATCCACCGCAACACCTACCTCCAGGCTCCCTCGGTGCTGGATGCGACACTGGCTGTCAAATCAGTCCCGGGACTGTGGGTGGCCGGGCAGCTGGCGGGCGTCGAGGGCTACCTCGAATCGGCCGCGGCGGGACTGGCGGCGGCGCTGGCCATGGACGGCGCCCTGCGGGGTCTCCCGGCGACACCCTTCCCGGCAGACACCATGACCGGCGCCCTGCTGCACTACCTGGCCCATGCGGCCCCACGGGACTTCGCACCCACCAACGCCATGCTGGGCCTGCTCCCCGCCCTGGCCGAAGGGGCCGTGGATGCCCGGGCCCTGAAGAAGGCCGGGGGCATCCGGGCCCTTCGGGCTGCCAAGGGCGGGATTCACCGGGCTCGCGCCCTGGCCTCCTTGGAGGCCCACCTCCGGGCCGTGGATCAGGCCAGGTAGTCGAACAGGTTCACCTTGTTCACCTTGGCCATGATGCTCAGCGTGGCGGTCTGGATGGTCTCGTCATTGCTGTATTCCGTGTAGGCGGTGGGGTAGTCCGTGGCCTCCTGGGCGCTCTGAAGCGACTTCAGGCTCGCATTGAAGTCGCCCAGGGAGGTCTCCATGGACCGGAGCCCGGCCTGGCGGCCGCCCAGCTTGGCCAGCATCTGGTTGAGGTTGCCGAGGACGGCGTCAAGGTCCACCCGGGTCTGGGCCGTGGCGCCGCTGCCGCCCAGCTCCGTAGCCAGCTTCGCGGCCACCGCAAGCAAGTCGGCGCTGCCAGCCGTCGGCCCCGTGTAATTGACACCCTGGAAGACATCGTCCCCCGCCAAGTTGGTGGACACCTGGGTGCCGGAGGCCACGCCCAGGTTGATCTCCTGCTGGTCGCCTTGGTAGGTGTAGGGCGCCGTGCCGCTGAAGGGCTGGACGTCGGTCTTGGTGCCTGAGAAGAGATACTTGCCCTGGAACTGCGTGTTCGCCAGCGCAAGTATATTCTGCAGGATCGAGTTCACCTCGGGCACGGAGGCTGAGGAACCGGCCACCGCCAGCTCCTGCAGCCGCATGACAGCCTGCACGGCGCCATTCACAGCGTCCTCCGTGGCGGTGAGGAAGCCGCTGGCAGCGTTGATCTGCTTGAGATACTGGGTATTGGCCTGGATGGAGTTCCCGAAATCCAGGATCAGCGCCGCCCCGTTGGGATCCTCGCCGGGACTGCCGATGCGGCTGCCCGAAGTGATCCGGGCCGTGTTGATGGCCATGCGCTCCTGGGTCGCCTGGAGGTCCTGGAGACTCTGGCGCTGCTGGGTGGCGGTGCTTGTGCGGAAGGACATGGTTCACCTGCTTTCGGGATTACCTGCCGAACTGGTTCACCAACTGATCGGTCAGCTGGTTGATGACGCTGATAAATCGCGCGGAGGCCTGATAGCCCCGCTGGAGGGTCATCATGTTGGAGGCTTCCTCGTCGAGGTTCACCCCCGAGATGCTGTCCCGCTGGGACTGGAGCGCTGAGACCAGGTTCTGCTGGGCGGTGCTCTGGGCCTTGTAGTTCTGGGTCTGGCTGCCGAGGTCGGTGACCAGGGCCGCCACGGCCGAGGTGAACCCCGTGGTCGAACTCCCCGTGTCCACAGCCGAAGGGTCGTCCTGGAAGGCCGCCATCCGCAGGGCGTTGGTGTTGTCCCCCTTGGCCCCGCCAGCGCTGGCCGCGGCGATGAGGGAGGGGTTCCGGACCAGGGCGGCATTCACGGTGAGTAGGTTCACCATGCCCTTGTAGCGGGTGCTCCAGCCGGGTCCACTCTGAAGGGTCGCAGGAGCGGCGCTGAGGGTGACCGGCAGTCCGTTGCTGACGTCATTCGCCGTGCTGGCGTTGAGGAAGAAGCCCTGGCCCGAAAGTGAGCCATCGGCGGCCAACCCGGTCTGGTGGGCCAGGTTGACCTGGCCGGCGAGGCCTGCAGCAATCTGATCCAGCTGGGCCTGGAACCCCACCAGGATGTTGTCCCGCAGGTCCAGCTTGGCGCCGAGCGCCCCCTCCTTGATGTCGGAGGTGACCTCCACCAGGGTGCCGTTCATGTCGGAGGCCAGCTGAAGGGTCCCGCCGGTGCCCGAGCGCTTCGCCACCAGGTCTAAGGAGCTGATGCCCGTCACCAGGACCGCACTGCCGGAGTCGAGGGTGATCTGATACTCCCCGTCGGAGCTCTCGGCCACGTTGATGCCCACCAGCCCCGCCAGCTTGTCGGTGAGGGTCTTGCGCTGGTCTCGGGCGTCGTTGTCGGCGCCTGGTGTGGCCTCGGTGGAGATGCGCTGGTTCAGCCGGGCGATCTGGCCGGTGAGGGTGTTCACCTCCGCCACCAGCGCCCCGATGGACTGATCCGCATTGCCCCGCTGGTCCTCCAGGAGCTGATACTTGGTCTGCAAGCCCGTGACCATGGCCTGGGCCTTGCCAAGGAGACTGGTCCGAAGCGCCGCGCTCTCGGGCTGGGTGGAGAGATCCTGGAAGCCCTGGAAGAAGGCCTGGATCTGGGCGGCGATGCCGGTGCTGCCCGTGTCCCCGAGGGCGGAAGCGATGGCGTTCACCGCCGCGTAGCGCTCGTCAGCGCCCGTCTGCTTGGCGGTCTCGCGGTAGATCTGCAGGTCCAGGAAGCGGTCCCGGATGCCCTGGACGGAGCTGAGGGTGACGCCGGTCCCAAAGTAGATCTGACCTTCGACCTGGGACTGGCCGGCGCTGAGGCCGGCCCGCTGGCGGGTGTAGCCGGGGGTGTTCACATTGGCGATGTTGTGGCCCACCACGTTGAGCGCGGCCTGCTGAGCCTGCAGTCCCGAGAGCCCGAGGTAGAGGCTGGCATTCAGTCCGGGCATGGCTACACCTTTCCGATCAGACGGGGCGCGATCGCGGAAGCATCGGCGGCGAGGCCCTCCCGGCTGTAGCTCTGAAGGCCGGACAGGCCGATGAGGGCCGCGCGCAGCGGGGACTGGAGCCCCATCAGCAGGGTGTGGACAGACGTGATGCGCCGCTTCAGAGCCTTGGCACCCGCGGCATCCTCGGGCCACCCCACCAGCTCTGACCAGCGGATTCCCGACAGGAGCACCGCAGGATCCTCGCCGGCGATGAGTCTGGTCTCGAGCGCATCCAGCAATTCAGGCACCGCATGCAGCATGGAAGGCCTCCCTGGCTGTCTCCCGGCAAGGCTCAGGCCAACAGGTCCAGGTGCGGCCCGGCACCCTCTGCCGGGGTGCCCTCCGGCGTCTCGGGGGGAAGCGGCTCGGAAGCTCCGGTGCCATGCTGCCGCCGGGCCTCCCGCTCCTGGGCCTCCTGCTCCGCCAGGTTCATCTTGTCCGACTCTGACACGTCCGCCACATCGAGCAGAGACTCCGCCAGCTTGGCGTCAAAGGCCTGCTTGCGGGCCTGCTCCCGCTGCACCTGAGCGCCCCCCTCATGGGACAGCCGAACAGCCTCGACCGCGGCGGTCTGGAGGATCTGGCGCTGGGTCAGGGGACTGATCATGCCCTCACGTGAAGGGCTCCAGGGCTAGGAATGGCGTCCGTACGCCTTGTGTTCCTTGATAAGCCCTTCGGCCACGGCCTCTCCGTCGGGGTGGTAGGCGTCTGCGTCCAGCTGGCTCTTGATGGCATCCACCTTGTCCGTCCGGATGTCGGGAACCGCCGCCAGGGCCTGCTGGGCCACGGCGACCAGACGAGCAGCGGAGGAGACCTGGACGGCATCGGTGGCGGCGGCAGGAGCCACGGGGGCGGAGCCGGAAGTAGCCGCAGGCTTGGCTCCCGCCACACCCTGAGTGCCGCTGACGCTGCCCGATTTACCACTGATACGCATATTCACCTCAACAGGGCTGTATCGGCAGTTTGCCAAGAACCCTCAACTTGCTGGGAATTCTTTTTCAGGGACCTTTTTCCCGGACTGGTCCCAGGCCGCCTTCAGCCGGTCGGCCAACCCCCAGCCCCGGCCCCCGGCCACGGCCTGGTCCACCACCGCCTGGTCCATCAGGTATTCGTAGGTGGAGCGGGACTGGCCGGAGTCCCCGAACAGCCCCGAGGGCTGCACGGTCTTCCGCATGGTCTGGAACAGCAGGTTCATGAGGAGACCCTCGAACTGCCGGGCCGCCTTTTCAGTCTTCTCCGAGGCATTGGGCAGCGCCTGCCCCGCCTGGGCTTGGGCCAGGGGGTCCACCGAGGGAAGGCCAGCGGCGCCGATCACAGGATCCTCAGCTCAGCCTGGAGCGCGCCGGCTTCCTTGATGGCCTGGAGGATGGCCACCAGATCGCGGGAGCTGACCCCCATGCCATTGAGCATCTCCGCCAGCTTGCCCACGCTGATGCCCGGTTCCACGGTGACGGTCTTGGCCTTCTCCTCCACCGCCGTGACGTCCTTCTTGGTGGCCTGGACAGTCTTGCCCTGGCTGAAGGGGGCCGGCTGGCTCACCAGGGGAGTGGAGCTCACCATGATGCTGAGGCCGCCCTGCACGATGCTCACGGCGCCGATGCGGACATCCGACCCCATGATCACGGTGCCGGTGCGCTCGTTCACTACCACACGGGCCTTGGGCTGCAACTGGACGTTGAGGTTCTCCAGGCGCGCCACCAGCTCCACCGCACGGCCAAGGAACTCCTTGGGGATCTGCAGTTCAATCGTTCTTGCATCCAGGGGCTGGGCCAGCTTCTCCCCCAGTTCCTCGTTGATGACATGCACCACCCGCATGGCCGTCGTGAAGTCCTCTTCCAGCAGGCTGTAGCGCAGCGTGGCGCGGGCGTTGAAGTTGCCGCCCAGTTCGCGCTCGATGAGGGCGCCTTCAGGGACGCGGCCCACAGTCGGGTGGTTCTTGGTGACCGAGGCGCCCCCGGAAGAGGCGCTGAAGCCCCCCACCAGCAGCGGCCCCTGGGCCACGGCGTAGGTCTGGCCATCGGGTCCCTGCAGGGCGGTCATCAGGAGGATGCCCCCGGCCAGGGACTTGGCGTCACCGGTGCTCGACACGGTCACGTCCAGCCGCGAGCCGGTCCGGGCAAAGGCCGGCAGCTCCGCGGTCACCATGACGGCAGCCACGTTCTTCACCTTCACGGTGGTGGGGTTGACGGTGAGTCCCTGGCGGGACATGAGGTTCGTGAGGGACTGCACCGTGAACTTGGTCTGGTCCTTGTCGCCGGTGCCGTCCAGGCCCACGACCATGCCGTAGCCCAGCAGCTGGTTGCCCCGGACGCCCTGGAGGCGGGCCACTTCCCGGAGGTGCACTTCGACCTTCTTCTCGGCCTTGGCGGCATCGGCCCCCAGGAGGGTCAGGGCCGCGAGAAACAGGGCTGCGACGCGCATGGAAGCCTCCTAGAAGGGCCAGATGTAGTTGAGGAGGCGGCTGATGTAGCCGGGTTTCAGGGTCTCATCCACGATGCCCTCGCCGCCGTAGCCGATGCGGAGCTCCGCCACCTGGCCCGAGGTGATCGTGTTGGTGCCATCGAGGCGGTTGGGATCGATCATGCCGGCCACGTAGAGGCGCTGGGTCTCGTTGTTCAGCTGGATGTCGCGGTAGCCCTCGACGATCAGGTTGCCGTTGCCGATGACCTTCACCACCCGGGCGGTGATGGTCGTGGTGAAGGTGGCGCTGCGGCCCGTGGTGCCGGTGCCGGCGAACTTGTTGGTGTTGGAAGTGGCCTTGTCGGCGGAGTTGCTGGCGATGCCGAAGCCCGTCAGGGCCCCGAAGAGGGTCGGGCTGCTCAGCTTGTTGCTGCCGGCCCGGTTCGTGGTCACGTCCGCCTTGCTGATGGCGTTGGTGCTCTCGCTGATCTTCACGGTCACCAGGTCATTGACCCGGTAGGCCCGGAGGTCCGCCACGAAGGGCCGGTCGCGCCAGAGGCTGCCTTCGCTGATGGGGGCGGTGGTCGGGGCCTCTTCCACCAGGGGAATGGCTGGTTTCTTCACAAGATTCGGATCGTGGCGCTTGGGAATGGAGCAGCCGATCCCCACCAAGAGCAGGACGATGGGCAGCATTTTCCTCATGGGACACCTCCACCCTTCCCCAGGGCGAAGATGGTGCCAAGACCTCAGGCCAGGGCGATCAGGATCCGGTCATGGCCTGCAAAATCTTGATGTACAAGGGCTTTGCCCCAGCCCAGGCCCATGGCCCACCGGCACAACTCGCCGCCCTGCTCGGACCCGATCTCCAGCAGACAGGCGGGCGCCTGGCGGGTCCGGGCCTGGCTGAGCAGGGCCTTGGAGAGCGCCAGCCCCCGCTCCGGGGCGAACAGGGCCGAGGCCGGCTCGAAGGCCAGCTCCCGCTGCAGGGTCGGCTGGTCGGCGGGGTCCACGTAGGGCAGGTTCGCCACCACCAGGCCCAGGGGCTCCGGCACCGACTCCAGCAGGCTGCCTTCATGGAACTGGAGGCGCGCGCCGAGCTGCGCCGCGTTGGCCCGGGCCACCGCCAGGGCGCCGGGGCTCAGGTCCGTGGCCGAGACCTGCCAGGAGGTCTCCAGCGCCAGGCTGACGGCGATGATCCCGCTGCCGGTGCCTACGTCCACACAGCGCTCCACCCCAAGCCGCTGGCCGATGTCCAGGGCGGCCTCCACAAGCAATTCCGTCTCCGGGCGGGGGATCAGGGTCGCCGGCGTGACCTGGAAGCGGCGGTCCCGGAAGAGCGCCCAGCCCAGGAGGTAGGCCCAGGGCTCCCCGGCCCGGCGGCGCTGGAGCCAGTCGGCCACCTGCCGCGCCCGGGCCTCGGGCACCGGCTCGCTGCCGTGCGTGGCCAGCCAGGTCCGGGAGAGGCCGAGCCCGTCCTCGAACCAGCGGACACACTCCGCCTGGGCCTCCTCAGGCTCCAGGAACTCGGCCAGGGCCGAGGCCAGGTCGCGGCGGAGTCGGTGGTGGGTCCCGGGCATGCCTCTCAGGCCATGAGCGCCTTGGCGCGGTCCTGGCTCTGCTGGGCGACGATCTCGTGGAGGCTGCCGCCGTGGCTGTCCATGGTGACCACCAGGGGGAAGTCCTCCACCTCGATGATCCAGAAGGCCTCGGGGCTGCCGAACTCCTCCAGCATCTTCACGTCCACGACCCGCTTGACGCGCTCCGCCAGCAGGCTGCCGGCGCCGCCGGTGGCGTGGAGGTAGACCGCGCCTGTCTTCTGCAGGCCCTCGCTGGTCTTCTTGCCCATGCCGCCCTTGCCGATGACGCCGCGGACCTTGTAGGTCTCGATGACGTCGGCCTGGTAGGGCTCCTCGCGGATGCTGGTGGTGGGGCCGGCGGCCACGAAGGTCCAGGTGCCGTCCGGGTTCTTCCGGACCACGGGACCGCAGTGGTAGATGACCATGTTCTCGAGAATGGGCTTCAGCCACTCGGGCTTCTGCTCCTTCATGAACTTGTGGCCCATGTCGCGGCTGAGGACGACGTTGCCGTTCAGCAGTACTTCGTCGCCGACCTTGAGCTGCCGGATGGCTTCTTCGGTGATGGGGGTGGTGAGTCGGATCATGGGAGCCTCACAGGTCGTAGGAGGGCTGGCCGTCGGCCGCGAGGGTGAGGGTGCCGCGGCGGCTGCTCCAGCACATGTAGGCGATGGACACGTAGAAGCTGGCGGGGTGGCGGTACATCTCCTCGGCGGAGACGCCCAGCACCGTGGTGGCGCCGCCGTAGCCCATGGGCCCGATACCGAGGGTGTTGAGGTCCCGGGTGAGCTCCTTCTCGAAGACATCCATCTTGGGATCCGGGTTGGCGGTGCCCAGCTTGCGCAGGACCAGCTCCTTGGCCCGCTCCCAGCCCGTGACCCGGTCGCCGCCGATGGACACGCCGAGGATGCCGGGGCTGCAGCCCTGGCCCTGGGCCTTCACCACGGCGTCGATGATGCACTTCCGCACGCCCTTGATGTCGCGGCCCGCGCCCAGGGTGGCGTCCGGCAGGCGGTACTGGGCGCCCACGTTCTCGCTGCCCCCACCCTTCTGCATGACCGAGACCTCGATGTGCGGCTGGTCCCACTCCTCGAAGTGAATGGCCGGGTGGTGCTCGTGGAAGGGATCCATGTTGGTGCCGCTGTTCTTGCCGCTCAGCGACTCCACGCAGTTGGGCCGGAGCCAGGACCGCTTGGTGGCCTCCATGACGGCGGCGCGCAGCTGCTTGCGGGCGGCCCGCTGACTGAAGCCGAAGGGGTGGCGCACCCAGAAGATGATTGAGCCCGTGTCCTGGCAGAGAGGGGAGACGTTCCCGTCCGCGAGGATGATGTTGCGCACCATGTCGTTGAGCGTGTTGAAGGCGCGGCTGCCCGGCTCTTCGGCGTCGCGGCCCTTCACCAGGGCATCGATGACATCCTGGGGCAGGCGGCTGGTGGTGCGCCGCAGCAACTCCGTGGCGCACAGGGTCAGGTCCAGCCCGGCCAGGTTGGACATGTCCGCCTTCCAGCCCTGGGGCAGCAAAGACTTGGATGCCACCACCTCGGCTGAGGTCAGGGTGGGAACGACGCATTCAGACATGAGCCCTCCGGGATGCAGAGGTCCATCTTCCGCCCGCGGGGGGCTGCGCTCAAGTGACCAATGCCCGGTTCCCCTGCCAGTGCCCTGCAGGCTCAGCGCCCCCAGGCCCGGCAGAGGGCCAGGGTCAGGTCCAGCAGCGACGCTTCGCTGCGGGAGAGGGCCAGGCCCTTGAGGTCCCGCTCGCACTGGTTCACGCGCGTCAGCAGGGCCTTCGCGCCGCGGAACTTCAGCTTCGCCAGGGTGGTGCGGTAGCCGTCCAGCAGGAAGGCCTGCTTGGGGGAGAGGCCCAGGGCCGCCAGCACCTCGCCGCCCTTCAGCCCGGCGGACTCGGCCTCCGCCAGCCGCAGCAGGCGGTCCACCTCGCGGCGCGCCTGGCCCAGCATCATGAGCGGCTCGTCGCCGTCCTCCAGGGCCGTGCGCAGCGCCCGCAGGGCCCCGGCCGCATCGCCCTTCTGCCAGGCTCCGGACCAGGCGAAGGCCTTCTGGTCCGCCAGCCGGAACGTGACCTGGTCCACCATGGCCTCGGTGACCCGGCGGTCCTCCGCCAGCAGGTCCAGCACCTCCAGGGCGCGCTTCAGCAGGCCGGGGTTGCCGCCCTGGCGCTGGGCCAGCAGGCTGGCGGCGGCGCCCTGCAGCGTCAGGCCCAGGCGCCGGGCCTCGGCCTCGATGAAGACAGGCACCTCGAGGGCATCCAGGGCGCCCACCTTCAGGATCCGACCAGCCTTGGCCCAGTCGGTCCAGGGCTTGGCCCCCAGGGCCTTGCCCGGCGCCGCCGGGAGGGTGGTCCAGGCCACCAGCAGCAGCTTCACGCCCGCGGGGGGCTTGTCCAGCAGGGCCTTCACCGCGGGCGGCAGCTCCTTGGCGCGCAGGAACAGGTTGTCGGCGGCGGGGACGACAACCGTGCGGTCCTCGGCCCCCAGGGGCGAGGCCTCCTGCAGCGCGGCCATGACCTCGGGCCAGGGGCAGCCCTCGGCGCAGACCGTGAGCGAGAAGTCGGCCCACTCGGGGTCCACGTGCTTGCACTTCCACTGCGCCACGGCCTCGCGGCGGGCGTCGCCATCCTCGCCATGGATCAGCGCGAACCGGTGCTCCAGCCAGACGGTGGGGACAGCCATCAGTCGCTGCCTTCCAGCAGCTGGGTGAGGAAGCTCTCGGCGAAGTCGTCGGCTAGGCTCTCCACCACCTGCAGCTCGCGGCTCTCGAAGCTGGCGAAGTTCTGGTCCACACGATACTGGTTCGAGAAGGTCAGGCCCCGGCGGGCCAGCACCACGGCCCCGGTCTGGCCATCCAGCAGCTCCACGCTGGCCACGACCACCACCTCGACCCGGGAGGCGGAGCCCGCGCTGGCCTTCATGCGGTCATTGCCCAGGGTGAGGCCGATGGGCCGGGAGGCGTAGCTCTCCAGGGTGCCCTGCAGCACCCAGCGCGAGGGCTCGCCCTGGGCCACCAGCCGCCAGGGGCTCGCCGCCACCACGCGGTTCTCCAGGGCCTTGGTGAAGCGGTCCTCCAGCCCCAGCCGCGGCGTGAGGTTGCGGAACCGCGCCAGCCGGATGGTCTCGCCCTTCTTGGCCCAGGCCGCGGAGCGCTGCTGCCGGTCCAGGCGGTGGTAGCCGCAGCCCGGGAGCAGCAGCAACGCCAGCGGCAGACAGGACCAGCGGGTCCGGGTCATGGGTGGTAGACCCCCACGTAGGGCAGGTTGCGGAGCTTGTCGTCGAGGTCGAGGCCGTAGCCCACCACGAAGTGGTCCTCGATGGTGAAGCCCACGTAGTCCACAGGCACCTGCACCTTCCGGCGGCTGGGCTTGTCGAGGAGGGTGCAGACCTTCAGGCTGGCGGGCTCGCGGTCCCGCAGCAGCTTGCCCACCTTGAACAGCGTCAGGCCCGTATCGACGATGTCCTCCACGATGAGGGCATGCCGCCCCTGGATCCCGCGGTCCAGGTCCTTGAGGATGTGGACCTCGCCGGTGCTCTCGGTGCCGCCGCCGTAGCTGGCCACCTGCATGAAGCTGATGTTCAGGTCCATGTCCATGGCCCGCACCAGGTCAGCGATGAAGGGGAACACCCCGTTCAGCAGGCCGATGACCACCAGGTCCTTCCCGGCGTAGTCCTGCGTCAGCTGGGCGCCGAGTTCCTGGACCCGGGTCCGAATCTGGGCCTCGGTCAAAAGCGGGGTGATGCGGTCACGCATGAAAACTCCTGAAGACTGAAGATAGTGCCGTATCCATTCAACCCCGGGAAGGCTTGCCGGGTCCATCCGCTGACGGAGGTTTCTCCTTGATCCCTGCCGCCGGAGCCTAACATGATGGCGACAGCCACCTTGAGCGAGCCATTCATGACCCACCCGGCCCAGCAGACCGCCCATCGGACCCCCGATCCGGTCTCGCCCTACCACACCCCCGAGGTGCTGGCCTGGGTGGAAGCGGCCCAGGGGGGCGACCAGGGGGCCTTCGGAGCCCTGGTCAAGCTGTTCTCCCGGGATGTCTACGGCAAGGCCTACTCCATCCTGAAGAACCACCAGGACGCCGACGACGTGGTGCAGGAGACCTTCATCCGGGTCTTCCGCGCCCTGCCCGGCTTCCGGTTCGAGTCCTCGTTCCGCACCTGGCTCATCACCATCGCCACCCGCCAGGCCCTCAACTACCGGGAGCGCGTGGCCCGGGACTACGACAGCCTCGAGGAACAGGAAGGCCACCCCGAGCACCCCGCCCTGCGGGTCGAGGAGACCCAGATCGCCACCCTCATGGACGAGGAGGCCCGCCGGCTCCTCCGGGAGGCCCTGCCCAAGCTGCCCCGGCGCCAGCAGCAGGCCCTGACCCTGAAGCTGCAGCACGACTGGAAGTACGAGCGGATCGCCCAGGAGATGGGCACCACCGTGGGCAGCGTGAAGGCCCACATCTTCCACGCCATCCAGAACCTGACCCGCCACGTGAAAGGAGGCCGCGTATGACCGAGGCCCTTCTTCCCCTCCCCGACAGCTGCGCCCAGGCCCTGAGCGCCCTCCAGGCCGACCCCATCGATCCCGGTGTCGAGGCCGAACGGCACCTGCGGACCTGCCGCGCCTGCGCCGAGGCCCGGGTGGCCTTCCTGGCCCAAGAGGAGGCTCCCGAGGTCCTGGCTCCGGCCGGGTATCACGAGCGCCTCCCGAACCGCATCCTTGCCAAGCTGCCCGCCCGGGCGCCCCTGCACCGCCGGCTGGCACCCCTGACCTGGGCCGCGGCCGCGGCGCTGCTCATGGCCGTCGGCGCCGGCGCCTTCTGGGCGGGCCGGGCCAACCGCACCCCCCTGGTGGAAGCCGCCCTGCCCCGGCCGGCGGAACCCATGGAGGCCGCCACCTCCGTGTCCGATACGCCCTTCCATGACCGCGAGGAGGACGCCGCCCGGGTGCAGTCGCTCAGCCCCGAGGAACTCCAGGCCCTGCTCAAGCAGCTCAACCCGCCGACCCCCGCTCCCAGGTAACACCGAGGTGTCCATGCTCCGCCCCCTTCTGCTTCTCTCCCTGCTCTCAGCCTCGGCCCTGCCCGGCCTCGCCCAGGGCGCCCCGGCCGATGAGGGACGCCCCCTGGCCCGCTTCCGCATGGATCAGCTCCAGCAGTCGGTGGGCCTGCCGGAGGATCAGGCCCGCCTTGTGGTGGAGCGCTGGACCCGCTACGACCGCGAGCAGTTCGACCGGACCCAGGTGCTCCACCAGGTCCGGCGCAAGTTCAACGACATCCTGCTCGGGCCCGGATCCGAAGAAGAGAAGAACGCCCGGGTCCGGCCCCTGCTGGAGCAGTTCGTGGACCTGCGGCGGCAGCAGGCCGAGCTGAAGTTCCGCTTCGAGGACGATATCCGGGGCAAGCTCAGCCCCGCCCAGCAGGTGCGCCTCATCCTGCGGGTCGAGGAGATGCAGCGCCAGATGGCCGACGTCCTGCGGCAGAACAACGTCGCCCGCCCCGGCCTCCGCCAAGGCCCCGGCCGCCGCGGCAACCCGTAGGCGCCTCAGCCCGCCGGTGCGTCCAGAATGACGGGGATGACCAGGGGCCGGGACTGGGTGGTCTTGCGGATGATCCGGCGCAGGGCCAGGCGCACGGCGTCGCGCAGGGCTTCGGGGTCCTTCCGGATCACCTTGGGCGCTTCCTCGTAGGCCCTACGGGCCACGCCGGCCAGCAGCTCCGCGTAGGTCTCGTCGTCCGAGAGCATCACGAAGCCGCGGCTCAGGATGCTGGGATCCGCCGTCAGGTCCCCGGTCTGGGGATCCACCAGCAGGGTCACGAACACCACGCCGTCCTCCTGGAGGATGAGGCGGTCCTTCACCACGCGGGCATCCACCATGTGGTCCACGCCCTCGTGCACGAAGCACTTGCCCACGGGCACGGTGCCTGGCATGTCCAGGTGGCCGTCCGTGAAGAGGCGCAGGCAGAGGCCGCCGTCCAGCAGGCTGATGCGGTCGGGGGTCCAGCCAAGGGACGCAGCCAGGGCGCCGTGGGCGCGCAGGTTCCGGTAGGTGCCGTGCACGGGCACCATCTGGTCCGGGCGCACGGCGCGGATGAGGTCCGCCAGCTCGTCCCGGCTGCCGTGGCCCGAGGCGTGGACCGGGCCGATGCCGTCCGTGGAGGTCTCCGCGCCCAGGCGCTCGGCCATGTCGAGCATCCGCGAGATGGACACCTCGTTGCCGGGGATGGCCCGGGCGCTCACCACCAGGCGATCGCCGGGCTGGATGGGCAGGCCCTTCACCTCGCGGCGCAGGAGCCGCGCCAGGCCGCTCATGGGCTCGCCCTGGCTGCCCGTGCAGAGCACCATCAGCTCGCCCGGATCGAAGAGGTGCGCGTCCTTGACGTCCACCAGGATGTCGTCCGGCAGCTCCAGCAGCTTGAGCGATCGCGCCAGCTGGAGGTTGCGGTCCAGGCTGCGGCCCAGCACCACCACCCGGCGGTGGAACTCCCAGGCCAGGTCCACCAGCATTTGCAGCCGGTGGATGTTCGAGCTGAAGGTCGTCACGAAGAGGCGCCCGTCTGTCTTCTCCAGCGCCGCCTCGATGCCCTCGCGGCAGACCGATTCCGAAGGCGAGCGGCCCGGGCGGCCCACGTTGGTGGAGTCCGCCATGAGCAGGCGCACGCCGGCGTCCCCCAGCTCCTCCAGCCGCTCGATGCCGGTCTTGCGGCCGTCCAGCGGATCGGGATCCAGCTTGAAGTCGCCCGAGTGCACCACCACGCCCTGGGGGGTGTGCAGGACCAGGGCGCAAGCGTCGGGGATGCTGTGGGTCACGGGGATCCACTCGGCCTCGATCTCGCCGTCGCCCACCTTCACGCGGCCGTAGTCCCGCACGGGCCGCAGCAGGCTCAGGTCGAGGTCGTGCTCCCGGAGCTTGTTCTCCAGCAGGCCCAGGGTGAAGGCCGTGCCGTAGACCGGCACCGGCCAGCGGCGCAGGAAGTAGGGCAGCGCCCCGATGTGGTCCTCGTGGCCGTGGGTGAGCAGCACCGCCTGCAGCTTGTCCGCGAAGGGCTCCAGGTAGGCGAAGTCCGGCACGATGGAGTCGATGCCCGGCTGGTCGTCCGAGGGGAAGAGCTGGCCGCAGTCCACCAGGAAGAGGCTGCGCGCGGAGTGGACCACCAGGGCGTTCATGCCGAACTCGCCGAGCCCGCCAATGGGGATGAGGCGCAGCTCACCGGCGGCGGGGGCTTCGGTCCAGGCTTCGAATTCGGGTGCGAGGGACATTACGATGGGAACACCTCCGGGTGCTGATTGAGCAGATTACGGGTTGCCAAGAGCCACGCCGCAGGCGTGATCACTTCGGCGCGCAGGGCTGAAGGCAGCCCCACGCTGGAGAGCGCCTCCGCCTCCAAGGTCCCCTGCCAGTTGTTGGCGAGGGTCTTGCGGCGATGGGCGAAAGAGCGATGCAGCACCGTGAGCAGCGGCCTGCGCTCGGCGAGGGTGGGGGCGTCCGGCCGGGGCTCGAACTGCACCACGGCGGAGTCCACTTTGGGGCTGGGCCGGAAGGATCCCGGCCCCAGCTTGGCCAGCCGCGTCAGGCGGGCGCAGAGCTGGGCCAGCACCGACAGGGGGCCATAGGCCTTGGTGCCCGGCTCGCCCATGAGCTTCTGGGCCACCTCCAGCTGGAACATCAGCACCATGCGGTCCCAGGCGATGTCCTCAGTGAGCAGGCGCGCCAGGATGGGCGTGGCCGCGTTGTAGGGCAGGTTGCCCACCACCGACCAGGGCTCGCCGTCCGGCAGCTCGATCCGCACCGCGTCGCCCTGCAGCAGGTGGAAGTGCGCCTGGCCATTGAAGCGCTGCCGCAGCAGCTCGCAGGCCTCGGGATCCAGGTCCACGGCCCAGAGCGGGCGGCCATCCGCCAGCAGGCGCTCGGTCAGCACCCCCGGTCCCGGCCCGATCTCCAGCAGCCGCGCCGCAGGTGAAGCCAGGGCCCCGGCCACGATGGTCCGGATGGCCCCGTCGTTCACCAGGAAGTTCTGGCCGAAGGCCTTCTTGGGGCGAAGGCGGGCGATGGGGGAGGGTTCCGGCACACCTCAGCGTACCACCTCTGCGGGCGCTGAACGAAAAGGGGGCCCTCGCGGGCCCCCGATGGAGACAACTTGCGTTTTGAGCTGCTACCGGACAATCCTCCAGGTCTTCAGGCGGAACCCGAAGTTCTGGGTCTTGCCGGGGATGACCTGGGCCTGGGCCCCTGCGGTGGAGATGTCCCCGGCCAGGTTGCCCGTCGTCTTGCCCTGACCGCTGACCAGGACACCGATGCTGCCCAGACCGGTCAGGGGACCCGGGATGTTGGCGAAGGTGAGGGTGTAGCCGCTGCAGTTTGAGACCGTCGAGTTGAATTTCGTGAGATCCGCAGCGGTACCGCCGTTGGAGAAGACGGGCGCCATGAGGTCGCACATGCGGTAGATGACGGTCTGCCCGGTGCCCGTGCAGGCAACTGGCTCCCCGGTAACAACCGGAACATTCCCCGGGCTCAGGATGCCGAAGAAGAGCACCCCAGCGAGGGCGATCGGTGCACTCGGCGCCTTTGGATAGTAGTTCGCCCCGCCCGCATCCGAGGCCGTCTTGGAGGTGGTGCCACCCATGAGCAGCTTGTAGCCGAACTTCGTCTTGAGGTAGTAGCTGTCGTTGGTGGGCGTGATCCTCCCGTCGGCCGCGTCTGTCACGCCGGTGAGGTCATAGAGGTCGGCATCCGTAAAGCCGTTGGTGTCGACGGTCGAGCCGCTGGCCGGCGATGGGGTGAGCCCGGCCATGCTGGCACTGTCCTGCCGGTCGAAGACCATCATCATCTGGTTCTGGCCGCTGGGATTGATGAGGTCGTGGTCCAGGGGGTCGTTCCGGTCCCCGGAGCTGAAGAGCAGCCCCATGACCGCTGGACGAATCAGGGGAGTCAGGGTCCGGGCCACGGGATAGGGCGTGTTCAGGCGGAACAGGGCGGGGGTCGTCGACACGATCTGGCCGGCGGCGCACTGGTAGATCTTGCGCAGACCCCCAGCCGCAAAGGTTCCTCCGGTCCAGGTGGTGATGTCGCTGGAGTCCAGGCGGGTCACCCCATTGCTGGCCAGCGAGGTTCTCCCCAGGGCCCAGATCCCGCTCCCCCGGGTTCCTGTGCCTAGGCTGTTGGTCTCGATGGGCTGGTCCGCGAAATAGACACGCTGGGCGCGCCCCGTGTTAGCGAGAAACTCCGCTGCCACCACCGGGGCCGACAGGCTGCCCATGTTGGTGATGGCGCTGAAGTCCCAGGTCTTCTCGATGCCTCCCGTGAGGACATTGACAGCCACCAGGTTCCGGCCCAGGGCCGACCCCATGGAGGTGTCCACCGCCTTGGTGGAGAGCCCGCCGCCGATGAAGAGGACATCCGTGGTGGAGTTGGCGGAAGAACCCACATCCACCCGGGCCAGGGCTGGCGTCGATGTGGCCAGGCCCATCTTCTTCACCACCGCATCGGAGGCGGAATCCGGGATCAGCTTCCAGGCGAGCGCAGGGTTGAAAGGGTCCTTCACGTCAAAGGCGTAGTAGTTCCGCCCACCCTTGCCCATGCCCACGATGACCCGGACCACGTCCTCACCGTTGACGATGCCATCCCCCACCACCTGATTGCTGCCCGGCTTGTCGTTGAAATAGACGACCGGTGGTCCATCCACCCCGTAGATGTGGGCATTGGTGGCGTTCCTCAGATACTTGGGCATGCCGGCCAAGAGCTCGCCCGGGAAGAAGGCCCAGAGTTCGTCCACAGCCGCGATGGGCGTCTGGACAATGTTGGGGGCGGTGCCGCTGTAGAGCACCCCGGCCAGCTCGCCGAAGGCGTGGATGTAGCCCTGGTTGTCGGCTACAAAGATCACGCGGAAGTGCTTCTCCTGCCAGTTGGTGGTTGTGACCCCACTGAGCACCGGGCTGCTGGCGATAAGGCTGAGCGGGTATTCCAGCACCGCGGGGGAGCTGCTGATGATGTCGCCCATGATATTGATTCGGGGGATGGAGGGTGCATTGGCCACCGTGAGGCTGCTTGACTCGGCGCTGGCATGGGCCCCCCGTAGGAAGCGAATGTAGGCAACACGATTAGCCTCGGTGGTGGCACCCACGATAGAGGCAGAGCCAGCGGGAATGGTGGTCTCGTTCAGGTCGATGAGCGTCGTGCCCGTCAAGTTGGTGATCACTTTGCGGGCACCCGGTTTCCAGCTGCGGGGGCCGCCCGTGGTGCCGGCGTTGGCGGCGACCGTGGTCGGGTCGAGGTTCGCATAGGCCTGGAAGTTGTACATGAGCCCCTCCGACTGGAGGAGGTCGCCCGCGGACCAGATGGCGTTCTCCGAGGTCACGCTGGTGACAGCGGTGCCGTCGTTGCCCAGGAAGGTATCGCCCGTGGAGCTGATCTTGAGGCCCGCGGCGAGCAGATCGCCGCGCCAGATGGGGCCGCTGCTGGCGGGCTGGAACAGGCCCAGGAAGGCTTCACGGCCGAGGCTCAGGCCCACCAGGGGCGCGGAGGGCGCCGAGATGCTGCCCGAGGCGGTGATGGCCTCTGCCACCACGGCGTCCATGGCGGCGGAGAGCTGGTCAATGCTCTGGGCATCGAAGAAGAAGGGATTGACGTTGCGGTCGTTCCGGGAGGAATCGGCGGGGTCAAAGGCTGGTGTGGGGTTGGCCGAGGTGGGATTCACCCAGGTGCTGATGCCGGGATTGCCGTAGAGGGCAGCGCGATACATATCAGACTTACCAGCGCCATCGGCCAGGGTCCCGAAGAGGCTCATGCCCACGGTCATGGTGCGGGTGCGGCGCATGTTGGAGATGGAGGCGCCACGATCGGAGATGAGGAACGGTGCCGCCGCACCCACGCTTGGGTTCACCGTGGTGCTGGTGGGGCTGGCCCAACCGGTCGGGACAGGGTAGTGGGCGGCCACAGACGAGAGCGTCCAGATGTTGAACTGCTTCGTAGTGCCCGGAGCCAGCGCCGTAGTCAGGGTACCCAGGGCGGTGTTTCCCACCGCAGCGTTGCCCTGAGCATAGACATCCGTGCCGCCGCCGATGGCCGAGCCGGATGTGTTGCTGCCCGACTTCTTGTCGTTTGCCTCTCCATCCGTGAAGACCACCATGAAGGTGGTGCGGCAGGAGGGGATGGGTTTCTCCGTGCCGCTCTGACCCCCGCCCGAGGACATTCCGAAGGTGCTGGAAGCATCCTTGTTCAGGGAGAGCTGGCTGTAGCCGTTGGCAAAGGCGAAGGTGAGTGGGGTTGAGCCACTGGGTAGGGACTGCACGAAGTTCTTGAGCTTGGGATCCGCTGAGCTACTGTTGGCGGCGGGACGGAATAGGCGGATATCCCTGGAAACAGCCGTGGAAGAGGCGTTGCCGTTGTCGGGACTGACAGTGGTTTTCTGCTCCTCATCACCATCCAAGTAACGGAAGCCCCACCACACCTTTTTCTGGTTCAAGAGCCAAGTCCTTACCACGCAGTACTTAAGGGCCTGGAACCGGGTCATGCCCGGGAGTCCGTTGGTCCAGGGGGAGGCGGCGGTGGGTGTGGTGACGGCGGGGATCACGTAGCTGGCGCCGGTGGTGATATTCCCATCCTTATCCTTGCTGTCCTTGCCGAAGAAGATCCACCAAAGGTAGTCGTCGTTGTACCGAAGCAGACCAATTTTGTAGAAATTGATGTTTATGTTTGAGACTTTGGTGACCTTCACATTGTTGACGATGTTGTTATTGCCGCCACTGGTGCCGAGGTAGGCTTCATCTGGCGTGATGGCCGGGCCGCCACCGATGGTGTCGGGAATCGCCAGTGGAACCAGCGGATTGGTGACCGCCGTGCTTGTGTTGTCCAGGATCGCCCAGGGGATGGGCAGATCGATGGTGCGGGTCACGGAACCACTGGAGAATGGGGCCGTGGCCGTCATCCGGATGTGGCTGGCCTGCTGGACGAGGGCTGTCAGCTGGGCCTGGCTGTATGTGCCGCTGATGGGCACCAGTGTGCCGTCCGGTCGCACCAGTCGGCCGCTGCCTGAGTTATTCATGTAGCTGATGGCCGTGAAAGTGGGTGTCCCGTAGGGCCCATCTCCAACCGTCATGTAGACCTTGCCACTGCTGTCGATGAGGGGCACGATGCCGGTCTGGCCGTTGTCCCCAACAGGCAGGCTACCATCCCAACCGGTGCCGTTCGGCGCGCTTGTCAGGTGGTTGTAACCAGACTTAGCCCCAAAGTAGTTCGGGTGCCAGTAGACGGCATGCATGGACGTGGAGAAGTCGAAGATCGACAGCAACTCCGGCTTGGCCGGCGTGGACTTGTAGACATCCAGCAGGTCCGTGTTGGTGATCAGCCGGGAGTCAATCTGGGCCTGTAGAGGGAACAACCCCGTGAGCAGGGTCGCGGCGAGCATCACGCGCTTGAACATGGGAACTCCTTGGATGGACATGGGCATGGGTGCTAGTCCTGAGAGAGGCTTTGGACACCAATACCCTCGCGGGCCTGGTGGAAAAAGACGCCGGTCCCAGAGACGGTTGCCCGGCCATGGCTGGTGACTTGCCAGAGCAGATCCATGGTGCCCTTGGCCTTGGGGTCCGTGCCGCCGGAAGGATCCCCGCTGCCGCTGGTGTTCCGCTGCCCCAGGAAGCGCAGCTCCAGGTCAAACCGCTGGACGAGGGCGTTGCCACCGGCACTGTTCTGGCTGACGACGGAGCCGCTGGTGTTGAAGACCATGTCGCTGGTCCCACCGACGACATAGTCCGAGTTGATGGTGACGGCCCGGTCCCAGGGTTTGAGGCCAAGGTTCATCGTCACGCCCGCTGGGTAGTAGCTGGAGTTGGTCCAGTCGGTCCGCTTGAGGCTGGTGAGGGTCGTGGCGAGGGTCCCTTCCGCGGTGCCGAGTCCGGCGTTAGCAGCGATGTTGTCCGGGTGGGACCAGGTGATGAACCAGTCCATCCCCGAGTCAGCGGCCTTCTCGGCCTTGACGCCCTGGGAGACGCTGCCGGAGATCGCCAGCTCGCGGAGGCTGCTGCGGGACAACCCGAAGACCGCCGCACCCATGACCGTGACCAACACCAGGGCCACGATGATGGTGACGCCTCCGGCCTCCGGCCTGCGGAACGCATCTGTCTGTCTGGAAGAACGGATCATCTGGGCCTCAATTCCCATAAGTAAAATTGCGGGGCTGGCAAAGCAGCGTCTGGGAGCGGTAGGTGTAGACGCGGTTCGCGGGGACATTGGGATCCGACCGCTTGAGGGCGGTGCGCGTGGTCACGTCCAGCCGGAAGAGCGCGGGAATGTTGCGGTACCAGACCGGATAGGCGGAGTTGGTTACTGAGGTGTAGGGCGCGGTGGCGTTCCCGGCAATCGCCAGCCAGGTGTTCAGGTTGGCGGCGACCGCAGGCCAGGTGGTGGTTCCAGCCCGGCACCAGGTCGTCCCGTTGTCGGGGCTGATGTCCACCCTGAAACCGTACTGATTGGCCAGAGTGGGGGCTGTGGTCGTGAAGGGCGCGCCCGACACGTTCTCCGCGATGAGGGTGCGGGTGAACCCGGCAGGCATGGCTGCGTTCGCCGCAGGCCACACGATGCGAGCACCGGTGGAAGGATAGGGGGCCTGGTCGCGAACCAGGCAGGGAATCATGGACAGGCTGTAGGCCGGATCCAGGGCCAGGGGCAGCACCGTGTAGCGGACCACCTGGAGCGGCCGCACGAAGACCACCCCGGCGCCGGCGAAGTGCGTCAGCGCCTTCAGGCCGGCGGTGGCACCTGTGCCGCTGCCATCCACGCCATCCTGCATGGCGGTGGCGGTGGTATCCAAGGTGACACTGCCTGTGGTCGCGCTGCCGACCGTGACGCTCGCGACCCGGCAGAGCTCATAGAGCTCGTCCAGAATGAAGACGAAGTCCCCGGCCTGAACGTCACCAAGGTTGCCCGAGAGGACCGTCAGGGACAGGGCGTTGTTGGCAGACGGGGTGCCACTGAGCTCCGCCCGAATCTGGAGGGGCTGGTCCTCGAGGAACTGGACTTCATCAAACCAGACCTTCTCACTCACGATCGAGCTCGTGGCAGGATCCGCGGTGTTGTAGGTGGTCGAGTTGTTCGGCAGGATCATCAGGGCGTTCTGGCCCGCGGCGGTATCCACCGAGATGTAGCCAGGCAGGGCCCGGAAGGGGCTGTAGTAGAAGTAGCCGGCGCTCTGGAAGTCATCCTCGATGGCGGTGATGGCCCAGCGCTTGGTGCGGTTCGCGGCCATGGACTCCGTGGTGGTGGAAATGGAGCTCATGGCCGAGCCGTAGATCTGGAGCATGCCCGCCATGAGGACGCTGACAAAGACCAGCGCCACCATCATCTCGACGAGGCTGAAACCGGTGGAACGTCGCTTGGAGTGTGGAGTCATGGCGTCCTCAGTAGCGGATGACGCGGCTGAAGCTCAGCCACTTCTGGGTCGTGGCTGTCCCCGTGGTGGACTCCTGCCAGCTGACATTGACCACCACCTCGGCGGACATGGAGGCGGAAGCGGCCGCGGGAACCACGTTCTGGATCCGGCGAACCCAGTTCACAGAGAAGATCGCGCGGTCCAGGGAGGGCCGGCCATCCAGGTCGAAGGTGGTCCTGGCCGTGAGATCGGAAGAG
>JAAXXS010000190.1 GCA_013334395.1 Holophagaceae bacterium | reverse complement strand
GACACCAGGGGCTCCGCGATGGCGACGGCGCTTACGCCGGCCGCCAGCTGGGCATTCCCCCAGGCGATGCAGAAGGCCTCGTTGATCCGCCAGAGCTGCCGGATCAGGTCCGGCGCGTCCATGAGCCAGTCCAGGTAGCGCTCGAAGCCGAGCTGGACCACCGGCAGGCTCAGGGGTCCCACCAGGCCGCCCAGGATCGGCACGTCGTCACCGAGCCGCGCCTTGAGGCCCCGGGCCACGGTCAGGCTGCGGGCGAGGGCGGGCACCTGGGTCGGGTCCGGCACCTGCAGGCGTTCAATGGCTGCGGCGCAGGTCAGGGGCGGCGCCCCAGTGTTGGGGGGGCCATCGGTGCGGAACAGGGTCTCGCCACCGAAGGCCTCCACCTCCGCCGAGACATGGAGGAAGCTGGTCACCGCATCGTGTCCCAGGCTGTGCAACAGGCGGAGCTGGCCTTCAACAACCGCCTCCGGATCGCTCAGGTAGTCCTGGATGGAGAGCCCCAGGGCCCGGGCCGGGTGCAGGGTCACGGCCAGAAAGAAGGGCACCCGATCACCCTCCTGGTGGGAGAGCGCCGCACCCAAGCGCTCGGCCGGCTTCAACAGCGTCGTCATGACACACCTACCAGACGCTCAAGCAGGGCGGGAACGGCTGAGGCCTCGGCCGCGGTGGCGTCGGCCCCCACTTCACGGCAGAGTTCGGGGTTCAGCCGGAAGGGCGCACCTCCCACCACGACCCGGGTGCTCGCTCCCAGCGCCTTCAGCGTGCGGACGACCTCCGCCACGCGGCGGGCCGACCGGTCCATGAGCGTTGAGATCAGCAAGATACCCAGCCCCTGGGCATGGGCCCGCTCCGCCAGGAGCACCGGATCGCTCACCACGCCCCAGTCCGAGACCGCCCAGCCTCCCATGCGCAGGCTCGCGAGGACCAGTCGCTTCCCGAGGATGTGGTGGTCCTCGAGGACGGCCATGGCGATGGGCGGCTGGGACCGGTGCGCCAGCTGACCACTGGCGAGGTGTTCCTCCACGATGCGTTCCACCAGCCGGCTGGCCATGTAGACCTGGGCCAGGGCCAGGTCCCCCTCCTCCCAGGAGCGGCCGATGCGCTCCAGCGCCGGTGCCACCAGGGTCTCGAAGACCTCCACCTTGGGGGTCGTGACCAGGGCCTCTGCCACCAGGGAGCGGAGGGCCTCTAGGTCCAGGTCCAGGAGGGCCGCCTCGGCCCGGTTCAGCGCGTGGGAGCTGACGTTCATGCGAGCCCCTCCATCCAACGAGCGGCCCGATACCAGCGGCGCTGGCGGAAGGTCGCTGAGATCTGGATCGGCGAGTCGCCATTCCAACTGAAGCTGGGGATGGTTTATTTCAGGCATCACAGCAGCTGGGCCTGGCGCCGTCCCCGGCGGGTCGACCGTTCGGTGAGCGGGACAGGGATGGGGAGGCCCCGTCCTGTCTGGTCAGGCTTCCAACCTTGTGTTTGGATGGGACATGCGCTTGCGTTGGCTCTGGACCTTTCCCCTGGCGGTGGCCGCGACCATCGTCTGGCTGAGCTCCCAGTCGCACTACCCCGGAGGGCTTCAGCTGCCGCCGCCCCTGGACAAGGTGGCCCACCTCTCGGTCTTCGCGGCCCTCGCCTGGGCGCTGGACCTGGCCCTCCAGCAGAACCGCCCCGGGCTGCCGCTCTACCGCCGCCACCTGCTGGTCTTCGCGGCCGTGTCCTGCTTCGGCGCCACGGATGAGTGGCACCAGTTCTTCGTCCCCGGCCGCGCCTGCGAGCTGGGCGACTGGCTGGCGGACACCCTGGGCGGCGCCCTGGCCCTGGCGGTGCGCACCCTGCCCGCCCTGTTCACGCGGCGCCTGTGCCTCCTGTCCTGGCGGCGCGGGAACGCCCGCCGGCCCGACCCCGCCCGGGACCTCATCCTGGTGGCGGACCCCCACTGGAGCCGCGAACTCACGGGCCTCGCCGAGGCGACCGCCGCCCACCCTAAGGCAGACTGGCTCTTCCTGGGCGACGCCTTCGATGTCTGGGTCGGCCTCCCGGGCATGGCCTCCGATGCCCAGAGCGCCTTTCTCGCGTGGGTGGACACCCGCCGGGCCGCTGGCCGCTGGGTGGGCTTCTGGCTGGGCAATCGCGAATACTTCCTGGATGGCCACGCGGACCGCTTCGACCTCATGGGCGAGGGCATGGGGGGCGCCCTGGACGGGGAGGCCCTGGCCTGGGAGCACGGGGACCTCATCAACAGCGCCGACCACCCCTACCGGCTGTGGAACCTGATCTCGCGGTCGGGTCCTCTGTGGCTGCTCTTCCGCCTGCTGCCCGCCGGCACCGCACGGGCGGTCTCCCTCTGGCTCGAGCAGAAGCTGCACACCACCAATGCCGCCTACAAGCTGGCCTTCCCCCGGGAGGCCTTCCGCACCGCCGCCGAGGCCCATCCCGGCCAGACCTTCCTCACGGGCCACTTCCACACTCATGAGCAGGAAGCCAACGGCATCGCCCTGCCCTGGGCCCACGAGGGCCGCTTCATGGTCTGGCGCGGGGGCCGGGTGAAAGAGCTAGAGATCCAATAGGAGGGCAACCTCGCGGCGGAGGTCGGCGATGCCGCTGCCCTTGTTGGCGCTGACCCAGGCGATGTCGGCGCTGTGCAGGCCCAGGTCCGCGGCCACGTCCTTGCGCTGCTTGAGGGCCTTGCTGGGCTTCACCTGGTCGGCCTTGGTGGCCACGATGCGGTGCGGCAGGGCTTCTCCGCGGAGCCACTCGATCATCTGGTGGTCCAGCTTGGTGGGACCCACCTCCGCGTCCACCAGCACGAAGACCATGCGCAGGCTGGGCCGCCCCGTGAGGTAGCCCTCGACCATGGCCTGCCAGGTGGCCCGCTCGGCGGCGGGGCCCGTGGCGAAGCCGTAGCCCGGCAGGTCCACGATCCAGCGGTCCGGCCCGGTCAGGAAGACGTTGATGAGCCGCGTGCGGCCGGGGGTCTTGGAGACCCGCGCCAGCTGCTTCTGGTTGGCCAGGGCGTTCAGCAGGGAGGACTTGCCCACGTTGCTGCGGCCCACAAAGGCTACTTCCGCGTGGCAGATCCCCAGCTTCCGGGCATCGGCGGCGGAGGTGACGAAGCGGGCATCGGTGAGGGGCTGGGCCATGGGACCTCGGGGGCTGGCGCGAAGGTCGCGGTGGACTCCAGACTAGCGTCCTTCCCCGGAAGCGGCGGCAGGGGATCCCGGCCCCACCTGCGGACCGGCGCGCACGGGGGCCCAGACTACCCAAGGACAAGATGAACCGCCGCGCCGGCCGTGTGATGCTGGGTCGCCCGCCGGTGCGAGTCCCCAGGAGGCCGTGATGATCCTCTTCAACCCCAGGCAGCTGCAGGCCGAGCACCCGGATCCGAAGGTGAACGAGATCGTGCGCAAGACCGTGGCCTTCTTCGAGGCCAAGGGCAAGGCCCGCCTCAAGGATGACGACCAGAACCGCGTCTGGTACAAGGACTTCCTGGAGTTCGTGAAGCGGGAACAGGTCTTCTCGACCCTGCTTACCCCTGCGGGCTACGGGGACCCAGACGGCCGGTGGGACACCTCCCGACTCTGCGTGTTCAATGAGGTCCTGGGGTTCTACGGCCTCTGCTACTGGTACACCTGGCAGGTGAGCATCCTGGGTCTGGGGCCCCTCTGGATGAGTGCCAACGAGCCCCTGAAGCACAGGACCGCCGACCTCCTAAAGCAGGGCGCCATCTTTGCCTTCGGTCTGTCGGAAAAGGAGCACGGCGCTGATATCTACGCCACGGACATGCAGCTGGCCCCCCAGGCGGATGGCACCTACCTGGCGAGGGGAGACAAGTACTACATCGGGAACGCCAACGAAGCGGCCGTGGTGTCCACCTTCGGGCGGATGGAGGCAACGGGAGAGTATGTCTTCTTTGCCGTGAACAGCCAGGCTCCGGCCTTCCAACTGGTGAAGAACATCACCGCCAGCCAGTCCTATGTGGCGGAGTTCAACCTGCAGGACTATCCCGTCACCGAGGCCGACATCATCTCCCGGGGGGACGAGGCCTGGAACGCCGCCCTGAACACCGTGAACATCGGCAAGTACAACCTGGGCTGGGCCTCCATCGGCATCTGCACCCACGCCTTCTACGAGGCTATCAACCACGCCTCCAGCCGGATCCTCTACGGCAGGCCTGTGACGGATTTCCCTCATGTGAAGCAGATGTTCCTGGACGCCTACGCCCGCCTGGCGGCCATGCGCCTCTTCGCCCTGCGAGCCTCGGACTACCTCCGCGCGGCCTCCCCGGGGGACCGGCGCTACCTGCTCTACAACCCCGTGGTGAAGATGAAAGTCACCACCCAGGGCGAGCAGGTGATCGACCTGCTCTGGGATGTCATCGCCGCCAAGGGCTTCGAGAAGGACATGTACTTCGAGATGGCCGCCCGGGACATCCGCGCCCTCCCGAAGCTGGAGGGCACCGTGCACGTGAACATCGCGCTTATCGTGAAGTTCATGCAGAACTATTTCTTCAACCCGGCGGAGTATCCGGAGGTGCCGCGCCGTCTGGAGGCCAGCAACGACGATTTCCTTTTCGATCAGGGCCCCACGAAGGGGCTGGGGAAGATCCAGTTCCATGACTACCGGAAGGCCTACGCCAGCCGGGACCTGCCCAACGTGCAGATCTTCCGGGAGCAGATCAAGGTCTTCCGGGACTTCCTGATGAAGGCCACGCCTGATGCCACCCAGCAGAAGGACATCGACTTCCTGCTGGCGGCGGGGGAGATCTTCACGCTGGTGGTCTACGGCCAGCTGATTCTTGAGAACGCCGACCTGCTCGCCATCCCCGACGACCTGGTGGACCAGATCTTCGACTTCATGGTCCGGGATATGTCCCGCTTCGCCCTCCAGCTGCACGGCAAGCCCTCCAGCACGGAGGCCCAGATGGCCTTCTGCCTCAGCCTGATCCGGAAGGCGCACACGGACGCGGCTCGCAGCCAGCGGGTGCTGGAATCCCAGGTCTACAGCC
>JAAXXS010000338.1 GCA_013334395.1 Holophagaceae bacterium | reverse complement strand
GAGCCCTTGGGTGCGGTCATGGGGGCCAGCTCGGCGGGCATGGCGAAGCGCCAGACACCTTCGCCCGCAGGCCGCACCAGCAGCTGCCCGACGCCGTCCACGTGCCCCGAGACCAGATGGCCGTCCAGCGGGTCCCCGACACAGAGGGCCGGCTCCAGGTGCAGGGCGGCGCCCAGGGGCAGGCGGCCCAGGGTGCTCTTGGCCAGGGTCTCCTCGCTCAGCTCCGTCTCCCAGCCGCGGCCGTCCACGGCCACGCTGGTGAGGCAGACGCCGTTCACGGCGACGCTGGCGCCCAGCTCCGCCCGGGCCAGCAGCTCCGCCGTGGCCGCGATGCGCAGGCGTGCGCCGCCGGACCGGGGGGACCGGGCTTCCAAGGTGCCGATGTGTCGGATCAGTCCAGTAAACATGGCGCGCTCCCCCTTGATCATGACGCGGCTGGGGTCTCCAGGCGGCTCTTCCGCGCCCCGTAGAAGGCGTAGATCACCAGGCCGATGCCCAGCCAGGCGAAGAAGCGGTACCAGGTCAGGGCAGGGAGGCCCTTGGCGATCCAGAAGCAGCCAAGGATGCCCAGGGGGGCGATGACCCAGGCGAAGGGCATGGTGAACTTCCGGGGGGCATCGGGCTGGCGGTAGCGCAGGATCAGCACGGCGCCGCAGACGATGACAAAGGCGAAGAGGGTGCCGATGTTCGCCAGCTCCACCACCTCGTCGATGTTGAGCAGGGCGGCGGGAATGGCCACCAGCAAGCCCGTCAGCAGGGTGGCGTGGGACGGCGTCTTGAAGCGCTCATGGACCTTGCCGAACCAGGGGCTCAGCAGGCCGTCGCGGCTCATGCTCATGAAGATGCGGGGCTGGCCCACCTGGTAGACCAGCAGCGCCGCCGTGGTAGCGATGACCGCGCCGAAGCTGATGACCGCGGCGATGCCCCCCATCTTGTGCTCGGTGAAGATGTAGGCCAGCGGATCCGCGATGCCGCCAAGCCGGGTGTAGTGGATCATGCCCGTGACCACCAGGGCCACGGCCGCGTAGATGACCGTGCAGATCACCAGCGAGTAGAGGATCCCCCGGGGCAGGTCGTGGCCGGGGTTCCGGCACTCTTCCGCGGTGGTGCTGACGGCGTCGAAGCCGATGAAGGCGAAGAAGATGATGGCCGCGCCGGACTGGATGCCGGGCCAGCCGTGGGGCACGAAGGGATGCCAGTTGGCGGGCTGGATGAAGCGGATACCCAGGCCCACCACCGCCAGCAGGATCACCACCTTGATGACCACCATGAAGCTGTTGGCCCGTGCGCTCTCCTTGATGCCGATGTAGCAGAGCCAGGTGATGAGAGCCGTGATGACCACCGCCAGCAGGTTGATGGTGACGGGGTAGCTCCCGACAAGGGGCGCGGCCTTCAGGGTGTCCCAGTTGGCGAAGGTGGCGGCGCCATTCACGAGGCCGGCCTTGGCCTGGGCCAGAACCTGCAGCTTGGCGCCGAGGTCCATGGCCGGAACGCCCTGGACCAGCTTCAGGGCGCTGCGCGGATCCATGCCCAGCCAGCCCGGGATCTCGACATGGAAGACCGTCGATAGGAAGCTCCGGGCATAGTCGCCCCAGGAGATGGCCACGGCGACATTGGAGATGGCGT
>JAAXXS010000189.1 GCA_013334395.1 Holophagaceae bacterium | reverse complement strand
GGCAAGATCACCCGGCTGTTCGGCTCCCTCCTCGACATCACCCGGAGCAAACAGCTGGAGAACGACCTGCGGGAGTCCGAAGCCACTCTGAACAAGGCCCAGCACTTCGCCAAGGTTGGCAGCTGGACCTGGCACATCAAGTCCAACCGGTTGGACTGGTCGGACGAGATGTACCGGCTCTTCGGCATCGCCCGGGAGACCTTCACCGGCGTCCTTTCTGAGGTGGTGACCCAGGCCATCCACCCAGATGACCGTGAGGCCGTGGCGGCCTCCAATCGGGCCGTGGTGGAGCAAGGCACGCCCACGCCCCTGGAATACCGCATCCTCCTGCCCGATGGCAGCATCCGCTTCGTTTGGGCCGAAGCTGGGGAGCTGGACCTGGATGAGGCGGGGAAGCCGGAGACGCTCTCGGGCATCGTCCAGGACATCACCGAGCGGCGACTGGCCGAGCAGGCCCTGCGGGAGAGCGAGGCCCGCTTCGCCTCCATGGCCGAGCATTCCCCCGTGGCCCTCTACCGGTTTTCGAAGCGCAAGGGCGGGATCTACTACTCGCCCCCCGTCCACAACCTGCTGGGCTACACCCCCGAGGAGCTGCTGGCCGATCCGACCCTCTGGCATCGTTCCATTCACCCCGCAGACGTCGCGGAAGTGGATGCCGCCATCGAGGCGGCCATGGTCTGCACCTCGGGGATCGATCTCGTCTACCGAATCACCACCCGAAGCGGCCAGGTGAGGTGGTTCAGGGATACGGCCACCTGCCGCCTGGAACCGGACGGGGACCTGCTCATCGACGGGGTGGCCATGGACATCACCGAGCGGAGGCAGGCTCAGATTGCCCTCCGGGAATCCAACGAGCTGCTCTCCCGCTTCATCGCCCTCTCACCGATCTACGCCTACATTAAGGAGGCGACTCCCGGGCAGAGCCGGATCCTGCAGGCCAGCGAAAACTTCCGGCAGATGATCGGCATCCCGGGCTCGGAGATGGTCGGCAAGCTCATGCCGGAGCTGTTTCCGGCTGAGATCGCCGAGCGCATGACCCGCGAGGACTGGGCCGTCGTGACCAGTGGAGAAGGCCTGGAATTCGAAGAGGAGTACAACGGCCACCAGTACTACACCCTCAAGTTCCCGATCGTCCAAGGCGACCGGCGCCTCATGGCGGGTTTCAGCATCGACATCACCGAGCGGGAGGAGGCCAACCGGCTCCTCGCCGCGTCGCGGGAGCAGCTGCGCACCCTGCTCGCCCGGCTGCAGCGGGCCCAGGAGGACGAGCGCATCAACATCTCGCGACTCGTCCACGACGAGCTGGGACAGCTGCTCACGGAGCTGAAGCTCGACCTCGGATGGCTGGAGCGCAGGCTCTCGGAAGCGTCCCTGCCGCCAGAGCTGACCCCTCTGCTGGACAAGGTAATGGAGACCACGGAGCTGGCGGATACGACCATCCAGACCGTGCAGAGGCTCGCGGAGGAGCTGCGCCCCAACACCCTCGAAAGCCTCGGGCTGGTGGCCAGCCTGCGGCAGGAGGCCCGGCGATTCCAGAAGCACTCCGGCATCCCCTGCGCCATCGAGGTCCGGGCCTCCTGGCCCGAGCTGGATGCGGATTCGGCGCTGGAGCTCTTCTACATCTGCCGCGAAGCCCTGACCAACGTCGCACGCCATGCCCGAGCCACCCAGGTCAGGCTATCCCTCCACTTGGAGGCGGCGGCTGCGGTGATCGAGGTGTGTGACGATGGCGTGGGGATGACCGAGTCGGATTGGAGCGCGCCGCATGCCCTCGGGCTGCTCGGCATGCGGGAGCGGGCGACCCAGATCGGCGGCATGGTCTCCTTCCACTCGAACCGGCCCGGCGGTACCTGCATCACGATCTGCGTGCCCTGGCCCCGGCCGTCCGACTCCGGGGGTTCCAACCCATGATGAGCATTCTCCTGGTGGACGATCACGAGATCCTGCGGCATGGGCTCAAGCAGCTCCTGGCGGAGATGTTCCCCGAGGCGGTCTTTGGCGAGGCCGGCAGCATTGTTCAGGCCCGATCCCTGCTGGGGGAGCGCCAGTGGCATCTCCTGCTGCTGGACATCAACCTGCCCGGCGGCAGCGGCCTGGATCTGCTGGCCGAAGTGCGGAACCTGCAGGTCGGGGTGGCGGTGCTGGTGCTGAGCAGCTACCCCGAAGAGGAGTTCGCCGTACGCGCCTTCCAGTCGGGCGCCGACGGCTACCTCACCAAGTCGAGCGTGGCCGGTGAGCTCTACGTGGCCGTCAAGAAAGTGCTGGCCGGGGGCAAGTATGTCAGCGCGGCCCTGGCCGAGAGACTGGCCCGGGTGATCAGCGTCCCTTCCATCCAGTTACCCCACGAGACCCTCTCCGCCCGGGAGCTGGAAGTCCTCCGGCAGGTCGCCAAGGGCCGAACCATCAAGGAAATCGCCGCGGAGCTGTGCCTGGGCGAGAAGACCATCGCCACCTACCGCCAGCGGGCGGCAGAGAAGCTGGGGCTAGGCACCAACGTGGAGCTGGCCCGGTACGCCCTGAGGCATGGGCTGGTGGACTAAGCCTCAGCCTAGTCATGGTTTGGCGGCACGATGTCCGGAAATTCCGGACACGGTGTCAGCCTCGGACGGATACGCATTTCAGCATACCCCCATATATTTTGAAGGCTCCCTGCCGCCGATGCGGAGGGCATGACTTATGAAAAGACAAGGCTCCCCCGCGTCATGCTTGTCGAGGACTCCGTCCCGTTCCGGAAGCTCCTCCGGTCCCTGATCGAGGAGTCCGGTGCGGCCGAAGTGGTCAGCGAGGTCGGCTCCGTGGCCGCCGCGCACTTCCTCCTCCACGTGAACCCCGTCGAGGCCCTGGTGCTCGACCTGCACCTGTGGGATGGCGATGGCTGCGCGGTGCTGACCGAGGTGAAACGCACCCATCCCGCCTGTGTGGTGATGGTGCTGACCGGCTCGAGCACACCCGAGCACCGGGAGCACTGCCTCCGGCTGGGCGCCGATCACTTCTTCGACAAGACCAGGGACCTCGCCCGCATCCCGGAGGTGCTGGCGGGTCTGGGGCAGCTGCCGAGTGAGCTGGCCATGCCACCGGTCCCCATGTCCCTTCCCCTGCCTGAATATGGCGAGGCGGCTCCCGTCTCCTTCGATGCCAGGAGTCATTCATGAATTCGCCCGACAGGCCCAGACTCCTCGCAGTCGCCCTCGCCTCTGCCTTCATCCTCGGCCCTCTGGGGGCCCAGACGGCTCCTCCCGCCGTGTTGCCGCCGCCCTCGCTCCTGGGTTTCGCCCTGGCCGGTTCCACCACCCTGGGCTCGCAGTACATCTTCCGCGGCCTGACCCAGACCGATGGCAAGCCCACGGTCCAGGCCGAGCTGGACCTGGTCCACCCATCCGGCTTCTACCTCAGCACGGCCCTCAGCAACGTCTCCTGGTTCACGGACCAGAACCTCGGCCTCGCCAGCGCGCCGGTTCCCGTGGGCTCCGTGAGTTCCGCCGGGGTCGAGGTGGACGTGTTCGGGGGCTACCGCTGGGGCTTCGCCAAGGACTGGACGCTGGACCTGGGGCTCTATCGCTACCTCTACCCGGGCTCCTTCGACCGCCTCGTGGTCTACAAGAATCCCGCCACCACCGAGGCCTACCTGGGCCTGAGCTACCGCTGGGCCAGCCTCAAGGCTTCGCGGGTGCTCAGCGGTGCCGCCTTCGGAGTGGCCAGCGCCGAGGGCACCACTTACCTGGACCTCAGCCTGGCGCTCCCCCTGGGCGAGAGCGGCTGGACCCTGCTGGCCCACGGGGGCAAGACCACCTTCGCCTCCCGCAACGGCGTCGACAACGCCCCCCTGGACTACACGGACCTCCGGCTGGGCGTGGCCACGGAGCTCAAGGGCTGCACGCTCACCCTGGCGGCCACGAACGCCGACACCAGGGACCTCGCGTCAGACAACCAGACTCCCCTCTATGCCAACGTCATGGGCCGGAACATCGGCAAGCGCCGCCTGACTTTCACCCTCTCCAAGAGTTTCTGAACCAGCCGGGACCAACCCCCTTCCAGGAGATCCACCATGCGATTTCTCGATAACACCAAGATCGGACCCAAGCTCATCGGGGCCTTCCTCGTCCTGGCCGCCCTGCTCGCGGGCATGGGCTTCATGGGCGTCAACAAGATCCAGGCCATTGATGCGGCCGACACGAGGCTCTACGAGAAGGTGACCGTACCCATGAGCGAGCTGGGCGACATGATGCAGCTCTTCCAGCGGCAGCGGGTGAACCTCCGAGACGCCATCATGACCGGGGATGTCGAGACCTTCGGGGGCCGGATCAAGGAGATCGACGCTGGCCTGACCAAGGCCGAGACCTCCTTCGAGAAGACGATCCTGACTGACAAGGTGCGGGATACCTTCAAGGCCTACAATGCTGCCAACACGAAATACGACGAGGTGACCAACAAAGTCATGAGCCTGGTCCGTGCCGGGAAGCTGAAGGACGCGGAAGCCCTGATGCGAGGCGAGGGCGCCAAGGAACAGGCGGACGTGATCAAGACTCTGGATGACCTGCAGAACCTGAAGCTGGTAGCAGCCAAGCAGACCTCGGATGAGAACACCATCTTGGCCAACGAGGCCAGCCGAATGATGTACCTCTTCATGGGTATCGCGGTGATCTTCGCCTTGGGCATGGGCCTGCTTCTCACCAAGTCCATCACCGGCCCCCTGCTGAAGGGCCTGGAGATGATGCAGGAGATGGCCAAGGGCCACCTGGGCACACGGCTGCAGATGGACCGCAAGGACGAGATCGGCGAGCTGGCCGGAGCCATGGACGGCTTCACGGACAACCTCCAGAGCATCGTGGGCGGCCTGCAGCAGATCTCGAATGGCGATCTGAGCCGGGAGTGGGTGGCCGCAGACGACAAGGACGAGATCGCGCCGGCCCTCAAGCAGGTCCGCAGCAACCTCCAGGCCCTCGTGGCCGACGCCGCCCTGCTCAACCAGGCGGCCGTGGATGGCAAGCTGGCCACCCGCGCAGACGCCT
>JAAXXS010000337.1 GCA_013334395.1 Holophagaceae bacterium | reverse complement strand
GGCGCCCGCGGTGGCAGCGGCACCAAGTTCCTGTTCGGTGCCATGGGCCTCGGCGCGGTGATCCAGGCCCTCGTGCAGGTGCAGCTCTTCGCCACCACCTGGGAGCGCTTCGTGGGCTTCAAGGCCACAGCCATCAACCTCGTCCAGGGCTGGAAGGCCAAGGTCGGCGGCGGCATGCTGCTCAGCTCCCCTGGCATCAGCCCCGCCTACATGGGCGTGGGCTACATCATCGGCCCCAAGCTGGGCGCGCTGAACTTCTCCGGCGGCATCATCGCCTGGGGTCTGCTGGTGCCCATCATCACCTACTTCCTGGCGCCGGGCGTCCTGCCCGAGGGTGCGCCTGAAGGCGACTGGATTGCCCTGTCAGTGTCCGTCTGGAAGTTCATCGTCCGTCCCATCGCCATCGGCGGCATGCTCATGGGCGCCTGCTTCACCCTCTTTAAGATGCGCAAGAGCCTGGCCACGGGCCTCAGCCGCTCCATCTCGGACGTCAAGAAGGCCGCCGCTGGTGAGCACGAGGTGGACCGCGTCAACAAGGACCTCCCCTTCACCTACGTCCTGTTCGGCCTGGGCTTCGCCGCCCTGGTGACCTTCCTCATCACCTGGCGCATCTTCCTGGTGAGCCCCCTGGTCTCCCTCGTGGCGGCCCTGGTGGTGGTGATCCTGGGCTTCTTCTTCTCAGCCATCAGCGGCTACCTCGTCGGCATCATGGGTTCGAGCAACAACCCCATCTCCGGCCTGACCCTGACGGCACTGGTGATCACCGCCCTCGTGATGGTGGTCCTCGGCGTCAAGGGCCGGGAGGGCGTCGCCGCTGTGCTGGGCGTGGCTGCCGTGGTCTGCGTCAGCGCCGCCGTCGCCGGCGAGATGCTGCAGGACCTCAAGGCCGGGCACATCCTGGGCGGCACCCCCTGGCGCATGGAGATGGGCGACCTCCTCGGTGTGGCCCTGGCCTCCGCCGTGCTGTTCATTCCCCTGATGGTGCTGCACGAGGGTGACATCTCCGCCCAGGGCACCAAGCGCATCGCGGAGCTCACGGCCCAGCAGGTGCAGCTGGTGACGGCCCCCGACGGCAAGACCTACACGCTAGACCAGGTGAAGCAGCTGCCTGCGGACCAGAAGAAGGCAGTGCTCTCGCTCGACGCCGGCTTCGGCTCCAAGCAGCTGGCGGCCCCCCAGGCGGGCCTCATGGCCCTGCTCAGCCGCGGCATCGTGGAAGGCAAGATGGCCTGGCCGCTGATCATCGTCGGCATGATGATGGGTCTCGCCTTCATCCTCATGCAGGTGAAGAGTCCCATGCTGGTGTCCGTGGGCATGTATCTGCCCCTGGAGACGACCTTCGCCATCTTTCTGGGCGGCCTGATCAAGGGCGTCGTCGAGATGGTCGGTGCGAAGCGCGGCCTCAACGAAGCCCAGAAGGTGCGCGCTGAGAACAACGGCGTGCTGCTGGCCGCGGGCCTCATCGCAGGTGAGGCCCTGGTGGGCCTGGTCTTCGCCGCATTCGCCTTCTACGAGGTGAAGTACCAGCTCACCCGGTTCATCTGGGGCGTCGACAAGTCCGGCGTCACCAACGCCCCTGGCGCCTTCTGGATCAGCCTCCTGATCCTCGCGGGCATCGCCGTCTACCT
>JAAXXS010000188.1:1933-5022 GCA_013334395.1 Holophagaceae bacterium | reverse complement strand
TGGCGAACTTCAAGCTGCCCCGGCACATCGAGTTCGGCGGCCTGCCCAAGACCTCCACCGGCAAGATCCAGAAGTTCCTGCTCCGCGACAAGGAGTGGAAGGGTCGCGAGCGGCGGATCAACTAGGCTGAGGCCAAAAGGGAAAGGATTCACCGCCAAGACGCCAGGAGCGCCAAGCAAAGCAGAACTGAATGGATGATCAGTTCTTGGCTTCTTGGCTTCTTGGCGCCTTGGCGGTGTTTTTTCTGTTTCCTATTTCAGCCCCGCCAGGTCCCGGACGAGGTCGAGGCCTTGTTCGGTGCGGCTCAGGTACCAGGTGAGGGCCTGGCCATCGACGAGCTCCACCCGGGCTTCAGGGAAGCGCTTCTGCAGGGCGGCCTGGTGGCGGCGGTTGAAGCGGTAGGGCTCCGTGGGGAGCAGGATCACCTCGGGTGTCAGGGCCTCCAGGTCCTCCTCGGACAGGACGGGATAGCGGTCGGGGCCGATGGGCGTGAGGCCACCCTGCTTCAGGAGGTCGCCCACGTAGGTGTCGGGTCCGGAGCTTATCCAGGGCGAGGCCCAGATGAGGGCCAGGGCGCGGGGTCCCTTGCGGCGGCGGCCCTTCAGGTGGGCCTCCAGGGCGGCGGCGCGCGTCTCCGCGGCTTCCGGCACGCCCAGGCGCGCGCCCAGCAGGCGCAGGGCCGCGGCGCAGTCCTGGGCCGTGTGGATCTCCAGGGCCAGCCAGGGGATGCCGAGGGCGTCCAGGGCGTCCGCCACGGCCTTGGGGTTCTCGTCCCGCTCGAGGATCACCAGATCCGGCGCCAGGTCCCGGATGCGCCCGAGATCCGGATCCTTGGTGCCCCCCACGGCGGGCACGGTGTTGCGGATCCAGCGGGGCTCGATGCAGTAGCGGGACCTCCCGGCCAGCCGCGCGGCCAGTCCCCACTGCACCAGCAGCTCTGTCACCGAGGGCACCAGACTGATGATGCGCTGGGGAACCAGCTGGCCCGGCGCCAGGGCCTCGGCCGCCGAGGGCGCCGGCCGGGGCGCGGCCGTCACGGCAGCGAGCTTCACGCCCAGGTGAGGGTCCTTGACCGTCCCGAGGCCCGTGGGACAGAGGTCCAGCACCGGGCACCCGGCGCAGTCCGGGCGGCGGGCGTCGCAGGTGCGGCGGCCGTGGAAGATGAGCTGGTGGTGCAGCTCGATCCAGTCCTCGCGGGGGAAGGCGCGGCAGAGATCGGCCTCGACCTTCTCGGGGGTGGGGGCCTTGGACAGTCCCAGGCGGCGGGCCACCCGGAAGATGTGGGTGTCCACGGCCAGGGCCGGCACACCGAAGGCGTTGGCCAGCACCACGTTGGCGGTCTTCTGCCCCACGCCGGGCAGGGCGCCCAGGGCCGCGGGATCCGCGGGGACCTCACCGCCGTGGCGGGCGATCAGGGCCTGCCCCAGGCCGATGAGGTTGCGGGCCTTGTTGTGGTAGAAGCCCGTCGAGCGGATGAGGACCTCCACGTCTTCGACGCGGGCCGCCGCCAGGCTCGCCGCATCCGGGAAGCGGGCGAAGAGGGCGGGCGTGGTGAGGTTCACCCGGGCGTCCGTGCACTGGGCGCTGAGGATCGTGGCCACCACCAGCTGGAAGGGGTCCGCGTGGTCCAGCGCGCACTTGGCGTCAGGATAGGCGGCGCGGAGCCTCGTCTGGAAGTCGCGGGGGCTGGGCTTGGCGGGACGCATGCCTCCAGGATAGGCCCCCGCCTCCGATTCCTGGGGTTTCGCTAGACTGGTCCCCGAGGTGCTGAATGCCGACGACCCTGACCGGAAGACTGGACTGCCATGACACGACCCGCCACTACCTGGAGCTGGTGAAGGCCAACGTCAAGAAGCTGGGCTTCGCTCCGGGGCTGGGCGTCATCCTCGGCAGCCAGGACCAGGGCAGCGTCACCTACCAGCGCTGGCTCATGAAAGACTGCGAGGACGTGGGCATCAACGCCGCCGACCTCCGCGTCGAGAACGGCATGCAGATGGTGAAGCTGGTGGCCCGGCTCAACCAGGACGAGAAGACCCACGGCGTGTTCATCTTCTATCCGCTGCGCTACCCCGAGATCAAGGACGACGAGGTCATGGACCTGGTGGATCCCAGCAAGGACATCGAGGGCCTCCATGCCATCAACATCGGCTTCCTGAACAAGTACCGGAAGCGCATGGATGACGGCACCCAGCACCGCTGCATGACGCCCTGCACGGCCCGGGCCATCGTGAAGACCCTGAAGCGGGGCTACGGGGACGGCTGGCTGGCGGGCAAGACCGTGCTGGTGATCAACGACAGCCTGCGCATCGGCCGGCCGCTGACGGCCATGGTGGCCAACCTCAAGGCCACGCCCATCCTCTGCCACGCGAACACCAACAAGGAGCACCTGGAGGGGTTCATCCGCATGGCCGATGTCATCGTCAGCGCCGTGCCCTCGCCCGGCTACTCCATCCGCACCGACTGGATCAAGGACGGCGCCCTCTGCTTCGACCTTAGCGGCGACGGCAACTTCGACTACGAGGCCCTGGAGCGCCGCGGCATCCAGTACACCGACACCACCAAGAACAGCGTCGGCAAGGTCACCCGCGCCATGGCCCTCCTGAACCTCACCTACGCCGCGGGTGCGGAGTGAGCTAAAGGCCAGGTCAAGAGCTGCCACCAGGTTTCTGTATATCTCGCGTATCGGCTTGGCCGATAGCGAGAAGGCACCAAGACACCAAGAACCGAAAAGGCAGTGGTTCTGCTCTTCTTGGTGTCTTGGTGCCTTGGCGGTGAATTTTTATCTTTCACTTATTGAATGAGTGCATTGGAAGCCCGCCACTCGTCGGCCAGGAGGCCGTAGACGGCGTGGTCGACGAAGCGGTCGGCGAGGCGCTCGGCCTGGCGGAGGGTGCCTTCGCGGCGGAAGCCCAGGCGCTCGGGGATGGCGCGGCTGCGGCGGTTGCGGATGCCGGCGCGGATTTCGATGCGGTTCAGCTTCAGGTCCCGGAAGCCGTGCCGGAGCAGGGCGGTGACGGCCCGGGTCATGAGGCCCTGGCCCTCGGCCTCGCGGGCCAGCCAGTAGCCGATGGCGGCGCTGCGGTTGACGG
>JAAXXS010000188.1:0-1833 GCA_013334395.1 Holophagaceae bacterium | reverse complement strand
TCGATGCGGTTCAGCTTCAGGTCCCGGAAGCCGTGCCGGAGCAGGGCGGTGACGGCCCGGGTCATGAGGCCCTGGCCCTCGGCCTCGCGGGCCAGCCAGTAGCCGATGGCGGCGCTGCGGTTGACGGGATCGATCCACACAAACCCGGCGACCCCCACGAGCCGGTCCGCGGACCAGAGGCCGTAGGACCGGGCCACGCCGAGGCGGGCCTGGGCCCGGACGCGCAGGACGTAGGCCCGGGAGTCCAGCACGCTGCGGTTGGCATCGGGCCAGGGCAGCCACTGGCGCAGTCGCTCCCGGTTGGTCTCGATGAGGGCGAACAGAGCCTTGGCATCCCGCAGGTGCAGAGGGCGCAGCTCGAGGCCCCGCCCGGCCTTCAGGACCGGGCCCATCACTTGCCCGCAGGGTCCTGCAGCGCAGCCACGCGGCCCATGCGCCAGAGCGCCAGCAGCTGGTCGAGCAGGTCACCGAACTGATCCAGGCGCAGGGCGTTGGCGCCGTCGCTGTGGGCCTTCTCGGGGCAGTCGTGGACCTCGAAGAAGAACCCGTCCACCACGGTGGCGGCGGCGCGGGCCAGGGCGGGGATCATCTCCCGGGCGCCGCCGGTGGCCTTCCCCAGGGCGCCGGGTTTCTGCACGCTGTGGGTGGCGTCGAAGATCACGGGGCAGCCGGTCTTGCGCAGGTGCGGGAAGCTCTGGAAGTCCACCACCAGGTTGCCGTAGCCGAAGGTGGAGCCGCGCTCGGTCACCCACACCTCGCCGTGGCCCGGGACTGACTTGAGCTTCTCCACGCCATGCTGCAGATCCCAGGGGGCGAGGAACTGGCCCTTCTTCAGGTTCACGGTGCGGCCCGTGGCGGCGGCGGCCATCAGCAGGTCCGTCTGTCGGCAGAGGAAGGCCGGGATCTGGAGCACGTCCACGGCCTGGGCCGCCAGGGCGCACTGGTTGCTCTCGTGCACGTCCGTCAGCACCGGCACGCCATAGCGGCTGCGCACCTCCGCGAGGATGTCGAGGCCGCCCTCCATGCCCGGCCCCCGGTGGCTGTCGAGGCTGGTGCGGTTGGCCTTGTCGAAGCTGGCCTTGAAGATGAAGGGAATGCCCCGGGCCTCGGCGAGGTCCCGCAGGCTCGAAGCCATGAAGTGGCTGTGCTCGCGGCTCTCGATGACGCAGGGCCCCGCGATGAGGAAGAAGCTCTGGTCGGTGAAGGGGCGGGCAAAGTCCATGGACACCTCGACGCCCAGTTTAATCGGTTCTGGGGTCCCCAGGGGCGATTGACGGGTCGTCATGCATCCGGTCAAATCCGCTGGCATACTGTTCGGGCGATCCCCCAACCCTCTTGTCCGGAGCCAGGCATGGCGAAGCTGCTGATGGAAGACGACCTCAACCGCCGGCTGGTGGCCCTGCTCCAGCAGGATGGCCGCATGAGCCACGCGGAACTGGCCGAGCGCCTGGGCGTGAGCCGCCCCACGATCATCGACCGCGTGAAGCGACTGGAGGCGGACGGGGTGCTGGGAGGCTACGCGGCCCGGGTCAAGCCCGCCGCCGTGAACAAGCCCACGGTGGCCTTCGTGGCGGTGCGCTACAAGGACAACAACGAGGCCATCGAGCAGCGCTTCATCAAGGCCCTGGAGGACGAACCCGACATCCTGGAGGCCCACACCATCGCCGGCGAGGACGCCCTGCTGCTCAAGATCGTGGCGGAGACCCCCGCGGGCATCGCCGAGCGCCTGCGCCGCATCCGCATGCTTGGCCCCATGGTCACGACCCGCACCACCATGGTGCTGGAGACCCACTGGGAAAAAGCGGGCCCGAGCCCCTTCCCCATCGAGAGCGC